>JANMKR010000141.1:0-6056 GCA_031372145.1 Actinomycetota bacterium | reverse complement strand
CAGGTCCTCGAAGCGCACGAGCGCCTCGGTCTCACCGGTCAGCTCGATGGTGAGCGTCTCGGGAGTCACGTCCACGATCTTGGCGTGGAAGATCTCGCAGATCTCGATGATCTCGCTGCGATCGCCCGATCGGACGGCGACTTTGTACAGGCCGAGTTCACGCGAGACGGTGTTCTGCGGATCGAGCTCGCGGACCTTGATCACGTTGATCAGCTTGTCGAGCTGCTTGGTGATCTGCTCGACCGGCGTCTTGGTCGTGTCGACCGTGATCGTCATGCGCGAGCGATCGGCATTCTCGGTGGGGCTCACGGCCAGCGACTCGATGTTGAAGCCGCGACGGGTGAACAAACCCGACACGCGCGACAACACACCCGGCTTGTTTTCGACGAGGGCTGAGATTGTGTGCTTCATCGGTGCGGCAGCATAGCCGAACGGACGGACCCCACCGCGCGCCGCAGCGCGACAAATGCCACCAGTGGCGTGTCAGAACCGGGTGACCTTCGTGCGGCTCATCCTGAACCCGTGCCCCGCGGCGTTGGTGCAGGTCAACCCGGACGTGCGCGAAATGCACACGATCGCCCCGATCCGTCGCGTTGCGCCGTACGCGAGTTTGGGGCCGGTGTTGAGCGCCGTGTCCCCGGCGCAGACGTAACGCGCCCGCCCCGCGCGGTTGAGCGACAGTCCCTGACCCCAGTCGAGCTGACAGGACGTGGGCCTCGGCGGCGGTGACCAACTGCGGTTGCGGATGTCGCAGCGGATGTTGTTGTCAGCCCTGACCGTCTCGCCGATGCACCCGATGTTGCCGGACGGCGTCCGGAACTCGACCAACCTGGCCGAGGCGGTGGAGGCAACCGTCAGGGAAATGAGTACCGCGGCGAGTGCGAGCCTGCGCGTCATGTCGTCAGGCTATCCCGGAGCGGGTGCCAGCGTTGCCGTCCCCACCTCGGGAAGCGCCAGTGATCGTTCGAACAGACGATTGAGATGATCATGATAATTCCCACCACCGTCGCGCTTCATCTCGCACGGCGGGAGGCCGCCGAGCGGCTCAGACCATTCAGTGGACCAGCCGCATCGCACAGGGCGCCAGAGGCAAAACGCCGATCAACACTCGATGACGCGCGTCTCGGGACTGAGGCGTCGAATGTCGCTGGCGTCGCTTGTGACCACTGCTGCCGCATATTGGCGGGCCAGGACGGCGACGCTCGCGTCAATGACGTCCGACCCATCACGCGCGGCGAGGAGTCGCCCAACCGCGCGCGCCAGTTCGAGGTCCAGGTCGGCAATCACGACGTCTTCGGCATTGAGCAGGCGAGCCAGCCGAACCTGACGATTCGGGTCTCGCCACACCTGCGCAACGACCCCTGCGGGCACAACGATCGCGCGCCCACGCTCCATCGCCCTGCTGAACAAGACGACGAGTTCCCGATCGTTTCGCTCGACCCCGATGAGGGCGCCCGCATCGAGCACCAGCGTCATCGCAACAGACGATCCGCAGCCACCCGTTCGGCCTTCGTCATCGGCCCGCCAGACTCGGCCAACATCTCGGCCAATACATCCGACAGGCGCTCCTTGCGCCCTCGCTCACTCATCGCACCGGCGATGTAGGCGCTCACACTTGGAGCGCTCCCAGACGCAACTGCCTGACGCGCCTGCTCGACCAACTGGTCCGGAAGGCTGATTGCGATCTTTGTGGTCATACCCGGATCATACCACCAACGTGATCGGTTGGTCGAGGCCGGGTATCGCCCACACGCCTTCGACCCCCCTGCCCGATTCACGTCGCGTGCCGGGCACGCGTGCGAACGAGGCTTAATCGCAACTGCGAATCGGCGAGGTCTGTCACCTAGCTGAGGTAAACCGGTTCGCCCTCTGCGCAACGTCGCCATTCACCTCGGGTGCCCGGCACCGGGAGGTGAACGATGTTCACCTCCCGGTCCGCCGAGATCAGGAGGATGATCCCCGTTGCCAGGGTCAGCCGTCGTACCATGCGAAGAGACTACCCAGTGCCACGGAACGTGAACAATCGGCGTCGCGCAATCCTCACGCGGTGCGGTGGTCGCCCGTTCCAGCATCCATGGAGGCGCGTCAATGACGTTCATCGAAACCGTCCCGATTGAAGCGGCGCGCGGAGACGTCGCAGCCATGTACGAGGAGGACCGCTCCGCAAGCGGCGCGGTCGCGAACCTGACGCAGGCGTTCTCGCTCCGCCCGAGCGTGTTCCGCGCATGGCAGACCCTGGCCGGCGCCGTCCGCGCCAACATGGACCTGCGACGGTATGAGCTGGCAACGGTGGCGGCAGCGCGCCGCCTGCGCTCGAGCTACTGCGTGCTTGCGCACGGGTCGCTCATGGCCGACCGCCTGATGCCACCGGACGTCGCGCAGGCAATCGTCGCCAACCACCGCACAGCGGGTCTCGATGCGGTCGATGTCGCGATCATGGACCTCGCCGAGAAGGTCGCCGGCGACGCCACGTTGATCGAGCAGGACGACATCGACCGGCTCCGCACTCTCGGCCTTACGGATGCGGAGATCTTCGACGTCGTCAGCGCCGCGTCCCTGCGGTGCTTCTTCAGCACGATGCTCGACGCGCTGGGCGTCCTGCCCGATGCGAAGTACGCCGACCTCGAGGCGGGCCTTCGCGACACCCTGACCGTCGGACGGCCAATCGCCGACCGCTGAGGTCGTCCTCGTCCGGCCAGTCGCAGGCTGACCGGACGTCTCGGCGAAGAGTAAAGCTCGCAACCTTGGATCACCGCCATTTCGCCACGGTCCGACCCTTGCATTGCGAGACCCCGGAGCCGCTCCCGTCGTAGTGGCCCACTGTCGCCGCGGCACCCGGCTCCACACCGCCTGATCGACGCGTGATCGAAAGGCACATGTCGTGGCGTCGAGCCAGCGGCGTTCACCTCAACCCAGAATTGTGCCGCGCATAGGGAGATGAACGATGTTCGCCTCCGCAACAAGGACCCGTCACCTCGCGTGCCGGGCACCGGGAGGTGAACGGGCGTTCGCCTCCGCACGGCCATTCACGTCGGGTGCCGGGCACCGGGAGGTGAACGCAAGGTGCGCCTCACCAACCCAGCCAACGACTGGCCTGTTCAATGGGCAAACGTGGTCTCGTCAGCGAGGAACCCGGCCAGCTCCTGGGCGGGAAGGACAAGGATGCCGTCGTTTGTGACGCGTCGCTTCGGTTCGAGGCACACGATCACGCGACGGCGAACGTCCGGCTGGTCGTTGATGAGTTGGCGCAGAGCGCGTAGGTGATGATCCGATATCGCCCCGCTCGCCTTCGCCTCGATCGCGAGGCTCAGGTCGTCGAACAGGAAGTCGACCTCGAGGCCTGTGGTCAGGCGCCAGTAGGTCAGCGCCACCGATGTGTCGTGGGTCAGCAGAAGACTCCGCAGTTCGTGATGAACCCAACTCTCGAACGCCCAGCCGTAGAGCTCACCGCCCCGCTCGAGTCGGCCCCGCTTCGCAAGGTGGTTCACGACGCCGACGTCCCCGAAGTAGAACTTGGGGGCCTGGATGACGCGCCGCTTCGGGCGGGCGGTGTAGGCGGGCAGCCACGTCCCGACCAGCGTGTCCACAAGGATCTGAAAGTGGTTCTTCACTGTCTGCCCGGAGACACCGCATTCACGGGCGATGTTGCTCATGTTCACGATCCCGGCGTCCGACAATGCCGCCGCGGCCAGGAAGTTCGAAAAGACCGGAAGGTTCCTGACGAGCCCCTCGGCCGCGATCTCTTGCTGCAGGTAGTCACCGACGTACGCATCAAGGAGCCGCCGGGGATGGTCGGATGCATAGATGCGTGGGAGCCACCCGTTGTTCAACATGCGATCAAGGTCGAACACGTCGCCCAGCTCGGTCGCCGTCAGTCCCGTCAGCTCGTAGCGAAGGGCACGGCCGCCAAGGAGATTGACGCCCCGTCGGCGCAGAGCTCGCGCGCTGGACCCGCACAGCGCGAACTGGATGCCTCGGGCTTCGTGAAGCCAGTGGACCTCGTCCAGGAGCGCCGGGACCTTCTGAACCTCGTCGATGACGACCTGCCGACCCGCCTCATCAGGCATCGCGAGCAGCTCTTCCCTCAACCGCTCAGGGTTCGAAGCGTATCGCCGGTATTCGTCTGCCTTGAGAAGGTCGATCCAAACGGCATCGGGATATGTGTGCCGAAGGAGCGTCGTCTTCCCGACCTGTCGAGGCCCCCAGAGGAAGAACGTCGCCGTTCCCGAATCGGGAAGCGATAGTGATCGTTCAAACATGCATTTGAGATTATCATGACAATCTCAAACGCCACTACGCTTTGTCTAACAGTCCGGCCGAGGTGGCTGAATCTGTTCAGCGTTGAGGATGCAGTCCCGTGCATCAACAATCCTGCCTTCCTGCGCCTTCAGATACTCACGCAGCTGATCTCCTCCGTTGAGGTGCGCGACGCACAAGCCGAGTGTTGGCGTCGCGGATCCAGCGCAGTTGCCAGCACCGCAGGAGTGCTTCGCGTGAAGTCCTGCGATCATTCGGGGTGAATTCATCAGTCGGACAGTCCCCTCGCCACCTACCCCCCGACCAACTCCCGCACCAGGTCGCCCACGGTTTTCGCGTCGGCTCGCCCCTGGGTGGCCTTCATGACCTGGCCGACGAAGAAGCCGATGAGCTTGTCCTGACCGTCGCGCAGTTGCTGGGCCTGCTTGGGGTTGTCGGCGATGATCTGCTCCACGATGCCCGTGAGTTCGTCCCCGTCTCCGATCGCGCCCAGGCCCTGGGCCTCGACGACCTCGCGCGGGTCGGCCCCGGTCTCGGCCATCGCGGGGAGCACGATCTCGCGGGCGCTCGAGCGGTTGACCACACCCTGCTCGACCATTGTGATGAGGGTCGCCAGGTTGTCGACGGTGACCTTGCTTGTCCACGGGTCCACGCCGCGCTCGGTGAGCAGCGCCCGCAGCTCGCCGCGGATCCAGTTGGCGGCGGTCTTGGGATCGACCCTGGCGGCGACCTGCTCGAACCAGGCGGACAGCTCGACCGTCTCGCCCAACACCTCGGCGTCCTCGAACGTCAGGCCCATCGCCTGGTAGCGGCGGCGGCGGGCGACCGGGAGTTCCGGAAGGCTGTCGCGAAGCTCCGCCACCCACGCAGCGTCCGGCGTCAGCGGCGTCAGGTCCGGCTCGGGGAAGTAGCGGTAGTCGTGGGCCTCTTCCTTGCTGCGAAGCGGCGTCAGCTCACCGGTCGTCGGGTCGAAGTGCAGGGTCTCCTGGACGACCCGCTCGCCCGCCTCGACGATTGCCGTTTGGCGGGCGATCTCGGCCTCGACGCCGCGGCGCAGGAACGTGAACGAGTTCATGTTCTTGAGCTCGGTCTTGGTGCCGAGTTCGTGACTCCCGACCGGACGGATGCTGACGTTGGCATCCGCGCGCATGGAGCCCTCGTCCATGTTGCAGTCACTGACGCCGACCTCGCGCAGGGTCTGGCGCAGTTGCTTCAGGAAGTCCGCCGCGTCCTGGCCGGAGCGGATGTCCGGCTCCGTCACGATCTCGGCAAGCGGCGTGCCGCCGCGGTTGAAATCCACCGCCGACTGCTCAGCACCCGCGCGGCGCCCGGAACCGGACAGATGCAGCAGCTTGGCGGCGTCTTCTTCGAGGTGCACCCGGGTGATGCGGATGGTCTTCTCGCCGTCCTCCTGCAGATACGTGAACTCCCCGCCCACACACAGGGGTTCGTCGTACTGGCTGATCTGGTACGCCTTGGGCAGGTCCGGGTAGAAGTAGTTCTTGCGGTGGAACGTCGACTCGGGCGCGATCTCGCACCCCAGCGCGAGGCCGGTCAGAATCCCCAGCCGGACGGCCTCGGCGTTGGTCACCGGCAGCGCACCCGGGTGGGCCAGGCACACCGGGCACGTGTGGGTGTTGGGTCGGTCCGCGAAGGATTGCTCGCACCCGCAGAACATCTTGGTCTTGGTCGCGAGCTGCACGTGGATCTCGATCCCGATCACAGCCTCCCAGTTAGCCATCGGCCAACCCCGGCGGTGTCGGGTCGAACCCGATGGCCTGCTCCAACGCGTGTGCGGC
>JANMKR010000131.1:0-4135 GCA_031372145.1 Actinomycetota bacterium | reverse complement strand
GTCATGTCCAGTATGCCGACAACCCAGGCCGCGGGGCACCGGGCACCGGCGAGATCGCACTCGATCGTTTCGTCCTCGCGTTGGACGACGCCGGCTACGACGGGGCGGTCGGGCTTGAATACAACCCGGGCGGCCCGACCGAGGCGACGCTCGAGTTCATGCGTCGCTGAGCCCGCTCAAACCGCCGGGAACGAGGTACGGCGACAGATAGACCTCGACAAAAGCGGCGCCAACCAGCACGGGGATCGCCACCGCGACCGTCGCAAAGGTGACGGCCAGCAGGTCTTGCCAGCGGCCGCGCCGGCTCGTGAGGATCCAGGCAGCGAGCGGCAAAAAGAGTGCCGTCAACTCCGGCAGCGCGTGCAGCAGGCGCGATGCCAGGAACTCGGCGGCGGGGACATGGAGCGCGTCCGAATAATTCGCGGTCGCGATCCCAAGGGCAATCGCCTGCGTCGCAAGTGAGACGACCGTCGCAGTCGCCACAAGCGCCAGCGCGACCGACCCGATCCTGTTGTGGAATCGTCGCCACGTCCCCGCGTACCGTTCGGCTTCGAGCGGCAGCGAGCTGCGCGCAATGAAGCCCGCCACACAGGCCAACGCGTGCAGGGCGAGCACCAACCCGTTGCGAAAGAGGATGAACCTGACGTCGCCGAGCGTGCCGGCATCGGTCACCCCCGTCACGTCGTAGTCCTCCGGGGTGACGTCGGCAACCTGCGCGACCACCCAGGTGCCTGCGAGCAGGAGCACGGTGACCGCGAAGCTGCCCAGGACCCAGCCGCGCAGCGTCTGCCACGGTTCGGTGCGCCATTGCACAAGGGCTTCGCGCGTGCGGCGCAGACCTTCGACCATGACAAGGTTGGATGTCGACATCGCATCTGCATCGACCGGTGGCACCGGGACTTGAGTTGGAGCGCGCGCCCTCAGGAACGCCGAGGACATGACGGCTGCACCTCCCGACCTGCGTCCGGCCCCCGCGAATGCCCCTCGGATCGGGCCGAACAGCACGAAATGCCCGGTCGCGCGTGCTCAGTTGTGGTTCACTTCGCCCCCGTGAGTGAGTGGAGCGACTGGTATCGGCAGGAAGACCCCACCGGGTGGGTGCTGCCGCGCATCCTGCGTGAGCGCGCCGAGGCACACCCGGATCGTGACTACTTGCGGTTCGGCACGGGTGCATGGCTGAGCTACGGCGAGGTCAATGCCCGGGCCAACCGCATCGCCAATGCGCTCCTCGCCCGGGGGCTACGCACGGGCGAGGCCGTCTCGATGCTGATGCCCAACTGTGAGGACAACCTGCCGACGTGGTTCGGCATCCAGAAGGCCGGCGGCGTGCAGTGCCCCATCAACACGGCGTATCGCGGGGATTTCCTGGCGTGGGTCCTCAACCTCCCGGCGTCGCGCTTCTTGATCATCAGCGACGAGTTCCTGGATCGGCTCGACCGCATCGCCGCCGAAATCCCCCACCTCGAACACGTCATCGTCTGGCACTCGGCCGAACCGTCCGGGCCTGACCCAGGCGTGCGCTGGGAGCCCTTCGACGCCCTGCGCGCAGCACCGGAGGCGGAGCCCGATGTCGAGGTGCGCTGGACGGACGACGCACGCATCATGTTCACGTCCGGAACGACCGGGCGGAGCAAAGGCGCCGTCAAACAGCAGGCCTCCGACTACTTCTCGGCACGCACGTACAACAACGTGTGTGAGGTCACAGACGACGACACGTTCTTCTCGTGCCTGCCCTTGTTCCATTCGAACGCCCAGGTGCTTGCCGCCTACCCCGCCATGATCGCGGGCGCCCGTGTGGCCTTCGTCGGGCGGTACTCGTCCCAGCAGTTCTGGCGACAGGCGATCGACGTCGAGGCGACGATCTTCAACACTGTCAGCGCCGTGAACTACTTCATCTGGAACACCCCGCCGAGTGATCTGGACCGCGCTCACCGGGTCACGCGGATCATGGCGATGCCAGCGCCCCGGGATATCTTCGATGCGTTCCAGGAGCGTTTCGGCATCCGGTTCACCGAGGGCTACGGGCTGACCGAGACCGGGATGGTGACCTACCACCCGCCCGGCGAACCCGTGCGGGTGGGCTCGTGCGGCGTCGCGACACCGGGTTTCGAGGTCCTTATCGTCGATCCCGAGACCGACTTGCCGCAGCCACCCGATGTGTCCGGTGAGATCGTCGTCGACATGAAGATGCCGAACATCGTGATGCGCACGTATGCGGGCATGCCGGAGAAGACCGCGGAGGACTTCCGCAACCTCAAGCTTCACACGGGCGACCTGGGTCGGATGGACGCCGACGGATACGTGTACTTCATGGACCGCGTCAAGGACTACATCCGGCGCCGTGGTGAGAACGTCTCGTCCATGGAGGTCGAAACGATCGTCGCGGGACACCCACATGTGCTGGAGGCGGCGGCCATCGGCGTCAAAGCCGGTGAAGGGGCCGGGGCCGAAGACGAGATCCTCGTGTGTGTGGTGCCGCGGGAGGGCGACGTCGACCACCACGACCTGCTGACACATTGCGCCGATCGCATGCCGTACTTCGCCGTCCCGCGATACATCCGCATCGTGTCCGAGTTGCCAAAGACGCCCACCGCCCGGGTGCGCAAGGTCGAGCTGCGTGAGATCGGCGTCACCGCCGATACATACGACCGTGAGGTGTCGGGTCCGGAGATCCGTCGATGAACGGCGAGGCGGATCTGGGCGAGGCGGTCGACTACATCCTGTCGGAGCGCCCGAAACTCCACGAAGACCACATCTGGGGTGTGCTGGTGGAGTTGCAGGACCCACCGCAGCTCGGCGGTGACGCGCTGGCCGTCGAGCTGATCAGGCAAACCCGACCCGACATCCGCGGCCGGGACGTCAAGGTCATCGTGCGCGAGTGGCGCGCGTACGTCTCGCTCACCGCCGAACCCGACTGGGACGATGCCGAATAACGCTTCCGACGGAAGGTCCATTTTCGCTCGGCCATCCGTTTCGCAGGAACGGTTCTGGGGGACATCGGTGTCTGAGACAAAAATGGACGAGGGCGACGCGCACAACGCGCGGCGCAACTTCCATTTTTCGCCCAGCGGGGTGGGCGCTTGCAACGCCCGCGCAACTGACGCCAGGGCCGCGCAAATTTCCGTGTCTGACACCAGGGCTGCGCAGATTGCGGACGTCCGCCGATGATCGTCGCCGGGGACACCACCGATGCCCGCTGGGAGCAGTTCACGGCCATCGAAGGGCAGGCGTTCGCGACGACGCCTGATCAGACCGCCCGGTACATCGAGGCGGTGCGGCCCGCGGCCATTGCCCGGTTTGCGATCGAGGGCGACCGGGTCGTCGGGGGTGCGCTGGCGTTTCCCTGCGAGCAACACATCGGTGGGCGCCTCGTGTCGTCGGGCGCGGTCGCATCCGTCTGCGTTGCACCCGAGTACCGCGGCAAGGGTGTCGGCCGATCGGTGATGTCGTCGCTCGTCAGCGCGATGAGCGATGAGGGCCTGGCACTGTCGTCGCTCTGGCCATCGAGTGTGGCGTTCTATCGGAGCATGGGCTGGGAGCTCGCCGGCCACGTCGCCCAGTTCACGGTGCCCGCCGCCGCCGTGCGCGGCCTCCCCGCAACGGGCAACGCCGAGCGCGACCCCTCACTCGACGACGTGCGTGCGCTGCGCTCCTCGCTGGCACCGCAGTGGTGCGGACCGATTGAGCGACCCCAGTGGTGGTGGAGTTGGCGGCACCCGACCCCGCCGTCTGAGAAGACCTTCCGGTACGGCTGGCGTGAAGACGGCACGCTCACGGGCTTCGTCGCGTTTCGCCAGCAGCCCGCTGCGGACCGCATATGGGGGTTCGACGTGTGGGTATCGGACTTCTGGGCCGGGACATCGAGCGCGCTCAACGGGCTGTTGGGACTGCTTGGATCGGACGCGCCACTCAGTCCAAAGGTGCGGTTCGATTATGGCGTCCTGCCCGACACCCCCGACATGGTGTGGCGCCTGCCGGAGCTCGATCTCGAGACGAGCGGGACGAACGGTTGGATGCTGCGGGTGCTCGACCCGGCAGCCGCGGTCGAACAGAGCGGGTGGCCGACACACGTCGAGGGGCATCTCGAGATCGAGGTCACCGGTGTGGGCCAGGCCTCAACCCGACTCGTGGCGGA
>JANMKR010000126.1:0-14454 GCA_031372145.1 Actinomycetota bacterium | reverse complement strand
TCGCAACCTCCTGAAGCACCGACGATCGGCGCGCTGGTCGCCGCCAACCTCCGCCGGCTCCGTGCGGGAGCCGAGCTGTCGATCGGGCAGCTGGCACAACGTGCCGGCCTCTCGAAGTCAACGGTGTCGGCCCTCGAGTCCGGTACTGCGAACCCGAACGTCGAGACGCTGTGGGCACTCGCGGTCGCCCTCGGCACACCGTTCGGGCAACTCATCGCTCAGCCGGCGACATCGGTTCGCCTGATCAAAGCGGGCGACGGCGCTCGAGTCGACTTCGGGCGTGACGGCCGCCACGCCGTCCGGCTGCTGGCATCGACGCCGCAGCGCAGCGCACGGGACCTCTACATCCTCGAAGCCGAACCCGGACGAGCGCGCACGGTTGACGCACACGCCCCGGGCACGATCGAACATGTGGTGTGCGCCGCCGGGCGGATGCGCTTGGGCCCGATCGGGCGGGAGGTGGTGGTGGACGCGGGGGACTACGCCGTGTTCGCAGGCGACGTCCCCCACGTCTACGAGGCGCTCGCTCCTGGCACGCGAGCGCTCCTTGTCATGGAGTACCAGTAGCGTCAGAACTTGCCTGGGACGCCTCCACCCTGAATGACCGCGAGGTCCTCGAGCCAGCCACCGAGGCGCGCGTGGTCTTTGTCATCCCCGGCGAGCCCGGCGCGTGCAGTCTCGACCTCGGCGATGACGTCGCCCACGTTCGCCTTGTTCGCAGTCGAAACCCGGTCGCGAAGCTTGCTCTTGACGTCGGCATCCAGCGGCATACGTGATCCTCCTCGTGTGTGTCCGATTTACCGTCCGGATTCTGCGCTATTGACCAGGCAGATGTCCAGCCCCGGGCGGCTTATGAGCCGACACGCACGCGCTGGGTGACCGTCCGGCGGTTGCCGGCGTCGTCGGTGGCGGTGACCCGCAGCCGGTACGCACCGCGCGCAACCCGGCCGAGGCCGAGGGCGCGGGGGACGCCCACCGGGACCGCAACGGTCCGCGTTGCGGCCGCCCCGCGGGGCAGTCTTGCCAAGGACACCGCCACCCTGACGGTGCGACTGACACCGTCGCCCACGGCGAGCGTCACGCGAACCGGACGACGTGGTCGTGGGAGTCCAGCGACGGTCACGGTCTGCGCCGGGAGCACATCCACTGAGTTGATTGCCAGCGTTGGCGCAGTGTTGTCGGTCACCACGCGCCAGGTTCGGCGGCTCAGGTTCCCGACCGTATCGCCAACGTCCAGGCCCACCACGTGCGGGCCGTCGGCCAGATCGCGCGTCCCGACACGGATGTCCAGAACCTCTCTGCCGGCGTGACCCGCGCGGCGCCGGACCCCATCGATGATCAACGCCCAGGTCAGAACCTGCCCGGCGTCTGTCGCCTCGACGATGAGGTGGGTGTCTGCACGCACCGGCCGACGCGGCATTCCGATGATCGTGCGCAGCTCGGGAGGCTCCAGATCCACTCGGAGCCTGCCTGCGCCAAAGACGGGATCCGGCCCAGGCTCACCCAGATCGAGCGCGTCACGAGCCAGGAGCGACCGCATCTCGGCGACGGTGGGATGCAGACCGGAGTGACGCAGTGCGCCCAGGGCGATGGCTGCCGCACCGGCGGCATTGGGCGCGGCGATCGACGTGCCGCCAACGTCCCGGGGATCGCCGACTGCATTCGCAAGGCTGGTCCCGGTCGGCGCCGTGAGGTCCGGTTTGAGACGGCCGTCCGCCGTGGGCCCGCGCGACGAATAGCGGGCGAGGCTGTTGCCTTGGACCGCGATCGCCCCGATGCTGATGCTGCCGGCAGCGTCTGCAGGGGTCGGAATGCTGCCGAGGGCCGAACCGCTCAACGACAGGATGTCGTCTTCGCGGGCGTACAGGGACAGTGTTCCCGCGGGCGGCGGGCCTGAGGCCAGCACGGCGCGCAAACGGAACTCCCCCGCCGCCTGAGGTCGCACGCCGTTGATCCGCTCCGATGCCGCCGCGCCCTCCAACTGCTTGTCGGTCGAGACGGCAAGGGACTGCCAACTGCCGTCACCCTGGCGCTGTTCCAGCACCAGGTCGACATCGCTCTTGGGAGCCCCGGGTGGGTTGGTCCACGAGAGGTGGAATGTCAACGCCTGGTTGGCTTCGTGCATCACGGTCCACGGCTGGACTCCCGGCCAATCGAGCACCCGATCGCCGTCGTTGTCCACCCATGGGCCGCCCCAGTGCTTCTCGCCGTAGTTGCCCGCGGAGTTGAACCACAAGATCCCGGCGGCCGCGGCGCGGTCGACCGCCCGCGCGGGCGCACTCGTCCCGTCGAACGGTCCGTCCAGGAAGTTGTTGGAGTGCACGACGACGTCCACCTTCTGCGTCGTGATCCAATCCACTGCGGCGACGAAGTCGTCGGGTGTGTGGTAGTTGACGAACAGATACGTCGCGCGAGGCGCGTAGTCGTAGACGGTTTGCGCCACGAGCTGGCCGTGGTCGGTCAGGCTGCCGTAGGCGTTGGTGCCGGAGAGGCCGGCAGCCGGATCGAACGACTGCGTCACCAGTCGCGAGACCGGTGGCAGCTCACCGGCTGCCTGCAACGCCGGCACCGCGGTGCCGAACCCAAGGTCGAGCACCGCGATGCGAAGACCTTGCCCGTCGGCCGCCACATCGCTGAGCGCCGACGCCCCGGTGCGCTCGACACCCTGGCCCACGACGACGTCACCGTACGCAGAGGTCGGCAGGGCCACCGTCGACACTCCCGGCAGCGCCGCGATCGTGCGGCGCTGCGCCGAGCGCCGCACCACGACCTGCAGGCGCCGGCCGACACGCCGATCGACGCGAAACCCACGAGCACGCAGCGACGACTGCACCGCCCCGGCCTGCCCGGGTGCCGTCAGCACGCTGACCGAAACGCCGCGTGACCGCGATCGCGTCGCCGACGCCGTCGACGCAACACACGCACCGACAGTCAGAACGATCACCGCGATGCCGCGCCATCTCATCGCCGGGAGGAAAGCAGACGAAGCGGGAGCGGTCCAGCGCCACTGGCCGCGTACCGCTCAGGTTCCGGCCCGAATGCGCCGATACGAGCATCGATGGCTTCCTCCCAGCGCATCTTCCACCAACTCGCTGCGCGGGTTGGGGTCATGACCGCGGCACCCGCGGGCGTCGCGCTGTGGGCGTTCGGTCCGCTGGCGGCGCTCGGCGCCGGGGCAGGCGTCGCCGGGCTTGAGCTGTGGCGCGTCCGCGCCGCGGTGCGCTCCGGAATGCCCGACCAACTCACGTTCGCGCCGTCGCGGCCAGCCGATCATCCCTGGCTCGACGCGGACGCGTTCCGTCACGACTTGGGTGCCCTCGAGGAGCTTGGCTTCAGCCCGGCGGCCGACTACTCAATCGTCTACCCCAGCGCGCCCGCGGGTCTCGCCCGCGTGCTGATCAACACCGAATGCTGCGTGTACGCGGAGGTCAACCAGGTACGCGCCAAGGGCCGGATCACGCCGGTCGCGACGACGTTGACAAGTATGTTGGACGACGGCTGGTCGCTGCAGACCACCTCGCAGGAGCCCCTGCCGGTCGCCGTCGCGTTCATGCAATCGCGACGCGCCGTGTGGCGCAGCCTGCCGGATGTCGACGCGGCCGCCCTCCTCGCCGATCACATCAAGCTGCGCACACAGCTCTGCGTCAATCTCAGCGTGGCCATCGGCGGCGACGGCACGCTCGAGCGCTACTTCGAACTCCAGCAGACGAATCACGAAGCACGTCGTGACGCGCTCCACCACACCAACATCGTCACTGGGATCGCCAGGGGCATCGCCGCCGAGCGTCGCCCCCGACGTCAGTGGCTGGGCGAATATCGGCCCGCGCGACCGGTGGCCTGACCCCACCACCCCGCACCTGTCGGTCAGCCGTGGACCCGATCATTGTGTGATCGCACGCCACCCGCAAGGAGCCAGAGCTCGAACTCCGTCGCCGGCATCGCCCGTGCCAGGACGTGTCCCTGCACCTGCTCACAGCCCAGGCGACCAAGTCGCTCCAGCTGCTCTTCGGTCTCAATCGTCTCCGCAATGGTCGGGATGTCGAGCATGCGACCGATGGTCACGAGCGCGTCGGCGAGGCTCGGCCGCTCACCGATCCCGTCGACTGTCACGAACTCCCCCGGGATCTTGAGGGCGTCGACCGGGTAGGTCCCCAGTTCGGCCAGGGAGGAGACCCCCGTCCCGAAGTCGTCCAGCGCCACACGCACACCGTGTTCACGCAACGCGACCAGGCGTTCGTGCGATGCTGAGTGGTTGCTCGTCAATACCCGCTCGGTGATCTCGAGCGTGAGCGCACTCGGCTCCAGCCCCGAGGCGTGGACGGCCTCCAACACCCGTGCCTCAAAGGCGCCGTCCGCGAGGTGCGCGGGAGAGATGTTGACGTGCAGGCCGAGCGCACCGTTGCTCACGCCACCCACGTTCCACCGGGCGACCTGACCGCACGCCTCCCGCACGACCCAGTCCCCGATGGCAGACGCAAGACCGGCCTCCTCCGCGACATCCATGAACGCGGCCGGCGAGAGCACGCCGATGCCCGGCCGGTGCCAGCGCAGGAGTGCCTCGACCGCGACCACGTCCCGTTTCGGCAAGGACACGATGGGCTGGTAGAAGAGCTCGAGCTCGCCACGCTCCGGGGCCAGCCCGATGTCGTGCACGAGGTCGGCCCGTGTCGCGTGTGCATCACGCATCGCCAGGTCATAGACGGCAGAACGGCCCTTGCCGGACCGCTTGGCGTGATACATCGCCGTGTCGCCATGCGCCAGAAGTTCCTCGGCTGTGGTGCCCGCGGTCGCGATCGCCACGCCGAGACTGACGCGAGGCTCGAGTGCGCCCCCCGGCCATTCGATCGGATGTTCAAGGGCAGCTTGGATGCGCTCGGTCAGGTGGGCGAGCCGCTCGGCGTCCGCCACACCGTGCACCAACGCCGCGAACTCGTCGCCACCCAGCCGTCCGGCGAGATCGTTCCCGCGCAGGCATGACCGCAGGCGGGCGGCAAGTTCCTTCAACGTCCGGTCACCTGCCGCGTGCCCATGTGTGTCGTTGACGAGCTTGAAGTCGTCGAGGTCGACGTACACCACACCCACATCGGCGCCGTCGCCGTGGCCGAGGGCGTCGCGCAGACACGCCGCGAAGTGGGCGCGGTTTGCGAGACCGGTCAGGGAGTCGTGCGTCGCCCGCTGCGACAACTCGGTCTGCAGCTCGGTCAGCTCCTCCAACGTCCGCTCGAGCCGTCCGTTGCCGATGGCCGCACCCGCGTGGTCTGCAAGCGTTTCGAGCA
Source organism: Actinomycetota bacterium (assembly GCA_031372145.1). Lineage (GTDB taxonomy): Bacteria > Actinomycetota > Thermoleophilia > Miltoncostaeales > Miltoncostaeaceae > CALMEC01. The sequence continues at coordinate 9,178 of JANMKR010000126.1, read as the reverse complement.
AGGCCAGGTCTTCCACGCCGAACGATGCCGCATCGCCGAGGCGGTTTGCGACGGCGATGGCGCCGACCACCCTGCGCTCACCCTGCAGCGGTGCCACGATCACGCCGTTGACGAGCGCGGCGTCGAGATCGATCAACCCACCGCGCTGGGCGATCTGGGCCCGGCTGACCAGCTCGGCCCGCCGCGTCAGCGCAACCGTGGCGAACATGGTTCCGTCGAGTTTCGTCAGCAGACGCACCGGAGGCTGGTCGTCGCCAGGTCCCGCGGTACGAACGATAAACGGCTCACCGACGCGCTCGGGGTACAACACGATCTGGGCAACGTCTGCGCGGAACGCGTCGCGCGCTTGAGCAAGCATCGACTCCAGCGCGACACCAACCTCGGGAGCCTCCAGAATCGATCGTGTCGTCTGGTAGACGACCTGCAGACGTCGGTGCTGCTGGTGTTCCTGGATGAACGCACGAGATGCGATGAACAAGACCACGATCGGACCGACGAGCGCGATGACCAGCTGAGGCTCGTTCGCGATCAGATACGCGGCGATCAGACCAAGACCCGCGTTCGCAACGTTGACCGCCATGGCAATGCTGGCTGCCATGCCGAACCTCGGTGCCGCCAGACGACCCTGCACCAATGAGATCGCCAGCGACACGGCGAGGACGCCAAGGCTTCCGACGACCGCCATCGCCGCAAACGTGGCAATGACGCTTCGGGTCGCGAACGGATGGTGAGGATCGCCGACGACATGAAAGATCACGGCGGCGAGGCTCGCTTGCGTCATCCACAACGCCGCGTTGAACGCCAGCTTGATCGGCGGCAGCCGCACCTTGGCCAGGATCGCGCCAAGGGTTGCGGCAAGCACGAATTGGGCAGGTGGCACCAGGAACAACCCGAGGCAAAGCGCCAGCTCACCCAGGGTGAACGAATGCGCCTCGCTCTTGACGTACAAGTGGATGAGCGGGAACTCGATGACCGCGACGACGAGCGCGAACGCCCACCACGGAATCGTGATCGCCATCGTCGGTTGGTGCTCGGTCGCGGCCAACCGGCTGACCGCGAAGCCGATGCCGATCAAAGCCAATGTCAGCAACCACACGCGGCGGGCATGGACCGGCCCGAACAAATGCGCGCTGACCCGGGACCGAAGTCCCGAGTCAGCGCGCAGCCGCGTCGTGATTGCCAGACGGCTCATCCGGTTGCTACTCGCGTCCCGTACCGGCGGACGCTGCGGCGCAACACCGAGGGAGTGCCCGCCGGATTCCGATGTGGCGTCCTGAAGCTTTCATCAGTCGCCCCATCCCGCGCTGGACCATGACGAGCCGCTCCACGAGGAACCGCTCCACGAGACGCCGCTCCAGGACGAACCGCTCCAGGACGAACCGCTCCATGAGCTGCCACTCCACGAAACCCCGCTCCAGGATGAACCGCTCCATGACGAACCGCTCCAGGACGAGCCACTCCACGAGCTGCCGCTCCACGAAACGCCGCTCCAGGACGAACCGCTCCATGACACGCCGTTCCAGGCGCCTCCGCTCCAACTCGTCCCGTTCCAAAGACCGGTGGACCAACTCACGCCATCCCAGACGTTGCCGAAGATGTCGCGCTCACCGTCCAGGGCGACCCCGTCCTGCACGAGGCGCTGCGTCCCACGCGCGCCGTCCAGGGAGCCGGTGCCGGCCGACTCCTCCCAGTGCTGGGCGGCCTCACCGGCGGAGGGTGTCCGCATCCGGTAGGCGTCGTGGAGGTCGAGCCCGCCGGCGCCCTGGGCAGTGGTCGAGGCGTGCGGGAGTGGGGCGGCCGATTCGGTCAAGATCGCCTTGACCTGGTCAGGGTTGAGCCACGGGCGACGATCGAGAATCAGGGCCGCGGCGCCGCTGACCACGGCGGCGGCCTGCGAGGTGCCGCTGCCGCGAAAGAACCGCGTCGTCCCGACACGGGCACTCGGGTGCGCGATGTCGATTGCGGAGCCCGGGACGCGCAGGCTGACCAGCGACGTGCCGGGGGCGACGAGGTCGGGGTTGCGCCCACCGTCGCCGGCACTCGACCACGACGGAATCTCGTCGTCCTGAACCGTTCCAGTCCCCTTGGGATCCTGCGCGCCCACGGCCAGGACGTACGGATCGTATGCGGGGTTGTTGAGCTTCGCGCTCCCGAATCCGGCGTTGCCGCCCGAGACGACGACGACGACGCCCTTGCGCCATGCGGCCTCGACCGCATACGCAAGTGGATCGATGCGATAGTCCTGCACGCCGTCCGTTCCAAACGACAGGTTGAGCACACGGATGTTGAGACCGTTCGTGTTGCGGTGCTGGATCACCCAATCGATGCCGGCGATCACCTGAGACACATCGGCGGCCCCCGTCCGATCGGCGACCTTGACCGACACGATGCGCGCACCGGGAGCGACACCCATGAAACGCTCGGAGCGCCTGCTGCCACGGGCGTCGCGGCCGGCGATGAGACCGGCCATGTGTGTGCCATGACCGTACCCGTCCAGGTGGCGAAGGTCGTCCTGCTGTGAGTCGAATGACAGGTCGGGGCCGTAGATGAGCTTGTCGGGTCCGTCGAGTCCCTCGACCGGAGCGACACCGGAGTCGATGACGGCGACGTCGATGTCGCGGCCGTCGTAGCCGTGCGCCCAGTACGTCTTCGCGCCCGTCAGTCGCACGAGGTTCTTGGTCGAACCCTTGTCCGTGTCAGGCTCCCACCCGTCGATCGGTGAGCTGAGCGTGACGCGCTGGTTGACGGTGACCGAGCGAACGCCACGTGTGCCGCGCAACGCGACCATCGCGCTGCTCGGGATGTGGGCTGAGAACCCGCTGATCAGCGGGATCTGGCGGTCAACCGTGCCGCCGAGGCGCGCGACGGCGCGCTCGGGGGCGTCAGCCGCGCCCGGGCGTTCCTGGACGATGACCGAGACGGTCGCTCCAGGCGCAGCGGGCGCGGTGCCCGCGACTGCGGTCAAGGGCAGGACCGCGGCCACGGCCGCGACCGCGGAGCTCACGCCCCATTGCCATCCGTGTCGAACTCGACGTCGTGTCGGTGTCATGTTCCTGTTCCCTCGTCCGTGAGGTGGAGTCGCCGCGTGCGCGCGGCCTTCGTCCAGCGATAATACTCTAAATACTGCTAAAAACCATAAATCATGTGGTGCACGATGCGTGCCCCGTCAGAATGAGCATCGGCAACAACCTATGAATTCCTGAGGGTGCGGCGCACACGGATGTCGGGCGCGGCGGCAACGGGGGGCGCCGCCGCTCACAAAAAGCGCGGCGGCGCCCACACCCGAAACATCAACGGAGCTACTTGACGCTGACCGACGCGCCGGCTTCTTCGAGGTCGGCCTTGATCTTGTCGGCCTCGTCCTTCAACACGCCTTCCTTGACGTTGTTCGGGGCACCGTCCACCAGATCCTTGGCCTCCTTGAGGCCAAGACCGGTGATCTGGCGCACGACCTTGATGACCTGGATCTTCTTGTCGCCGGCCGCTTCGAGCACAACGGCGAACGAGGTCTGCTCCTCCGCTGCTTCAGCACCACCATCGCCGGCAGCCGGGGCCGCGGCCGCTGCAACCGGAGCTGCAGCCGTCACACCAAAGGCGTCTTCGAGCGCCTTGATCCGCTCGGAGAGCTCGAGAACCGAAATCCCCTTGAGCTCCTCAATCCATTCGTCTGTCGTCATTGCCATCTTGTCGTACTCCTCGTGATTCGGGTTGATCAGCTTTCAGGGGTCTCGGAGTCGCTCTCGGCGAGAGCGTCCGGGGCGGGCGTGTCGTCCGCGGGGTCAACTGTCGGTGCATGAGCGGGGGCGTCCTCAGCAGCAGGAGCGTCCTCAATGGCAGGAGCGTCCTCAACGGCAGGAGCGTCCTCAACAGGGGCGTCCTCAGCAGGGGCATCCTCAACGGCAGGAGCGTCCTCAACGGCAGCCGCCTCAGGCTCCACCTCGGCGGCGACGTCCGCCACAGGCGCCTCGGCCACCTCGACCGGAGCCTCGGCTGCATCAGGAGCGACGTCGGCCGGAGCCGGGGTCGCCACGGCCGGAGCCTCGCCGGGTGCGAGCGCACCCGAGTCACGGACGGCCGCCAACGTGCGTGCCATGTTGCCGATCAGGCTGTTGAGGCGTCCTGCCAGGCCTGAGATCGGTGACGCGAGCGCGCCGGCAAGCTGCGCGAGCATCTGCTCACGCGAGGGCAGGCTCGCCAACCGGACGATGCTCTCGACCGGGAGGTCCTCCGAGCCCAGCACGCCGCCACGGATCGTGAAGACGTCCTTGTGGGCCTTTGCAAAGTCCGACAAGGCCTTGGCCGCCTGGGCAGGGTCACCGTTGACCCATACCAAACCGGTTGGTCCCTGCAGATACGGCAGCAGTGCTGCACGACCGGTCTGGTCGGCGGCACGCCGCGACAGGGTGTTCTTGACGACCGTCATCTCTGCCTCGGCGTCACGGAGCTTGCCGCGCAGTTCTGCGAGCTCCGCCACTGTGAGACCCCGGAAGTCGGCGGTCACGATGGTCTCGGTGCGCTCAAGGCGCTCGACGACTTGGGCCACGACGTGGCTTTTCTCATTGCGGTTCAGTGTTGTCACCTCCTCGTGTACGTCGCCCCGCGTGGCGACGACACGAGATTCCGGCGCGTCTGCGCCGAAACCTTGCTCGCCAACCTCGCACGGGGGGCCTCTCGGCCGGTTTCAGGTGGCATGCGCCACCCCCGTGGGTCTTTGGTCGGACCCGTCTCGAATGTGATCGCGCGTGTTAGGCGGCGACCTCCTCGAGCAGGTTGAGGGTCCGTGTCGTGTCGACCGGGATCCCCGGGCCCATTGTCTGGGTCAGGGTGATCGACTTGATGTAGCGCCCCTTGGCGGCGGCGGGCTTGGACCGGAGGATCTCGTCGAGCACCATCTGGTAGTTCTCGATGAGCTGCTCGGTGCTGAATGAGCGTTTGCCGATGCCCAGATGCACGATCCCGGTGCGGTCGGTGCGGTACTCCACCTTGCCGCCCTTGACATCTTCGACCGCCTTCGCGATGTCGAACGTGACGGTGCCGGTCTTGGGGTTCGGCATCTTGCCCGCCGGGCCCAGGATGCGACCGAGCTTGCCGACCTCACCCATCATGTCCGGGGTCGCAATCGCGACATCGAAGTCGGTGAATCCCTCGGACACGCGCTTGGCCAGGTCCGCGCCACCGACGACGTCCGCGCCAGCAGCCTCGGCCTCACGTGCCTTGTCGCCTTCGGCGAACACCGCGACGGTCACCGAGCGGCCCGTACCGTGCGGCAAGGCGATTGTTCCGCGCAGCTGCTGGTCGGCGTGCCGGACGTTGACGCCCAGGCGAAAGTGCACCTCGACGGTCGCGTCGAAGCGCGTCAGCTCCTGCTCCTTGATCATCCTCATCGCGTCCAGGGGGCTGTAGAGCGAACCTGTCGCGATGGCCGCGTCGGCCTCGCGGTATTTTTTTCCGTGCTTGGGCATGTGTCCTCGGTCTCCTACTCGGCGTCCACAGTGACGCCCATACTGCGGGCGGTTCCGGCAATGACCCGCATCGCCGCGTTGATGTCATTCGCGTTGAGGTCGGGCATCTTCTGCTCGGCGATCGCGCGGAGCTGATCGCGCGTCAGGTGGCCGACCTTGGTCTTGTGTGACTCGGGCGATCCCTTGGCGAGGCTGATCGCCTGCTTGATCAGGATGGCCGCCGGTGGCGTCTTGGTGACGAACGTGAACGAGCGGTCCTCGAACACCGAGATCTCGACGGGGATGATCGTTCCCGCATCAGCCTGCGTGCGCTCGTTGAACGCCTTGCAGAACTCCGGGATGTTGATGCCGGCGCCACCAAGAGCAGGGCCGACCGGCGGCGCCGGTGTGGCTCCCGCGCCCGGAATCTGCAGCTTGACGATCTGAAGGACCTTCTTTGCCATGCACTTCCTCGCATCTCGCGCCCGGTGGGACGCTTTCGGTTACGACAGCTTCTTGACTTGGTCGAACGACAACTCGGCCGGTGTCTCTCGACCAAAGATACTGACCAGGACCTTCAAACGTCCCTGCTCATGATTGATTTCTGCGATCTCGCCGGTGAAGTCCGACAGCGGACCCGCGATGATCTTGACCGTCTCGCCCTCTTCGAAGTCCGCGCGCGCGCGGGGCTTCTGCTCGGTGGGCGTGCGCAGCAGGTGGTCGATCTCCTCGCGGCTGAGCGGCGCGGGCTTGTTGCCTGCGCCGACGAACCCGGTCACCCCGGGCGTGTTCTTGACGAGCGACCACGAATCGTCGGTCATGTCCATCTGCACCAGGACGTACCCGGGGAGCACCCGCTTCTCGGTCGTCACCTTCTGGCCGTCCTTCGTCTCGACGACCTGCTCGGTCGGGATGACGATCTGGCGCACCACGTGGTCCTGCGCCGCCGACGTGATGCGGTGCTGCAGGTTGGCTTTGACCTTGGCCTCGTGGCCGGAATAGGTGTTGATGACGTACCAGTGGAGCAACGATTGCCTCTCGCTTGGACTTAGAAGACGCGCTTGACGATCCAGCTGGAGGCCTGGTCGGCGAGCCCCAGGAACGCGGCGATGATGGCAACGGCGACGATCACGACCGTCGTGGCCTGGATCAACTGGCTGCGGGTCGGCCAGCTGACCTTCTTGAGCTCGGCAACGACCTCCTGGAAGAACCGTGCGAAGCGCCCCTGCTGGACGGCTTTGGTCACGGATCCGGCCTTGGGGGTCTTGGCCTGTGGCCCTGGACGAGCCCGTGCTGCGGCCGCGCCTCCGGCGCTCGACCGCTTGGCAGGACGCGCGTCAGCCTCCGCGGGCTTCTTGCCCTGGCCGTCGTCCTCGTTGTCTGTGCGTCGTTTGCGTGCCATTGAAGTCAGTGAAGGAGGCAGGGCCGGAGGGACTCGAACCCCCAACCCCCGGTTTTGGAGACCGGTGCTCTACCAGTTGAGCTACGACCCTCTACGTGGAGCGAGGGCTCCTACCTCGTCTCTTTGTGCTGGGTGTGCTTGCCACACCACCGGCAGAACTTGTTGAGCTCGACACGGTCGGGCGTGTTTCGCCTGCTTTTGTTGCTCTGGTAGTTACGACGCTTGCAGTCCTGACATGCAAACGTCACGGCGATACGCTGGCCGGTCTTGCCCACGCGTGCTTCCTCCGGTCGTGTGACGGGCCGAGGGACTGTACCAGAGGACGCGTCGCGTCTGCCAGGATTCAGACATGGCGACCAAAGACACCAAAACGCTCATCGAAAGCTCCATCGCACGTCTCGTCGACGAGGTTCCCGCGCTCCGGAAGTTGGCGATGGTATTCCGCCTGGAGCTTCGCGAACGCGGTGGCCCCGCCATGTGGCGGGTGGAGACGCCGGGGCCCAAGGTGACCCGTGATCCTGCAGCCGAGGGCAAGGTCGTCGTGGCGATCGATCGCCCGGCGTTCAACCAGCTGGCCGAGCAGGGGCATCTGGCCGACTGGATCGCCGCGTTCGACAAGGGCGTGGTGCGCGTCACCGGCGACCAGAACGTGATCAAGCTGATCGGCCGGGTCATCGAGTTGCAACGCTCGCGAGCAAAGTGACGCGATGAGAGTCGTCGTCATCGGAACCGGCTCCATGGGACCGGAACTCGCGGCCGCGTTCGCGATCGCCGGCTACGACACGACCATTGCCGGGCGCGCGCCCATGCAACGCGATGCGGCCGCGGCCCGCGCAACGGATCTGGCGGCCGGACGACCCGTGACGCCCGCCCCGATCGACGCTCCCACGTTCGCCGACGTCGACCTGGTCGTCGAGACGATCGTCGAGGACCTGGCCGTCAAGCACGGCCTCTTGCGCCGGATCGAACCGTGGTGCCACCCGGCGGCGGTCATCGCGACCAACACGTCGAGCCTGACGATCGGCGACATCGCGACGGAGCTCGCCCGCCCGGAGCGGTTCGCCGGACTGCACTTCCTCAAACCGGGGCACCTGACCGGAGTCGTCGAGATTATTCCCGGACCCGCCACGGCCGACGGGACGATCGAGCTCCTGCGCGACGTTGCCACCCGGATGGGCAAGGCCCCGCTGATCGCCCGGCGCGACGTCCCGGGATTCATCTGGAACCGCATCCAGTTCGCAGTGCTCCGGGAGTGCCTCCACATGCTGGAGACGGGCGTGGCGAGCGCCGCCGACATCGACGCCGCAGTCTCCGATGGCCTGGCCCCACGCTGGACGGCCGCAGGTCCGCTGGCCACCGCCGACCTGGGCGGTCTGGCGACGTTCGCGACGATCTGCGACCTGCTCTTCCCGCACCTGGCCACCGACACGAGTGCACCGGCGGCCATCACCGGCCCCGCCGAACGGGGTGCGCCACTCCAGGCGTGGACCCAGGCCGACCCCGACGCCGTGGCCCATCTGCGCGCCCAAGCCCTGACAGCCGGCCGGGAGATCGCCGCCCAACGCAGAGCGCTCTGAAGCCCGGCCGGAAGCGATGATCCGCTGGTCCGCGCACCTGTCCATGTTGTTCACCGATCTGGTGCCCCTGGAGCGTCCCGCGGCCGCGGCGGCCGCCGGGTTCGAGTTGATCGAGTCGTGGTGGCCACCGGCCGACGACGTGGACGCATGGGTCAACGCCGTCCACGCGGCGGGCGTCAAGGTCAGTTGCCTCAACGCCGACTGCGGCGACGTCATCGGCGGCGAGCGCGGGTTTTGCAACCTGCCCGAGCACGACGACCGCACGTTTGCCGCGGTCCGTGCAGCGCTCGCCCTGGCCGATCTGGTCGGATCGCCCACGATCAACGTCCTGACCGGCCTCGTCGATCCAAGCTGCGACATCGACGCCCAGCTCGCACATGCCGTGACGGTCTACCGGGAATGCGGACGCCTCGCTGCAGGGTCGGGCCGCACGATCGTGATCGAACCCATCAACGCGCTCGACGTCCCCACCTACCTGCTCCCGGCTCCCGCCGATGTCGCAGCGTTCCTGCACCGGGTGGATCACCCGAACGTCAAGATGTTGTTCGACGCCTATCACTGCGCCCGTGGCGGAGAGGACCCCGTCGCGGCAATTGGCGCGTTTCGCGACGTGATCGGTCATGTCCAGTATGCCGACAACCCAGGCCGCGGGGCACCGGGCACCGGCGAGATCGCACTCGATCGTTTCGTCCTCGCGTTGGACGACGCCGGCTACGACGGGGCGGTCGGGCTTGAATACAACCCGGGCGGCCCGACCG
>JANMKR010000110.1:0-4629 GCA_031372145.1 Actinomycetota bacterium | reverse complement strand
AGCCTACGCGGTCGACATCAGTTCATTGGTGCGACTTGGAGGGCGCCGCCGTCGTCGCCCGCATGGCCAGCGGCGTCGGCAGCATCAGCAGCGGTGGCGCGGGCCGTCCAGCCAGACGGGCGATCAGCACATCGCCGGCGAGCTCACCGAGCGGGCGGTAGGGGACCAACGCCGTGGTGAGCCCGCGCGCCTTCGCGATGCACACCCGCCCAGCACCTGCTGCCCGAGCGTCCTCGCACCCAGTGCCCGCGGCAATGTGACCGCCGGTGCCCGGCACTTTTTGCATGCACTTGACAACGGGACCTCTCCCTATGCAGGGCAAACGCCGATTTCTGGGCGTCGAAAATGATCCTCGGTGCCGGGCACGTTTTGCATCGCGGGCGTCGCAAACGACCGCGGCATTTGCCGCACCGGCTTGCTGGTCGACAGCGTCACCTCAGCACGCGCCACCGGCACCGGTCCCATCCGCGTACTGGGTGGCCACATGGGCAGCGGTTGCGGATACGGTCCGCGCCCGGATGCCACGCTGCGTCCCGGGCAAAGTCTGATCGGCCGCACGACCAATGTCGCGCTGCCCGGCCCAGGTCTCAACCGCAAGGTCCGCGTCACCCGCCGCTGAGGGCGAGCGAACCGCTCACTCCTTCCAGGTGACGGTCAGCGCCGGCGTGATCGAGGTTCCGCCCAGGTAGTTGGTGGCGCGGGCGGTCAGCCGCAACGTCACCGTCCGCGTGGTGTCCACTGGCGGCGGTGTCTGCACGATCTCGCTCGCCAGGGCGATCGCGTCGAGCAGCACGCTCGACTCCGACACCACCTCGCCCGGGCTTTTGGCGGGCGAGTCGCTGACCAGGCTGGGACTCGAGGTCAAGCCCGGATTCTGGAGGCTGCAGGTGCCCGGCGGAGCGCACTCGGAGACGGTCTTGTCGACGGTCACCCGCACCGTCTTGACTCCGCTCTCGGTGTCCCGCGCACTGGCCGAGAAGTTGAGGGGGCCGGTCTTGGACGCGAGCGCCACCCCCGCCGCCGCACCGCCGGCGGCAACCGAGCCCGACGGTCCGCTGGGCGCGCCGACCTGGAGCGTCAGCGTCGGTGGCGACGCGTCGGTTTGCGGGATGGTGATCCCGCCACTCGTTCCACCGCCGCACCCGGCTGCCGACACCATCGTGCAGCTGATCACGAGGCCTGCGAGCGGGCGTGCCCAGCGCGGCATGAGGTCCTCCTGGATCGGCGCGTCTGACGGGGCGACTCTATCCCAGCGTCTCGGCGCCGCTCGCCGCAACGCTTGGCGAGTCATCGTCGGTGCGATGAACCCGAGCGACGAGTTAATTGTGACATCAATCGACACATCTGGTGCGTCGATTGGCACAGAATCGGCACACCGGAGGTCGTCGTCACCACCACTGGATCGCGCGGCGCAACGTCGCGATCTACGGCCGCAGGATAGCCTCTGCACCTGGCCCGGAATCGGAGGCGAGCGATGCGGTTGCGCATGGTGGTTGCACTGTCGACACTGGCTCTGGCAGCGACGGCCCAGGGGGCTGCGTCGGGGGTGTCGCCCGCCAGCGGGCCATCGCCGTTCGCGCCCGGGTGTGAGGGCGTGGAGCAGACCGGCGATGTCTTCGTCAATGCCGAGGTCGAGCCGTGGGTGGCGGTCGACCCGACCAACCGCAGGCACCTGGTGGCCGCGTGGCAGCAGGACCGATGGTCGAACGGCGGCGCGCGCGGGCTCCTGACCGGCGTCTCGAACGACGGTGGCGTCACCTGGACCCGTCCGCCCTCACCGCCGTTCACCCGCTGCGCCGGGGGCAACGCAACGAACGGCGGGGACTGGCAACGCGCCTCCGATCCATGGGTGTCGATCGCGCGCAACGGTGTCGTCCACCAGATCGCCCTGGCGTTCAACGACAGCAACGCCGACGACGCGGTCACCGTCTCGCGCTCCTTCGACGGTGGGCGTACCTGGGGCCCCATCACCGCGCTCATCAGCGAGACGGATCCCACGTTCGACAACGACAAACAGTCGATCACCGCCGACCCGACCGACGGGCGCTTTGTCTATGCGATCTGGGATCGCCTGGAGCAGGTCGATCCCAACGCGGACTTTCCCGATCGGGGCCCGGCGGTGCTCGCGCGGTCGACCGACAACGGACGCACCTGGGAGGCACCACGGGTCATCTACGACCCCGGCTTCAACAACCAGACCATCGGCCACCAGATCGTGGTGCGACCAAACGGCGACCTGGTCGATGTGATGGTCGTGGCGATCGTCGACCAGTTTTCGGTGCAGACGTTGCGCTCGCGTGACCATGGCCGCACGTGGCAGGGGCCATTCCTCGTCAGTGACCTGGGCTTCACCGAGGTCACCGATCCGCGCGACGGCGAGCTGGTCCGCACGGGCGACATCATCCCGGACATCGCCGTCGACCCGGACTCGGGCGACGTCTACGTCGCGTGGCAGGACAACCGGTTTGCACCTGACGGCGCTTCTCAATGCCTGGTTGCCCGCTCGACCAACGGCGGGCGCAGCTGGTCGCGACCGCGGGTGGCGAGCGAGAACCCTGCGACGCAGGCGTTCACGTGCTCGGTCGAAGTAGATGGTCAAGGCAACGCCGGGGTGTCGTACTACGACCTGACGTTCGACACCGCCGCGTCCGAGGCGCTCGACACCGACATGTGGTTCGCGTTGTCACGTGACCACGGCCGGCATTTCGAGCCAAGGGAGCGGTTGACGCCGACATCGTTCGACATGCGTCTGGCCCCCAACGCGTCGGGATTCTTCGTCGGTGACTACGAGGGTCTCGTCGCCGCCGGCAGGTCGTTCAAAGCCGTCTTCGGCGCGAGCACCCCGGACCCGGCCAACCCGACCGACATCTTCGCCGCGACCGCCAGACGCCCGTTCGGCTCCTCCAACCTCGTGGCGGCCGCGATCGAGACGTCGGTCCCCACGGCGCGAGCGAGCTTGCGAAGCGGAGCGATCGCGGGGAGGTTCACGCTCCGCCGGTAGGACGACGCACGATCGGTGATTTCGAACAACAACAGCCCAAAATTCCCAACTACGGCGCGAGTTCGAGATCAAACCCGCACGACGCGCCACGGGTCACGATTTGCCGTGATGGGCAGGCCGCGCGATGACCGTCGGTATCCGTCGCGGCGACGACATCCGTCGGGTCATGGACAGACGAGGTCGAGCGAGGGGAAATGCGAGCGATAGGGCTGTGGATCGCGCGTCAGAAGACGCATACCGGTCACCGCCGCGTGGGCGCCGATCAGAAAGTCCGGCAGCGGCGTATGACCACGGCGACCTCCACGCTTGAGGTGCTGGACGAAGGCGCGGCTCGCCAGGAACGCCGCGGGCCACGGAAGGTCGACGCGCCGGTAGATCTCCGTAGGGATCGCTGCGTCCAGGTCCTCGATCCGGGCGAATCCCGCCGCGAGCTCCGCGTAGATGATGGGGCTGATAGCGATCTCGCCGGCGTCGGCTGCGTCGTTGAGCGCATCCGCCGACCAGACACCCCACCGGGGGTCGCCGGTGATGACATCGATCAGGACGTTCGTGTCGACCAGCGTGCCCGGGTCGGGGTGAGGTGTCATGTGGCTGGGTGCCTGGTCAGGGCGAGCAGCTCGTCGGTGCTCATGCCGCTCCATCCGGGGGCTGCGCGCAGGCGGCGGACGACCTCAGCGCCTCGACCTCCATCGACTGCCTTCTCGACCTCGATCCGACTCCCACGGACCCGGAAGCTCAACTCCGTGCCCGGCACGATCCCGAGGGCCTGGCGAACCTGGAGCGGGATCGTCACCTGGCCTTTTGTCGTGACCCGCATTGCGTGCTCCTTCGAGACGGTATTACCAAACACGGTAATACTATCGGAGACGCGCTACGGGGCGGCATGGGCTGTGGGGCGATCGCTACGCGGCTGGAAGGATCTTCGCGATCGCAATCGCGGTGCCGAGTCCCGGCAACGTCAGTTCCGCCGTCTCGGGCAATGTGATGACCCGCTCCCACGTGCCGTCTGGCCGAGGTCCCTCGTGGACCGTCACCTGGCGGCGTGGGACATCGACGAGCCAGTAGATGGGCGCCCTGGTCGCCTACCGCCGCGACGGCCTGGACGACGAGGCGATCGCCGTCGCCCGCGCTGCGTTCGAGACGACCGCCGACGCATCGACCTACGCCGAGTTGCGCGATGCGGCCGCCGGCACCCCCCGCTTGGGGAGCGCTGCGTGCCAGTGCGCTTCGCCACCTGCGTGGCGGCGGTGATGGCGGTGGGCGCGTCAGGGAGTCAGGCCGAAGCTCCGTCGTGCGGATCATGATCGACGAGGGTGACATCGAGCAGGCCTGGACCGATGCGACCGAGGGCGGCTGCACCGAAACGCTTTGGTACGAGCTGGCTGAACTGCGCTTCGCGACGCACCCCGGCGATGCGCTTGACGTCTACCGCCGCCACCTCGGACGTGTGCTGCAGCATGCCGATGTCGGCAACTACAGGGAGTCTGTGCGGATCCTCAAGCGGATCGAGGCGACCCTGACCGGAGCAGGCCGGTCGCAGGAGTTCATCGCGTATCTCGGTGCCGTCCGGGTGGACAACCGTCGCCGCCCCAAGCTGATCGAACTCCTCGACCGCGCGTGGCCTTCGC
>JANMKR010000120.1:0-1627 GCA_031372145.1 Actinomycetota bacterium | reverse complement strand
GGGTGTGGTCGCTCGCCTACCTCGTCATCGTCGGCGCCCTCGCCTCGTGGGCGTTCTCCCGCCGCGACCTCTAGGGGATCCAGCGTGGTGGACGACCAGAGGGACGTCGTGAAGCACCACGCTGCGACGTGCATCAGGGGCCGCTTCGCCGGTGCGGGGAGGTTCGTGATGATGGATAGGCGTGTCCGGTAAGAATGAGTTCGATGAGCGGCTGCCACGGCGACGTCACGCGCGACGGGCGAGCTGGTGCCTGTGGTACGCGCCGGCGGTTGTTCGGCGTGGCCTCGTTCCACCGGCCCTGGGTATACCACCGGCGCATCGTCCGTACAGACGGGACCATGGCCGGACCATCCCGATACGTCAGCCGGAGCTCCGAGATCACCTCGGAGGGTGGGTCGCCCGTCGCGAATCGCCGCTCAGCCTCGCGGCGCAGCGCAGGCCATGAATACGAACCCGGTCGAGCACGCTGCGCTCCGGCCGTCTCCACCCGCCGGATGTGCGCCACGAGTGCATCACGTTTGTTGACCGTCAACTTCCCGGTCGCCATCCACGCCGCGGCGAGGCGCTCGACGAACTCCCGGCCCCCGCGACGCTGCAAGAACCCGTCGCTGCGGTGCGCCTGACACAACCACACCGACAACCCATGTGTCAGGTGGTGCAGGATCCTGTCGCCGCGCCCGCAGTGCCCACAAATTCCGCACGGCGGAACGATCCCAAAATCCGACAATTGCCCGCCCCTTGAGGGCCACTGCGACTGCTCCTCCGACCGGGGTGTCTGCTGCAAGGATCGGTCACCCGACTCTGCGCTGGACGCGAACGGCCGGACCGGTCGCCGAACCGAAGGCCGTTGGCCCCGCAGACGCCTGCTCACGCCAACCCCCGACGACCGCCACCGCAGATGACACCCACCGCATATCCCGAGCGCTCCATACCCCGAAGTGTGCGCCACCGACGTGTGCCAGCGCTACACGCACGTGTGCCAAAAGCGTCACAACACTCACTCAGTTCAAGACACAAGTGACCGTCGTCAAACACGACAAATGGCTATTTCGGAGACCTTCCCGTCCCGCTCAAGCGGACGAACATCGCGAAAGATCCCGCACGAGCCGCCATCAGAGCCAAGGGGCGCGCTCACTCCGATTTGAGAGGTGCCTGCGCAATCGGTGACGGGAGTGGATCAGCTGTCGACCCGCGCGACATCGGTATCGGCTCGCTGCGGGCGTTGCGGGTCATTCGGCTCTCGCGAGTTGCAACCTCACCGAGGCGTCCGTCGTCGTTCACCGGACTTGCTGGACATTCCGGCACTGCGAGAGCGTTGACGCGGATGCGGAGTGGCGCCCACTGGCGGGACGTCCAGCTTCGATCAGAGCACGCAGGCGTCGTGTGCTGCGGCGGCCACGCGGATTGTTCTTTGCACACGTCCGTGGCGATCGAGCAGGCACAGCGTTCCACGATCCAGGGACGGCGTGACCACGTGTCCCCCACCTCGGGACACGTTGTACGAGCCCTCCGGCACGTGGACAGTACGCAGGAGGCGTCCATCGAGGCCATGCACGCGAAGCGACGCGTCGTCCCCGCTCGTCACGTAGGCAACCTGGCCGGCTTCGCTGAACACGAGGTGTTGTGG
>JANMKR010000070.1:0-8819 GCA_031372145.1 Actinomycetota bacterium | reverse complement strand
CCCTTGCCGGCCGCCTCGAGGCGCTCGCTCTCGGCGCGGCTGACACCGCCGACGGCGAGTTGATCGACCTCGAGCGTCAGATCGAAACTCGGGTTGAGCGTGACCGTGGTGATCACACCAGCACCGTCGCCAGCCCCGCCGCCTCAAACTCGCTGGCCGAATCGGCATCGAGGCCCACGTCGCTGATCAGCAGGTCGACATCTGACGTGCCACCGAACACCTCGAAGAAATCACGGTTGATCTTGGTGTGGTCGCTCAGCAGCACAACGCGACGCGCGGTCTGGATGATCAGGCGTTTGATCTCCGCCTCGACGGGGTTGGGGGTCGTCAGTCCACGCGCAACCGAAAGACCGTTGGTCGCGACGAACGCCACATCGGTGTGCATTGCGCGCAGGCGCCCCTCCGCCCACGGGCCGACCGTCGCCAGCGTCGCTCCGCGAAGCTCACCTCCCAGGGTCAGCACCGTATATCCGCTGCGGCCTGCGAGCGTGAGCGCGATCGACAGTGAGTGGGTGACGACCGTCAGGTTGCGTCCCGGCGGCAGCACGTCGGCCAGGACGCCGGTGGTGGTTCCGGCATCCAAGAAGATCGTTCCGGCCCTCGGAACCTCCTCGAGCGCGCGCTCCGCAATACGACGCTTCTCGCTCACCATCGTCAAAGCGCGCTCGAGGACCTCGGGCTCGAGACTCTGGCGATCCACGGGAAGCGCGCCACCGTGGACGCGACGGAGCAACCCGGCCTGTTCCAGCTGGCTCAGGTCCCTGCGGATCGTCTCGGACGTCACCGCGAGCGTTTGAGCGAGCTCGGTCACGGCCACACGGCCGGTGCGCCGCGCGCGTGCAACGATCTCTTGTCTGCGCTCGTGAGCGAACATCCCGTCAGTTGTGCGCGGGCGCGGATCCCGCGCCGGTCCCGTTTGCCGGCTCCTCGACGGTCAGCGCACCCGTCATGATCGCGACGGCCTCCGACATCGTGTGGGACTGGGGCGTCACCAGCGCGGCCCGACGCCCCAGGCGCTGGATGTGGATGCGGTCGGCGAGTTCGAACACGTGTGGCATGTTATGGCTGATCAGGACGATTGGGAGTCCTCGGTCGCGCACATCGCTGATCAGATCCAACACACGACGTGACTCCTTGACCCCGAGCGCGGCAGTCGGCTCGTCCATGATGATCACGCGGCTGCCGAACGCCGCCGCCCGCGCGACCGCGACACCCTGACGCTGGCCACCGGAAAGGGTTTCGACCGCCTGGTTGATGTCCTGAACGGTCAGCAGGCCCAGGTCGGTCATCTGCTTGCGTGCCTCGGCTTGCATGGCGCCTTTGTCGAGCATCCGAAACACACGCCCGAAGATGTCCTTGCGCCGCCGCTCACGGCCGAGGAAGAGGTTCGTGCCGATGTCCAAGGCGGGTGCGACGGCCAAGGTCTGATGGACCGTCTCGATGCCCAGATCGCGCGCGTGGAGCGGATCGCGAAACCGCACGGGTTCACCATCGAGGAATATCTCGCCTTCGTCCGGTTGAATCGCGCCGGCCAGGCATTTGATGAGGGTGGACTTGCCGGCACCGTTGTCGCCGATGACCCCGACGATCTCGCCGGGAAACAGGTCGAAGTCCGCACCATCGAGCGCGACGACATTGCCGTAGACCTTGACGATGCCGCGCGCCTCCATCACCGCTGTCCGTGCCTGCGTGGTCATGCCTTTGCCCTCCGAATCCAGTGGTCCACCGCAACCGCGATGAGGATGAGCAGTCCGATGGCGAACTCCTGCCACAGCACGTCGAGCCCGTACAACGCGAGCCCGTTCCTGAAGACGCCGACGATGACGGCGCCGATCAGCGCCCCGAACACGCTCCCACGCCCGCCGAACAGGCTGATGCCGCCGATGACCGCCGCCGTGATGCTGTCCAGCTCGAATCCGACGCCGTTTTGCGGGCCGATGGCTCCCGTCCGTCCGATCAGCACCCACGCCGCGATGCCACAGATCAACCCCGCGACCACGTAGACCGACAGGAGCACCCGATCGGTCCGGATACCCACCAGGCGTGCCGCTGCCGGATCGTTGCCCACGGCATAGACATGGCGCCCCCACGCGGTCCAGTTCAACGCGAACCACATTGCGATGAACAGGCCGACCATCGTGAGCACACCGACGTTGACCCGGAAACCCCCGACGTCAAAGCCCTTGCCGAGCCATTGCAGGATCGCCGCCTCTTTTTCGACATCCTGTGAGCGGATCGTCTGGCTTCCCGACAAGTAGATCTTGAGTGCCCCGAAGATGCTGAGCGTCCCGAGGGTCGCGATGAACGGGGGCAGCTTGAAGCGCGAGACGAGCAGCCCGTTGAAGGCCCCGCATGCGGTGCCCACGGCGACGCCGATGAGCAATGCCAACCACCCCGGCAGGCCGAAGTCGATCGCCATCTTGCCCATCACGATCGAGGAGAATCCCATGATCGCGGCGACGGACAGATCGATGCCGGCCGTCAGGATCACGAGCGACTGCGCGATCGCAAGCGTCCCGACGATCATCACCTGCTGCGTGATGATCGAGAGATTGAAGGGGTCGGTGAACTTCGACCCCACCAGCAGCGCGAACACGATGAACGCCAAGATGAGGACGATGCCCGAGGCACCGAGTTCGTAGCGGTGAAGGAGCGAGTGGAGACGCTCGAGGGGTGTCTTGTCGCGATGCAGAAACTCGTCGGCGCGTTGCGCCGGCGCAGCGGCCGCGACGCGCTCGTGAGCCGCCGCTTCCTGCCGCTCGGGCGGGTGAGACATGTCCGTTCTCCTGTGCGGTCGATCGAACGAGTCGATCATGCCAGTCGAGGGGGGTGGGAGCGGCCGACCGGGCCGGCCGCTCCCGTTGGGGGGGACTTCAGCTGGGGACTAGCCCCAGCACTGCGTGAGGCCGTTGGTCGAGTCAACCGACTCGACACCAGCTGCGGCCTTGTCGGTGATGAGCGTGACGCCGGTGTTGAAGAAGTCGAGGCCCGGGCTGTTCTCGGGCTTCGTGCCGTCCGCGGCGAACTTGACGATCGCGTCGACTCCGAGCGACGCCATCTTGAGCGGGAACTGCATCGAAGTCGCGCCGATGACGCCTGCCTGGACGTTCTTGACGCCGGGGCAACCGCCGTCGACCGACACGACGAGGACGTCCTTCTCCTTGCCTGCAGCCTTGAGCGCCTCGTATGCGCCTGCCGCTGCCGGCTCGTTGATCGTGTAGACCAGGTTGACCTTGGGGTCCTTCTGCAGCAGGTTCTCCATGGCGGTACGACCACCCTCTTCGGATCCGTCGGTCACGTCGTTGCCGACGATGCGCGGGTCCTTCTCGTCGCCGATCTTGTTGACGTCTGCAACGTCGACGCCAAAGCCCGTCAGGAAGCCCTGATCGCGCAGCACGTCAACGCTGACCTGGCTGGCGTTGAGGTCGAGCAGTGCGATCTTGGCATCCTTGGCCTTGTCGCCCAAT
This sequence comes from Actinomycetota bacterium, assembly GCA_031372145.1. Lineage (GTDB taxonomy): Bacteria > Actinomycetota > Thermoleophilia > Miltoncostaeales > Miltoncostaeaceae > CALMEC01. Next base: position 5,352 of record JANMKR010000070.1, on the reverse strand, counting down.
GTCGTCGCCGCCCACTGACCGATCAGCTCACCGGCCTTGAAGTTGTCCGTCGCGAACGTCGCGTCGGCGGCCGATGCCGGCTCAAGCGGTGTGTCGAGCGCGATGACCAGGAGACCGGCGTCGCGGGCCTTCTGGATCGAGGGAACGATCGCCTTGGAATCGCTCGGCGTGATCAGGATGCCCTTGGCGCCGGCCGAGATCAGCGTCTCGATCGCGGCCACCTGGCTGTCGTTGTCGCCGTCCTTCTTGCCTGCAAAGGATTGCAGCGTCGCGCCGGCCTTGGTGGCCGCAGCCTCGGCGCCTTCCTTCATCTTGACGAAGAACGGGTTGGTGTCGGTCTTCGTGATGAGACCGATCAGGACCTTGCCCCCTGACCCGCTCGATGCAGTTGAGTCGCCGCTGCTCGAGCTGCTACTGCTGCCGCAACCGGCGGCGATCATCCCGAGTGACGCCACGGCGACCGCGGCTCCGATGAGCTTCCCGCGTCGTTTCATATCGACAATTCCCCTTTCGCCCGGCGGTTTCAACTCACCGGACCACGTGCGTGACAATGTTGTTTTGTGTCCGTATAATGTTGGACAATGTGTTTCTACGTGACTTTGAGTCCGATGTCAAGTGCGTCTCGCAACAAACTCTCACGCGAGTGGGAACGACCGCAGGACGTCTCGGGCCTACTGCTCCAGGGCAGTGCGGGCAAGCATGGCGGCACCACGGGCTGCCGTGTTCTCGTCCGCGAACACGGTCAAACGCCCACCGATGCGCCGTTCCAGGGACTCCCGCAGACCTGTCTGGCCGATCCACCCGCCGGCCGCGATGACGCGCCGCACCGGCGTGCCGATGCGCTCGATATCGTGCACCAGCCGCATCTGGCCATCTGCGACGGCATCGAACGCCCGGCGCCAGAGCGCAGTCGGATCCAGAGATGCGGTGTCACCAGAAGGGCTCGCCTCGTCAACCGGCGGGCCCAACACGTCGTAGAGCGGTTGGAGGATGAGCCCGCATGGCGTCGCACCAAGCATGACCAGCCGCTGCCCGTCCAGCCAGCGGTCCAACGTGAAGTCCATCGCGACAAGGCGACGCATGTCGTCATCCGAGAGCCGACCCGGCACCGTGCGGATAGCCGCCCCGGACGTGCCACACGACAAGAACGCCACGTCCGCGGTATCGGCACCGACGCCGACCGCAGATGCATATCCATCGAGACCGGCCACGGTCGCAATGCTGCCGGTGAGGGCACGCGGCCCGACGGTCACGGGACCGGCCGACGCTCCCGCAGGGACGAGCTCCCCGAACCAGTCGGTGCTCCCGCCTGCCCATTCGATGACCTCCGGGTTGAGCTCACCTTGCCGCACATCGAGCCCACCGGTTCGCGACGCGAGCGACGATTCGGTCTGCGGCCGACCGCCCAAACGATGGACCACCCACTCGGCCAGGCTGTACCAGCGCCGCACACGCCCCAGGTCGAGGCCCTCATCGGCCATGAACCGCCACTTGACGATCGAGCACAACGGGCTGGGGAAGCGACCGGACGACTCGGCGAAGTCGGCGACCTGACGTCCCAGCGCCCGGGCCTGGCCCAACCCGCGTCGGTCATGCCAGGCGATCGCCGGGGCGACGGGACGATCGTCGCCGTCGACCAGCACCCCCGTCTCACCCATGCCGGTCACCCCGATCGCGTCGACCCGCACCTCACCCGCGCGTCCCAGCGCGCGATCGATCGACTCCAGCACTGCCGCGACGATTGCCTCGGGGTCGGCGTCGCCCCCGGACTCGGTTTGGCGCCACGGGGTGCGTACCTTGTGGTCGCCAAGGGGATTCATGACGTGGTCGTACACGACGGCCTTGATGAAGGTCGTTCCGATATCGACTCCGGCAACCGTCGCGCCGCTCATTTTCCCCGCCCCGCCGCCGTCAGCTGCACCACCACCCGCCATCAAGGATAGTTCCGGATGAGGACATCCCCGCACATTCCAACCCCGCGGAGGCGACCATGACCCTGGGCGGCATCGAGGCCGGCGGCACCAAGTTCGTCTGCGTGGTGGCGACGGATTCAGGTGAGGTCATTGACGAAACCCGTTTTCCGACCAGGACTCCCGACGAGACGGTCGCACAGGCGATCGCGTTCTTCGCGCGATTCAGGGCAGCGGGCGGGACGCTGGATGCGATCGGCATCGCCTCGTTCGGGCCCATCGAGCTGCGAACGTCCGATGCCCGCTACGGGAGCATCGTCTCGACGCCCAAGGCCGGCTGGTCGTTCACGGATCTGGTGGGCCCGATCCGCGCCGCGTTCGATGTGCCCGTCGGATTCGACACCGACGTCAACGGCGCGGCGATGGCCGAAGGCAGGTGGGGCGCCGCCCGGGGACTCGACAGCTTCGTCTACCTCACCGTCGGCACCGGCATCGGCGGCGGGGCCGTGGTCGGAGGTCGTCCGGTGCATGGCCTGGTACACCCCGAGATGGGACACCTGGCGATCCCACGCGACCCCGACGACGACTTCGTAGGTGTCTGCCCGTTTCACGGCGATTGTCTCGAAGGCATGGCGAGCGGCTCGGCCATGGCGGCACGCTGGGGCCAGGGGGCCGAGACCATGTCGGGAGCCCAACTGGAGCGGGCAGCGACGCTCGAGGCCACGTACCTGGCGTCGGGCCTGCGCAACATCGTCTACACGCTCGCCCCGCAGCGCATCGTCATCGGCGGAGGGGTGGCGGCCCTGCCCGGTTTGTTCCCGTTGCTCCATCAGCGCCTGCAGGCGTCGCTCAACGCCTACCCCGGGATCGACGAACACACGGCCGGCACGTTCGTCGTGCCTCCGGGACTGGGTGACCTGGCCGGATCCCTCGGCGCGGTTGCCCTGGCAGATCAGGCGGCCAAGGACGCCGGGCTCCGCGTCGATTGACCCCGGCGACGCGGCGTGTGTGACACTTGCCCCCGGCATGCGGGCCGATCGGGGGCTCGGCACGGGCGGCGCGCTCACCTGCGTCCGGTAGAGTCTGGTGGTACCTCAAGTCGGAGGAGAACGCAGCGTGCGGACGCATGACGTGGTGGTTGTGGGAGCTGGACTGGCCGGGATGCGCGCGGCCATCGCAGCCAAAGAGGCGGGGGCCGATGTCGCCCTCGTGACCAAGGTGCACCCCGTTCGGAGCCACTCGGGTGCGGCACAGGGTGGCATCAACGCCGCGCTCGGCAACGAATCGGACGACACCCCCGAGAACCACACCTTTGACACCGTCAAAGGGTCGGACTACATCGGCGACCAGGACGCAATCGCGATCCTGTGCGAAGGCGCGCCCGCCGAGATCATCCAGCTCGAGCACTGGGGCGCGATCTTCAGCCGCCACGAGACGACGGGCAAGATCGCGCAGCGCCCGTTCGGTGGCGCCGGGTTCCCGCGCACGTGCTTCGCCGCAGACGTCACCGGCCTGGTGATCCTGCACACGCTCTGGACCGTCTGCGTCAAGATGGACATCACGACGTACGAGGAGCATTTCGTCACCGAGCTGGTCCGTGACGGCAATGGCGCCTGCTGCGGCGTCGTGTCCTACGACATGATCCACGGTACGGTCGAGACGATCGGCGCCAAGGCCGTCATCCTCGCGACGGGCGGCGCGGGACGCGTCTACCGTCCCTCGACGAACTCCCACTCGTCCACCGGCGACGGCATGGGCCTGGCCCTCGCCGCCGGCGTGCCGCTCAAGGACATGGAGTTCATGCAGTTCCACCCCACGACGCTCAAGACCAACGGTGTGTTGGTGACCGAGGGCGCACGCGGCGAGGGTGGCTACCTGCTCAACAAGGACGGCGAGCGGTTCATGACCAAGTACGCGCCGAACAAGCTCGAGCTTGCGTCGCGCGACGTCGTGAGTCGCGCCGAGGCCACCGAGATACTCGAGGGCCGCGGCGACGAGAACGGCTGCGTGTTCATCGACCTGCGCCACCTTGGTGCCGAGCGCATCATGGAGCGCCTGCCGCAGATCCGGGAGCTTGCGATCGCGTTCGCAGGCGTCGATCCGATCGACACGCCGATCCCGATCCGCCCCGGCGCCCACTACCACATGGGTGGTGTCCACGTGGACAACTGGGGTGCCGCACCGCACATGCCCGGCCTGTTCGCCGCCGGCGAGTGCGCCTGCGTCTCGGTGCACGGCGCCAACCGCCTCGGCGGCAACTCGCTGCTCGAGACCGTGGTCTTCGGCAGGCGTGCAGGCCACGCTGCTGCGCTGTTCGCGCAAAACGTCAACGGCCGCGGGCACCAGGCCACCCCGGCGGCGGCACGCGACTACGAGCAGAAGCTCCGCCGCTTGATGGACCGCAGCGAGGGTCCGCGCCAACACGAGCTTCGCGACCTGCTGTCCGACACCATGCAAGAGAAGGTGGGAGTGTTTCGCACCGGCAGCGAGCTTGAAGCCGCCCAAACGGTTGTCCATGATCTGCGCGAGCGGTACAAGAACGTCATCGTCACCGACAAGGGCCGCACGTTCAACCAGTCGCTGATCCACACGATCGAGACCGGCTGGCTGCTCGACCTGGCGGCCTGCATGGTCGAGGGCGCCGTCACCCGCACCGAGAGCCGCGGCGCCCACTGGCGCCTGGACCACCCGGAGCGCGACGACGAGAACTGGATGAAACACACGCTGTCGTACCTCGAAGACGACGCGATCCGCCTGGACTACTCTGAGGTGACGATGACCAAGTACCAGCCCCAAATCCGCACGTACTAAGGGAGAACCAAGGGTGCCATCGACGACATTCAAGATCTTCCGCTACCAACCGGATTCGGCGCGGCCAGAGACGTTCTACCAGGACTTCACGCTCGAGCACGAGCCGCAGAAGACGCTGCTGGACGCGATCCTGGACCTGCAGAACGAGCAGGACGGGTCGCTCGCCGTGCGGTACTCCTGCCGCAGCGCCATCTGCGGTTCGTGTGCCTGTAAGGCCGACGGTCGCACGGTGCTGGCGTGCATGCAGCAGGTCGAGGACCTCAAGGCGTGGTCCGGCAAGGACACGGTGCAGGTGGACCCGATCGGCAACTTCAAGCCGGTCAAGGATCTTGTGGTCGACCTGGACCCGTTCTGGGACAAGGTCAAGTCGGTCAAGCCGTACCTGATCGCGGACGGCCCGCCGCCCGAGAAGGAGCGCATCGTTCCCAAAGAGGCCATGCAGCGGCTGGTCAAGGAATCCAACTGCATCCTGTGCGCGGCGTGTTACTCGGAGTGCAACTCGCTCGAGGCGGACCCGGACTTTGTGGGTCCCGCGGCATTCGCGTGGGGCTACCGGTTCGCCGGTGACGTGCGCGACACCCGCCGCGCCGAGCGCGCCAAGCTCTACACCGGCAAGCACGGCGTGTGGGAC
>JANMKR010000042.1:0-2295 GCA_031372145.1 Actinomycetota bacterium | reverse complement strand
ATCAAACACGCGCCCCGGCGGGGCGCGAATTCCGCACTTTACCGATCAGGCGACGCGTCGGCGGGCACGCCGGTAGAACCCCGAGCCCACGCCACCCAGAGCCAGTATCCCCGCGCCCCAGACGGTCACCATGGCCCACGCCGGCATGTCGACCGCAGGCACGGTCGGCTGTCCCGCCGGCGCCGGCGGTTTCGCCGCACTCTTGCCAAGGAGACTCCGATCGATTGCGACTCGATCGGCTGCCAGGAAGAACGAAAGTCGGGCAGGCTGTTCCACCGCCATCAGTGCTTGCGCGTACACCAGGTCCGAATAGGTGTGGCGCACGTCGATCTCGGGATCGGCGTCGGTCTGCCCGTCGATGGCGCCATCCCAGTCGAAGTCAGCGATGACATCTATTGGCGAGGCCGACGCCCCACCGCAGCCGACAAGCACCACCACGAGCGTGGCAGCACACAAGAGGCCGTACCGCGGCCGGTGGACCCTCATCATCGAGATGCAGCGTAGTTTCGTCCGCCGATCACGGCAAGCGCATTCACGCAACCTTCATATGCGGTGTATCGTCGCGCCCCGTGCGGGTTCTTGCCACCGGCATCTCCGGCTTTGCCGGCCCTCATCTCGTCGCTGAACTCATCGGTGCCGGGCACGATGTGCATGGCGTGTTCTGGAACGATCGCGAGCCCGTACCACCAGGCGTCGTCGGCATTCACTATGGCGACATCACGGACTTGGAAGCGATTGGACGTGCTGTCCACGCGGTTCGTCCCGAGTTGGTTTTTCACTTGGCCGGCGCTGCGTCGGTGGGACAGTCGTTTGGACAACCGCTTGCGACGTGGCACGTCAATCTGGACGGAACGCTGGTCTTGCTTGAGGCCTTACGCGAGCATGCACCTGCAGCACGGTGCGTGGCGATCACCAGCGGCGAGGTCTATGGACGGGTCCCGATCGAATCTCTTCCGGTCGGGCCTGACACGCCGATGCTGCCGCACTCCCCGTACGGCGCATCCAAGGCCGCAGCGGACCTCGCGGTGCTGCAGTACCACATCGGCTACGGGATGCCGGTACTGCGTGTGCGCGCCTTCAATCACATCGGTCCGGGTCAGGACCCCCGCTTTGTCGTTCCCGCCGTTGCCCGGCAGATCGCGATTGGTGAGCGTGATGGTGCGGACCACATCGATATCCAAGTCGGCAATCTCGCAACGCGACGCGATTTCAGCGATGTGCGCGACATCGTGCGGGCGTACCGTCTCGTCGCCGAGTTAGGGGACCCCGACGTTGCCTACTTAGCGTGTTCGGGCCGTTCAGTGGCAGTCCGGGAACTTGTTACTGAGCTGGCGGCAATGGCGCGCGCCGAGACGAGAATTGTGAGCGACGCGACCCTGCAGCGTGAGGGCGAGCAGCCCGACCTTTATGGTTCTCCGGATCGCCTGACCGCCGACACCGGGTGGACTCCACAGATCCCGCTTGATGTCTCGCTCAAGGACACGCTCGACTGGTGGCGCGCCCGCGTTGCCCAGGAGGACTAGGACTCGAATGCCCACCGCACTCATCACCGGTATCACCGGCCAGGACGGCTCGTATCTGGCCGAGCTTCTGCTCGACAAGGGATACGAGGTGTGGGGCATGGTGCGGCGGTCCTCGACCGAGTCGTACGAGCGGCTCGACCACATCCGTGACCGCATCAACTTTGTGCAGGGCGATCTGCTGGATCAACCGTCGCTGACCCAAGCCTTGGTGGCGTCGCAGCCGGCGGAGGTCTACAACCTGGCAGCCCAGTCGTTTGTGCCGACGTCGTGGTCGCAGCCGGTGTTGACCGCGGAGTTCACGGCGGTCGGCGTGACGCGCCTGCTCGAGGCCATCCGCCAGGTCGACCCAAAGATCCGCTTCTACCAGGCGAGCTCGAGCGAGATGTTCGGCAAGGTGCAGGAGGTCCCGCAGTCCGAGAACACGCCGCTCTACCCGCGCAGCCCGTACGGGGTGGCCAAGTGTTACGGCCACTACATCACGGTCAACTACCGCGAAAGCTACGACATGTTCTGCTGCTCGGGGATCCTGTTCAACCACGAGTCCCCGCGCCGTGGCTTGGAGTTCGTCACGCGCAAGGTCACCGACGGCGTCGCCCGCATCAAGCTGGGCCTGGCCGATCACCTGTCACTGGGCAACCTGGACGCCAAGCGCGACTGGGGCTTTGCCGGTGACTACGTGGACGCGATGTGGCGGATGCTCCAGCAGGACGCGCCCGACGACTACGTCGTCGCGACCGGCGAGACCCAGACCGTCGAACGCCTGGTCGAACTC
>JANMKR010000114.1:0-4386 GCA_031372145.1 Actinomycetota bacterium | reverse complement strand
CGGAACGCGCCACGGATGCCACTGCCGCCGTGCTCTCCCAGATCGCTGAGCGCCAGGCGGGATTGCGTGCTGCAGCGGTCCGTGTTGTCGTCGATGTCGACCCGCAGGACACCTGACGATTCGCGCGATTGCGTCGAGCTTTTTGGCGTTCGGGAACGACTGCTCGGGACGAGCGCGCACGTTCTTGAGCCGACCTCGATACGATTCCGCCGCCCGACCACTCGATCCGCAAGGAGTTCCACGACCAATGCCGGTTCCCCGTCTTTTCGAGGTCCCATCCGACCAACGTGAGCGCTGGATTCACGTGCTTGCGTGCCTGATCGGCATGTCCGGTCCCGAGACCCGCCCCGCGCTGATCTCCGAACTCACCGGGGAGGATCTGCCCGGCGCCGAGGATGCGCAGACGCGCGAAGCTCATCCACTCGGTGGCGCAGGCGTTGACATCCTGGTGCGCGACCGCAAGCGGCGATGGGCCGTTGCGGTGCAGGCGACGCTGGGATTCGAGGCGGACGCACACGCCGGTATTGCCGCTGCGCACAATGCGCTGGCCGATCAGGCCGAGCGTGTCATCGGGATCGTCATCACACCCGACCGCAAACCTTCGGGGGCGGTGCAAGCGGCTCAAGCCGATGGGATCGACGCCCGCCACAAGAGTTGGCTCCGCGTTCGGGACTGGGTGCAAGAGCGGCCGGAGCGCGGCGGGGCCACGGGCGTGGACTTGGCGCTGTTGCGCGAAGCCGAGTACTTCCTGACGCCGCGGGTCGCGGAGCTCTACCGCCTCGAAGAGCTCAGCCCGCCGATCACCCCCGCACTGCGGCCGACGTTGTCGTCGGTGTTCTTCGACCTCAACGACATCTCGCCGGCGCCGCTCATCGCGAGCGGTCCGAGTGGCACGACCGAGGCGCGCATCGCGTTTCCGCGCACCGGGGACGCGGTAGCGGAGATCCTGCTGGACAACGGCACGCTCTCGGTGCGCGTGACTGACGGCGATGTCGGCGGCGGGTTCGTCGTCGATGGCTCCACAGCGTCGCTCGCCATCCGCGAGCCGGCCGACTGGGTGCGAAACCGATCGGGAGCGCTGGCCGTCGCGCGCCGCCTGCTCCCGGTCAACCGATAGGTCATTCCGTGGGTGACCGCTCACTCGACGACCCCGAGCTGGAGGAACGTCGCCAGCGCGCATTGCGGCACGTGCGCCAGATCGGCGATCCCGTGCTGCGCACTCCGTCGGCCCGCATCGAGGCGTTCGACGATGCGCTGCGTGATGAGGCGGCAACGATGATCGAGTTGATGCACAGCGCACGCGGGGTCGGTCTCGCAGCTCCGCAGCTCGGCCGCCTGCGCCGCTTGATCGTCATCGACCCGGTTGAGGAAGAACCGCCGGTGGCACTCGTCAACCCCGAGATCACGTGGTTCTCCGAGGAGGTGGATTCGTTCGACGAAGGCTGTTTGTCGATCGGCGAGATCGTCGTGCCGGTCGTTCGCCCAGTCGCGATCCATGTCGCCGCACAGGATCTGACCGGCAATGCGATCACGCTCGAGATCGAGGGCTTTGCCGCCCGCGTCGTCCAGCACGAGGTCGATCACCTGGACGGCATTCTGATCCTTGATCGCACCGGAGCCGACGAGCGCAAGGAGGCGCTGAGGCAGCTCCGCGCGGGGGAGGCCTGATGCCGCTTCGAATCGCGTTTGCTGGGAGCCCGCCGGCGGCCGCGATCGTCCTGCGCGCGCTCGTCGGCGCCGGACACGACATCCCGGTGGTGGTTTCACAGCCTGACCGGCCGAAAGGGCGCGGGGGAAAGACCGTTCCGACCGCCGTCAGCAGCACGGCAGGCGAGCTGGGCCTCGAATTGTGGCGGCCCGCGTCGATCAACGAGGCGGAGACACTGGATCAGCTGGATGCCCTCGACGTCGCTGCGGTCTGCGTCGTGGGCTTCGGGCAGATCCTGCGTGAACGGCTGCTTGCGAGCTGGCCGTGCCTCAACGTCCACTTCTCGATCCTGCCCGCTTATCGCGGCGCCGCTCCTGTCGAGCGGGCGTTGATGGACGGGTGCACCGAGACCGGCGTGACGATCATGCGAATGGACGCCGGGCTCGATACCGGTCCAATCATCGCGATTGGCCGGATCGACGTCGGGCCCGAGGAGGACGCAGGCTCGCTTCTTGGTCGGCTCGCGGTCGCAGGAGCCGAGTTGCTCAACGAATCCCTGGCCGGGCTTGCAGACGGCACGTTGAACCCGGTCGATCAACCAGAGCAGGGTGTGTCGTTCGCCCCGAAGATCGGCGATGCGGATATCGCGCTCGACTTCACGCGGTCTCCTCAGGACGTGGCCAACCGCATCCGGGCGCTCTCGCCCCACATCGGAGCGGCGTGTCTGATCGACGGCCAGCGGTTCAAGCTCTGGGCGGCCCGTTCCGCCCATGCCCCGAACATGCAGGCTGGTGTTGCGCACATCGAGGATGGCCGGCTGCTGTTTCCGTGCGGCGACGGCGCCCTCGATGTGCTCGAACTGCAGCCACCCAACCGCAGTCGTGTGCGTGCAGCCGACTTTCTGCGGGGCTGGCGTGGCGGGTTCGGGCTCGCTCAGATCCCCGGCGATTGATGCCGACCCCGGATGTCACCCCCGAACGGCGGGTGGCGTTTCGCGTGTTGCGCCGGGTGGCCGACGGTGCGTACGCCGACCGGGCGTTCGCCGGTGAGGCGCGACGCGACGAGCTTGCCCCCGGCCCACGCGGACAAGCGCATCGATTGGCGTTCGGCGTCGTCCAGCGGCGGCGAACACTCGACTGGCTGATCGACGCGCAGTTGGACCGTCCCGGTGGGGTCGAGGCCGCTGTGCGCGACGTGTTGCGGTTGGGTGCGTTCGAGCTGGCCTACAGCGACGGCGTTCCCGCGTCGGCGGCCGTGGATCAGGCCGTCCGCCTGGCGCGCGGGCTGCCGGGCAATCCCCGTCGCGTGACGGCCCGCGCGGGCCTCGTCAACGCCGTGCTCCGCAAGATCGCGGTGACCGCGCAGGCGCGCCTTGAGACGCTCACCGACAGCGCTCCCGGGACGGCGGCGATCGCCCACAGCGTGCCGGACTGGATCGCGACCCGACTCTTCGATGCGCTGGGTTCAGACGTCGCGCGCACGGTGCTTGCGTGTGCGAACCGTCCGGCCGAGTCCGCGCTGCGGTGGAATCCGTTGCGGGGGTCTCGGCAGGCACTCGAGGAACTCCTGCCCGAGGATGCCTCGCCCGATGCGTCGATCACCGACGCGTATGTACTGGCGACACCCTTCGCGCTCGAGGAGTCGCCGATTTGGCACCGTGGACTGGCGATCGGGCAGAGCCGGGGCTCGATGATCCCCGCACTCGTGCTCGCACCACGACCGGGCGAACGTGTGCTTGACCTGTGTGCGGCGCCCGGCGCCAAGGCCACGCAGCTGGCAGCGCTGTCGCAGAATCGTGCCGACATCGTCTGTGTCGAGCCACGACCTCACCGGGCATCGACGTTGCGGGAGCTTTCGGCGCGTATGGGGGCGCAGCTGACCGTGCTCGAAGGGGACGGTCGAACGGTTCCGCTTGAGGGCAGGTTCGACGCGGCCTTGGTCGACCCGCCGTGCACCGGCTTGGGCGTACTCTCGGCGCGGCCCGATGCGCGGTGGCGCCGGAGGGAGGAGGACATCGCCGAGCTGGTCGAGCTGCAGTCGGCATTGCTGCGACGGGCGATCGCGGTCGTGCGACCGGGCGGGAGGATCGTCTACTCGACCTGCACGCTCCTGCCCGAGGAGAACGAGCAGATCGCGGTCGCGAGCGGACTCGACGTGATCGATCTGACCACACGGTTCCCGCAATTCGCCCATCCGCGGCTGCCGGGAGCGCTCTTGACCTTGCCGTCCCGGGATCAGACCGATGGATTCTTCGTGGCCGGGCTTCGCGTCCCAAACGGCTAATCTTTCCCGCTGTGAGCGCATTTTCGACACACCAGGTGTTGCCGTCGATCATGTCGGCGGACTTCATGCACCTCGGCGCACAGATCGATGCGTTGCTGGCGGCCGGCGCTCGCGTGTTCCATGTCGACGTGATGGACGGCCAGTTCGTCCCCAACCTGACCGTCGGGCCCGGGTTCGCGGCGAGCCTCGCCGCCCCCGTCCGTGAGGCGGGAGGAATCCTGGACGTGCACCTGATGGTTCAGCGACCAGGGTCGATGATCGAGCTGTTTGCGCCCCACGCCGGAGCCATCAGCATCCATGCCGAGGCCGATCCGCATATCCATCGACTCCTCGCACGCATCCGTGAGTGCGGGTGCGAGGCCGGCCTTGCGCTCAACCCTGGGACGTCGCTGTCGGCGGTCGAGCCGGTCGCGCACCTCGTGGATTTCGTCAATGTGATGAGCGTCAACCCCGGC
>JANMKR010000083.1:0-14376 GCA_031372145.1 Actinomycetota bacterium | reverse complement strand
TTGACCGCGCCGGGGAACAGCAGGTTGATCGCCGCGGCGAGCTCCGGGTTGGTGTAGTTGCGGCCGAAATTCCGATCGGCGGACGGGTCGCTGGCGTTCCAGCGGTCCTTCTTGCCGAGCGGGATGACGACCTCGTTGATGAGCGGGTTGCCCAGACGCGACACCTGGCGCCACTGGAGCGTGACCCGTGACTTGGAGCCCTTGCCCGTGGTGACGGGCACCATGCGCTCGGTGCTCGAGTACACACCGATGACCGATGACGTGCTGTTGGCGTCGGTCGGGAACGCACCGTTTCGCGTCAGCTGCGACTTGGGCACCTGGATCGCGATGGTGTGGGTGTTGTAGCCGGTCAGGCCGTCGTCGCCGCCGCCCTGGTTGCCCAGGCCGATGCCGGGACGTCCCGGAGCGTCGATGTTGATCAGGTCGAACGTCGAGCCGAGGTCGACGAAGAACGGATCGTCGCGCTGACCTGCGAACACCTGGCCGCGACCGGGGATCGGGTGGATCGCGGGTGCGACGAGTGCCGCGTAGTTCGGGGTCGACTTGGGGCCGACGTTGTTCGGCGGCGACAAGAGGTTGCGACCGAGCGGCCGGATCGACTTGACCTTGCCGTTCGTCCTGAACGTCACCTTGGTGACGTCATAGCGCTGGACGACGTTGAGGTTGTTGTATGTGCCCCGAGCCGCGTTGAACGCGACCGGACCACCGTTGTACAAGAAGCTGCCGGGCTTCCTGTAGTTGGTGTGGAACCTGAATTGATAGGCGATGTCCTCGGCGCCGTCACCGGTGTTGTCGATCTTGATCTGGTACCGGACGTTGTCCGAGAACCCGAAGAAGTTCGGGCCGCCGGCCGGCTCCTCGAACGGGATGAAGTTGGCGACGATCGTCGCAGTGTCAGGCTTGTCCGGGCTGACGAACGCGTAGACGTCGGTGTTGTCCGCCGTCGGGTCCTGGCTGATTCCTGGCGCTTCGCGGTGGCTTGAACCCCCTGCGAACGTCGGGATCACCGTCGCGGCCGCGATTGCGGCAAGCAGCGGCGCTACAGTGAGCGCCTTGCGTCGTGTGATACGCACGTATCGTGTCCTCTCGTGGTTATGTGTCGGGAGCTCTGGGCGCTGCTCGACATACCTGGTACTACGAACGCTCCCGGAACCTGGATCACGTAGTACCCGCGATTGCTCCACCCCAACCCTCGTGGCGTCAGCGTCGGCCAAAACGCTTGACACCGTCGCGTATCCGGCGGGCGAACCTGATGGTTCCGAGCCCGGCGAAGACCAGTGTGACGATCAGGCGGGCGACGGGAAGGCCCACGCCGATCCGCTTGGCCACGATGCGCGCCGCGGGCCGGCGGAGCCAGCGGCGTGCCCTCAACACGATCATGGTGATCAGCGGACCGGGCAGTCTCATATCCGTGCGAACTGCCGCGCAGCGGATTGATTCCATCTCACGTTTGGGCCTGGCGACGTCCGCGTGATGGCGGCGTCGTCGTGACGGTGGTTCTGGCGTCCCGTCCGGGAGCGTCGCGCGGGTCGGCTCGAGAGCACGGGGTCCGTGATCTGGGGTGGCTCGCGCGGGGCGTCAGGTCAGGGGGCCCGACCGGATCTGCGGGCAACTCGATCGGCGGTACGGGATCGGGGGTCGGCTCGGGGATGCTTGGGATCTCTGCCGGCGTGCTTGGCACCGGACCCGGCTCCGGCACGACGAGCGGCCCTGGCATGGGTTCGGGCGTCGGTGGTTCGGCGAGGAAGATCACCACGTCGTCCATGTCATGCCCATCCATCCTCGTCACCATCGTCATGGGTCTCCTGGCTCGCGGAATGTGGCCGTACACGGCAGACCGCTACGCTGCCTGCGTCCGTCCGCTGTGGGCGTCTCGTTGATGGGTGGTGCTGTCTGCATCCTTGGTCTCGAGCCGGTTCGCACCCGCCGCCAATGAACCTCCGATGACGACCGCGACAAATGCTCCCGCCGCGAAGATGATCAACGGGATGACCACGGTGTTGTCGTAGTCGAGTCCGGCCCATTGCGGCAGGCGCAAGGGTGCGAGCACGCTGGACCGACTGTCGCCGCTCGCAACGACGATCGCATCCGCGGCCGTTGCCGCCATTGCGACGAACCAGACGAGGACGGCGTGGGCGACCGCCCGGGTGCGCGCCATGCGGCCGGCGACGTAGCCGCCGAGCAGGAACGCGCCTGCCTGGATCACGAGGGTCCAGAATCCGGCCCAGAATCCGCTGTCGACGTCGATGGAGCCATCGGCGATGCCGAATCCGAATCCGACCGCGACGCCGGCCTCGATCACCGCGACCGTCGCAAGCGCGGCGGCGCCCCAGGCGGCGAGCCACCCGGCGATCGGCGCGATCACCGAGAACGACGGGATGCGCAGCACTTGCCTGGTCACGACCTCCCGGGACGTCGCGACCACGTCGTCGTCGGGCTGCGCGGCTGTGGTCGCACCATCCCGACCGTCCGACATCGCGTCGCCGTCGCGAACATCGCCCGTGACCCGTTCGTGTCGAACATCGGCGGTTGGATCCTCGACCACATGATCGTCAGTCAGACGCTGGTCTGATTGGTCGTCGACGCGGAGGTCGGGGTCATTTCGTCGGAAGCGTGTGGGCATCTTCATGCAGTCCTCGTTCCCGAACCTCGCCGGTCCGAAACACCCCGTACGCGATGAGAGCCGGCGTCGGTATCCGGGACGTCAGGCGAGGGTCGGTGTCTGGATGTTGACGGCAATCTCGACACCGATGAGCGCTTTGCTGACCGGGCAGCCGGCCTTCGCCTCGCCGGTGAGTCGGGTGTAGGTCTCGGCATCGAGTCCCTGCACGTCACCCCCCACCGTGATGTTAATGCCGGTCAGGCGGAAGCCTCCTGCCGGATCGGGACCAAGTGAGACATCGCCGGTGACCTCGAGGCGCTGCACGGTTCCTCCCGCAGCGCCGATGAGCGCAGAGAGCTGCATTGCGTAGCACGACGAATGCGCCGCGGCGATCAGTTCTTCGGGACTCGTGGTGCCGCTGGCGCTGTCGGCGGCTCGCCTGGGAAACGAGACGTCGTATCGGCCGGCATGCGAACTCGCCAGCTCGACTTGTCCACTGCCCGTCTCGAGCGAGCCCCTCCAAACGGTCTGCGCGGTACGCGTCGGCATGGTCGAGCCTTTCGTCGTGGTGGTATCGGCGGCCTCACGTGCCGGGGCAACCAGGTCGCCTCAGCGGGCGTGTCGCAGAAGCGAGGGAGGGAACGCGGTTTCCGACCGGCCCCCGGCCCCCGGCGACGAGAACCACGCCCGCTGAGATCACATCTACCCCGCGGTGGTCACCAAGAAACGTCGATTGGAGACCGCTCCTACGAGGCAGACCAGTCGTGGCGTTTTCGGTGGATGATCCGTCGCGCGCCGCGCAGCCATGCGCGCGGCAGGTCCCGACGGCTTTGGCGCAGCGCAGCGGCAAGGGCCCAAGCCGCGTCGTCGACGACCGGCGGGCCATGTCCGACGACGATCACCGATGGGGCGATCCCCGACAAGGCGCCGGTGGGCGGCCGCAGGCGCAGGAACGGGTGGACGCCGAGCACGTCCGTGTCGCGCGCCTGGTAATACGGCGCGGTGCCAATGGCTTCGGCGCAGATCAGCATTCGACGCTCCGGAATCCAAAGGGCCGCTTCGTTCCATCCGGGCATGGCGAGCACCATGCGCTCCTGTACCCCCGGGACCACGAGGGGCTCGCCACGTCCGGCGAGGGCGCCGGGGACGAGCACGGGGACCGAGAGCCGCGCGGAGATGGCAGCCACATCGCGATTGTGGCGATCCAGGAGCTGGACAACGCCGGCGACCACACCGATCCGGCTCAACGCAGCATCGAGGCCGTCGAAGTCGATCGGGTCGACAACGAGCGTCCCGCTCGCGGTGACGATGGCCGACGAGGCACGCTGCATGCTCTCGTCGGGATGGGCGATCCAGGCAAAGCTGCCCACCTCGTCGAGCGGGAGGATGCGCGTCATCGGGTCAGTCACTGATGCTCAATCTTGCCTGTCTGTTCTTCGCGTCGCCTGTCGGGATCTGTGCAGACCGATTGTTGCCCGGTGGCGCGCCGGACAAACGCGTCGTCGCGCCGGACAGGGACGCTGGTGTTTTGCCCCGGCGGCGACGGGGTAGACCGAAGCAAAACAGTTCCAACCGAAAGGGGAGACCATGGGCGAGGGCAAGCTCGATGAGATGACCGGCAAGGCCAAGGAGGCGATCGGCAACCTGCGCGACGACGATGCTCAGCAGGCAGCGGGCCGCGACCAGCAGGCCAAGGGCAAGCTCAAGCAAGCGGGTGGGAAGGTTCGCGACGCCATCGACGACGCGAAGGATGCGGTCAAGAAGATCGCCGACTGACTGACACCGGATGACCTGCGAGGTGGCCGATGCACATGGTCACCTCCAGGTCTCCAAATGCGAGCACTACGTGGTCGGGCGCACGAGGTCGTCGACGGCACGTCGCATCGTCAGCGTGGTGCCCCCCGTCGCGCGATCGATCGTGACATCGTCCATCACCGCTCGGATGATGTTGAGGCCACGTCCGCGATTGCCCTTGGCCGGTACCTCGCTCCAGCTCCCGTCGTCTTGCACCGTGACGACGACGTCCGATTGATCGACGGCCACGGAGGCCTCAATCGTGCCGCCGCGCGCGCCGAACGCGTGCTCCATCGCATTCGAGCACGCCTCGTTGCACGCAAGCACCAGGTCGTCCATCGCACCTGGCTCCACACCGCGATCGCCGAGCCAGGTGCGCAAGGAGGACCTGAGCGAGGCGAGCTGCAGAGGATCGATCGTGAGGGTCCGGCTGAAGTGTCGCTGCTCCATGTGGTGCCGCTCTCTCGCCGTTGCCGTCCCACCGTGTGCCAGGTCCACCGTGGGAGTCGTCGGACTGCCGTTGAACAACGGTGCGCGCGGGGCCTGGACGTGGCTTGGCTCGACGCACACGGCGAGCACCGCGACGTCATCACGCAATGGCGCGCCGTCCTGGAACGCCGCCAGCTCGCGCTCAACCGCGTCGATCGTTGCCGTGGCCGAGGCGCATGGGGTGGTCGAGAGCAGGCGGCTCAGACGCGGCTCGCCGAAGAACTGTCCCTGTCCGGCACGGGCTTCGGTCAGGCCGTCGGTGTAGAGCAGCAGCGTGTCACCGGGATCGAGCGCCACATCGACGTCACCGTATGTCGTGTCCGGCGACACGCCGACCAGCCCACCCGGCGAGTTGACCGTGTCCACCCTGCCGTGTGACCTCGCGATGAGAATCGGCGGATGACCGGCGACACAGCAGGTTGCATGAACGACCCCGTCGGTGCCACGGCGAAACCGCACGACCGCGATCGTGCAGAAATCCAACGCGGGCGAGTTCGCCAGAATCGCCCGGTTCAACAGCTCGACCAGGCGGCTCGGTGGGCCCTCGTCGTCGACGAGCGTCGCTGCCCGGATCGTGTAGCGGCACAACGCCGTGAGCTTGGCCGCCTCCGGTCCCTTACCGCACACATCCCCGACCATCGCGACCCAACCGTCCGATGTGGCAAAGACGTCGAAGAAGTCCCCGCCGACTTCGTTGGCATCGCCGGCCGGCAGGTAGGACGCGGCCAGTTGGATGCCGTCGACCCGGGGAAGTACCTCGGGCAACAGGCTGCGTTGCAGCGTCTGGGCGATGTGATGCTCTTCTTCATAGAGGCGCGCGTTTTCGATCGACAGCGCGGCATGCGTCGCGAGCTCTTGGGCGGTGGCGAGTTCGGCGTCGCCCAGCGATTCGCGGTCGCCGCAACGCGCGAGGAGCAGGCCCCCGCTTGCGCGTCCTGCCACGACCAGCGGCATGAAGATGCACGAGGTCGGGCCGAGCTGCTGCGGCACATCGGGTTGACCGGGGTCGTCCATCTGGGCGGTGATCAACGTCTGAGTCGGGTGGGCATGCAGCGCCGGTTGCATCGTGTGCATCGCGAGCGCGAGCCCTCCGGAATCGTCGCCGTTGCGGGCGCAGCGTTGCCTGTGCTCATGCAAGAGCGAGGTCTTCAGCGGATCGCGATGGGCGACGGCCGCGACGCCTCGTGATCCATCTGGCCGTTGCAACTCGACCGATGCATAGTCGGCCAGATCGGGAACCAGGACCGCGGCCAGTGCAGCTGCACGCTCGCGCTCAGTTGGCACACCATCGATTCGCGCGATTGCGGCGTTGACGAACGCGGCCTGGCGGCCCGCCTGTTCCATCAACATGTGCAGGCGGGCTCGCTCCAGCGCCCCGCAGGTCTGATCTGCGATCGTCATCATCAGCGAGCGCTCAGTGACGCTGAAGCGCCGCGGCCGGCGGAGGCCCAGAAGGAGCACACCGAACGTTCGTGTGGGGGTCGCCAGCGGGAGTGCCGCCCATGCCCGGTCGCCGCTTCGCTCGATGTTGGGACCCAACCACGGATAGCAGTTGTGGACCTCCTGCGCGTCGTCGAAGAACCGGGGTGCGCCCACGAGTCGTGCCAGCGTCTGGCGTCCATCAGTCGCGAACGCGTATGTCCGCCAAGGCTCGGTGCGTGCGTCGTCATAGCCGTGCGACGCGACGATCTCGAGCGTCCTGCCGTCGTCACTCACCAACGACAGGGTGCCGCGATCGGCACCGAGCGCTGCGACGCTGTTTGTCACCGCGATGGCCGCGACGTCCTCCATCGACACGGCTCGTGAAAGCCCGGCGGTCACCGTCTGGAGGCGTTCGAGGTTGGCGCGGGCGCGTTCCTCCGCATCGTTCAGGCGAATACGTGCGAGTGCCTGGGCGGCCTGTCGTACCAGCGTCGTGATGACCGAGGTCTCGGCATGGGCGAGTTGGCTCGCCTCGGAAAACGACAAGGTGACGACGCCGAACGCGACATCGTCAGTGCACAGCGGCAGGCAGATGAATGCGTCGACGGGGACGTCGCCGATTACCTGGAGCGTCGCCGGCAAGTTGGCGACGATCTCGTCGCGTGAACGCAAAGCGACCGGTTGCCGGGACCGGAACGCCTGCGCGCAGGCCAGTTGCGCGTCGATCGCGATCGATGCGCCCAGTTGCTCGACGAACCGTTCCGAGACGCCCTCCGCCCGCACCAGGTCGAGCGTACGATCATCGTCGGACAAGAGCCTGATCGAACCACCCGTCGCACCCGCGAGCAGCCGTCCGACGCTCAGGATCGCCACCGCCGCATCGATCTGCGTGGCGGTCGACGTGAGACGTTGGGCGAGGTGGCTGAACGCCTCCAGGTTGCGACGGACGTCCTGGGTTTCACGCAGGCTCATTCGAAGCTCGATCTCCGTTGACGCCGCGGCGGCAAGGGCGCCCAGGGTCACCGCATCCCGCTCAGTCCAATTCCGTGGCTTTGTGTCGACGATGCAGAACGTGCCGAGCACGTGACCGTCGGGAGCGCAGACCGGGTAGCCAGCCCAGGCGACTCCTATGGAGCCGAGGGAAGGATTGCCGTTGGTGATCGGGCTGAGCCGCGTGTCATCGACGAGGAGCGGCTCGCTCGTCGCGATCACGTACTGACAGAACGACTCCTCGACCACATTCTGGCGGTCCTCGATGCGTTCGACCTCGATGCCGATGCAACTCTTCCAGAACGCCCTGCGCGCATCGACCACGGTGATGAATGCATAGGGCGTCTCCAACACGTGCGCAGCGAGCCGGGCGAGCCGGTCGAAGGGCTCCTCGGGGCCAGTGTCAAGCAGACCGGTTGCGGCCACGGCCGCAAGGCGTCCGGGATCGAGCAGCGATCCTGAGACCTTCGTCATGTGGTTGGATCGCGAATGATCGTGTTGTGCGCCTGGTCGTGCGTGCAGCGCTCCAATGCGAACACCGCGTCGCACCCTACACCGGTCACGTTGTCAGCCTTCTTACCCCGCTGCATTTCGGTTGCCGTTCTCGAGGTGCGCCGTCGCGTTGCCGGTGCCGCTCTCGTGCCTGACACACGAGAGCGGCACCACAGCTCCGACACACGTGTTGTCAATGGGCCGCATGATGCCTGCCTTTTCGGCCGGCGATCGCTCCCCAGGCGACCAGAAGCACGACCGCGCCGACGATCGCGGCCAACCAGGTGCTGACATCGAAGAACTCGTCGATCGGATCACCAAGACCCAGCGCCCGTGCGACGAATCCTGCGATCAGCGCCCCTGCGATCCCGATCAAGGTGGTGACGATGATGCCGCCCGGCTGCGAGCCGGGGAGCAGCGCCTTGGCGATCACGCCGGCGACGATCCCGAGGAGGATCCAACCCAAGATGCCCATTGACGATCTCCTTTCGAAGAAGCCGAATTGCCGCGCAAGAGCGCGACCGTGTGACCCCTACATGCCCGCTGGCATCCGATCGGAAACCGCGGTCACGCCATCGACGGCCTCAATCTCGTTGACGAGCATCTCGGTCGTTCACCTCGAGGTCCGCTGGTGGCGTCACGCCGCCATCGTCACGGTCGCGGGTCGTGGGTGCCGTTGCCCCTGGTCGCGCTCCGGCGGTCCGCCGGCACAGCGCGCGCCTCTTCGGACACGGACTCAAACGCCCGGTCGCCTGCCAATGGCTGATCGGACGAGGTGGGGAACTGTCCCTGATCGGGACCGGGATGTTCGACGCCGTGGGTTTCGATCAACTGCGTTTCCTGCCCGTAGAGCTGCTGAATCCCGTGTGCTGGTTTCCGCTTCTTTCTCATGGACACCTCTTGCCCGAACACCGGCTTCGGGAAACCTGACCGTCTTCGAGCGGAGTGGTGTCGCTGACTCGATCGGTCGGCCCGGCAGACGCGACAAGCTGAAACGCCACAGTCAGAGAGAAGCCTGCCTGCACACCGGTGTACAGACAGGCCGCTTGGCGGGACCCATCATCGGCGCCGTGGACGCGAGATGGACGAGCCGGCAACTCCGGGCCAGTGGACTCGGGCGTGACCGCCCGTCCACGGCGTGTGAAAATGGGACTCTCACGAGTCCCATTTCCCGCTCAGGAGGATTTGCGCTCGGACTCGCGGGTCTCGGGCGTTGGCCCCTCGCTGGTGTCGTGCTCGCGCTGGGGCTCGTTGTCGGCGCGACGGGTCTCGGGGGTGGGACCCTTGGACAGGTTCTCTTCGTCGTGTGTGTGCTTCTCATCTGACATGGCGTATCTCCTTGCAAGTCTGGTCTACCGTGAACGTGCCAACATCACTCACGAAGTCGAACCTCTGCGAAGGTCTGCAGCAGCGGCGACTCCGTGTGCCCAGAGGTACCCTGCGGCCTGCGTCGATAAACCTTTCGGGTGGAGTCGACCCACGCCGCGTACTCAATACCACTTGCCCTTCACGAAGCCGCCGAAGGCCACGAGCCCGATGAGCGCGATGATGAGTCCGATCACGAAGGATCCGAAGATCATCACGACGATGCCTCCGACGACGAAAGCGCCGCCAAGTCCGATGCCACCCGACTTCCGATTGATTCCTGATGCCATGGCTTCTCCTTTGTCCCGCGTGCGTGCTGGGCGTGACATCTGCATTCCCCGACAACGAGGCGCCAAACAACCTGTCACTGCTCGGATTCGTGCGGCGGCTCCAACTGCGCGTTAACGGACGTACCGATGATCAGCACCGCGTTGGTGATCCACAGCCAGACGAGGAAGACCACGATCGCGCCGAGCGCTCCGTACGTTGCGTTGTAGGAGCCGAAGGAGGCGACGTAGATCCCGAAACCCGCTGATGCCCCGGCCCAGGCAAGCACGGCGAGCGTCGCGCCCGTGACACTCGATCGCCACATGCGCCCGTGGACATCGGGCGCGATCCTGAAGAGCACGCTCAGCAGCCCGACGGCAAGACCGGCGGCGACAGGCCACTTGAAGATCGACCACATACGCAGCGCGCCGCCACCAACGCCGAGTCCGTCGGCGGCGTCACGCGCGATCGGTCCCGTCACGACGACCAGCACGACCAGGGCTGCCAGTGCGATCCCGAGGCCGACGGTCGCGGCGACCTGCAGCGTCTTGCGCCTGATGAAGCCTCGACGCTCAACTGTGCCGTGCGCCGCGTTCGCAATGCCAAAGAACGCGTCGAGCCAGCCGGTCGCAGACCAGATCGCTCCCAGGATTCCGAGGCCGAGGAGCGCACCTGCGCCGTCCTTGTTGCGAATGATGCCCTCGACGGTCCCGCGAAACGTCTGCGTGGCCTCATGGGGCCCGATCCGGCCGATGAGTTCGAGCACGGCGTCGGTCGTCTCCGGGTCGCGCCCGAACAATCCGATGGTCGCGACGAGCGCGACGATCGCGGGCACGACCGCGAGGACCGAGTAGTAGGTCAACGCGGCCGCGTCGTGGCCTCTGCCGTGTCGATGAAACGCAAGCACCGCTGCGCGCACCGCGCCAAGGATGGTCGGCCGCGTCGGGGTGGCCTCGACAATCGCGATGCCATTGTCAGGAGCCGGGGACGATTCGCGTCCCGGTTCATCGGATGTGGGCTGGGTCACCGGGGGGCCTTTCGGTCGCGCGGCTCAATGATCGTGCCGTTCGTGCTTCCAATACGCGTACCAGCTGTTCCCGGGAGACCGCTCGGCAAACCGCGACCGGCGGCGGTGGCGCGCCCTCGTCGCAGGTGATTGATGGGCCTCGGCGAGCGACTTGCCGGCTGGACAAATACGCCGGATGCATCGAGACTCTCGGAACAGGGCATGAGCATCGCGGGTTTGGATCCTTCCGTGGCGGGAACAACCGCATGCATCACGAGTTGGAGGTCGACAATGAAACGGAACAGAGAGTTCGAAGACAAGGCACGCCGCATTGCGCAGGCCGCGGCGATGGGCCGTCTCGTCGCGCCGATGCTGCGCGAAGCCATTTCCGACCGCAAGGTGCGCACGGCAGCAGGCGACACGTACGAGGCCGGACGGAAAATGTTCGACGATGTTCGCGGCTCCGATCCGAAGCATGTGGCGGGGAGAATGGCGCGCGATGAACGCTTGCAGAGTGAGCTCGCGGCCCTCGTGCGTTCCGCGACCAATGCCGTTGACGAGGGCATCGCGAGTGGACGTCGCCGTTTTCGACGTCGCGTCCTGCGGTTCGTGATGATCGGCGGCGGAGCTGCCTGGATTCTCGGTGCCGCGCTCCGACGCAAACTGGCGTCCCGGCCGTCGAGCGGGGCCGGATCCGAAGTCCACGTCACAGAAGCGATGACCACGCCTCACCCCGAGCCGATCGTCAGCTGATATCTCGATGTTTGAGATCGTCGTGCCAGGGAACCACGTCTCCGTGGCACATGACTCGATCTTCCCGGAGCCGGCGCCATACCGTCAGATGTGGCGCCGGAGCCAACATGCTACGGTCGCAGCCAGATGAGCGACGACCGAGCCCCAGTCGGCTTTCGTATTGAAAGCGGAGTTGTCGAAGGCGCGTCGATCATCGTCATCGACGGCGAACTCGACCTTGCGAGCGCCCCGCACCTCGTTGACGCCACGACCAACCTGGTCGAGGGGCCTGAACCCGTCATCCTCGACCTGAGCTCGGTCACGTTCGTCGACTCGAGTGGCGTCCGAGCGTTGCTCGACGTCGAACGCATCGTCGGCGACAAGGGACGGCGCCTCGCACTCTTTCGACCTGGCGTCGGAGTCACCCGGCTGCTCGACCTCGTCGACCTTCGCTCGCGATTCACCGAGGTGGAAGCGCTCGACAGCGACACCTTGCTCGCGCTTCAGCGCGTCTAGTAGTGCCCTGTCACGGAAGTCTCTTTGCGGTTTGGCGGCTGCAAAGCTCCGCCGGATTCGATCCGCTGGGAGCAGGAGCAATCGCCCCTGGGGCTTTGTCCTCGCCTGCACCCATATCCAACGATATGGCCACAGGCTGCGTCCTCGTCCATCGGGCTTTTCACTCGCCAAACCATCAAAGAACTCCCATGACAGGGCACTGGCGCACCACGGACCGTTTGCTGTCCGTCATTGGCGGGTGTTCTGCGCGAGGTCCGTGCCGTTCTTGCCGACGAGGACACACAGGTACTCCTGGGGTCCCCGTTGGGTGTCGATCCAGACGCGATCGCTCAAACCGTGGACGACGGAGCCGACCTCGGGGAGCTCGGTCGCGCTGAGGATGCGGCTGCCTTCGCCGTCTGGCAGCGGACCGATCGCGATCTCGATCCCGCGCTCGAGCGGCATCAGCAGGGCGGAGACGCGATCGGTCGCGATGGCGCCGAGCAGCGAGTCCATGATCAACGTCGCGTCCTGAATTCGGTCGATCGGGAGGTCGCCCTGCGCGGCGACGGCGCTGACGAGTCTGCGCAGAACCGCGTCGGCGATCGGACCGGCGGTCAGGTGCACCTCGACCTGTCGGGCCTTCGTCATCGTGGGTCCCCGTTGCTCGGGACGGTGAAGATCATCGTCACCTCGGTGTGGCCGTCATCAGCGCTGCGAACGCGCACCTCGTTGGTGAGGGCTGCGATCAGCGGCAGGCCCAAGCCCAACCCTGCGCCGCGATTGTTGATACGCGGAACGATGCCCACGCCGTGATCGCGCACGAGGACGACGAGCTGGTCCTCCGCCACGGTCATCACCACCGTCAGCATCCCGTCGGTGCCTTCCGGATAGGCATGCACGACGACGTTCGAGCAGGCCTCGCTCAGCGCGATCTTTGCATCGGTCAGAAATGTCGCGTTCCACCGGCCGGCCTCGGCGAGTCCGCTGAGCGCCTGACGCACGATCGTCAGGCTTTCGGGCCGCGCCGGCAGCGCCAGTTCGACGGACGATTCACCGCTCATTGCCACGCCTCATCCGGTGATTGGCTGGCGGAAGGTCCATGGTGGTGGCGACGGGCGCGAGCACGCGTGATGCCAGCTCGTCTGCGGCACACTCTACCCAGATCGAGGCGCGCCGCTGCGGGTCGACTCCTTCGCGCGTGGTGATTGACCACGAACGGGCCGGGCCCGTCGACATGCGGGAAACGCCTGGGAGGTGCTCACACATGTGCGGTGCTCGCACCCCCCAGGCACAGACTGCAGGGACGAGTCACCTCGCACGGAACGCACAAGGGGGGTTCATGCGGTCCGGAAGTGTGCATCGCTGGCCTCACAGTCGCCGATCGCGGTCGTTTCAGGACGTTGCGTCCACCGCGCGTGAGTCTCGTACCCCGTGACGCCACGGTTCAAACGTGGCTCCTCCGCGTGTGTCCGATGACGGACCATTCGGGTCTGGATGCGCCGTGCAGCCCACGGCAATCGCCGCGCGTTTCCTCGCGAGAGGTTGGTTTCCGCAGCTGCTCAGCGGGGAACTGTCGGGGATGACGGTTTCCAGACCGTGTCGTGCGGGCATGATGTATCGCACGTTTGTGTTCCGCTCAGAAACCCACACGGGGAGGTGCGATGTCAGATCACCAGGATCAAGAAGATGCCCCCGTAGGGCACGTCTCGCCCCACCAGGGTGTGGCGGGCGACGACGTGCGCAACCCCGCACCCAAGGATCCGAGTTCGCAACGTCACGTCGGAACGTCGATGACCCTCATCGGCGCCATCTGCGGCTTGCTGACCGTCGTCGTCGTCGTAGTGGTCGTGCGCGCGATCTGGGGGAGCTGGGCCCTCGCGCTTGGGCTCGGCGTCGCCGTTGCCCTCGGTGGCGGCTTTCTCGGAGCCCTCCTCGTTGCCGAGCGTGAAGACGGACGCATCGAGGACGAGGTCGCAGCGCGCGGTCCCGAGGCCGGGGGGTGACGCACGGCCCAGCCGCGGCCGGCCTCGACCGGTCACGACGATGAGCAGCGCCTCGCCGTTTCCGACCCCGATGTTCCATCTTCAGCTGCCGGCAACCGCGCTGGCGACCCGAACGGCCCGCCGTGTCGCGCGCACGTTCGCCGGACGGGTCGGGATCAGCGGCGGGCGTTTGGACGATGTCGAACTTGTTGTGGCGGAGGCATGCGCAAATGCCGTCGTCCACGGCATCGCCGATGGAGCCGGGACATTCGAGGTCGCCGGGTGGGTCCGTGGGGACTCGATCGTCATCTGCACGACCGATGCGGGCAGTGGAATCGGAGGTTCGCCGACCCCGGGCGGACTCGGCCTTGGGCTTTCGCTCATCGCGCGCCTGTCGGACGATGTCGAGTTCACGGCGCCGGTCGACGGCGGGACGCGGGTGCTCATGACCTTCAACGCGCCGACGACGGACCCTGCGGTGCAAGGGTTCTAGTGCCCTGTCACGGGAGTTCTTTGATGGTTTGGCGAGTGAAAAGCCCGCCGGATAGGGATATTGGACTCGGAGAGTCCGATATCCCTACGCCGGGGACCGGTGGTCACTCCGGTCCACCTGTCAAGGACGCAGCCTGTGGCCATATCGTTGGATATTGGTGCAGGCGAGGACAAAGCCCCCGGGGCGAATGCTCCTGCTGCCAGCGGATCGAATCCGGCGGTGCTTTGCAGCCGCCAAACCGCCA
>JANMKR010000169.1:0-12472 GCA_031372145.1 Actinomycetota bacterium | reverse complement strand
GCGTCGCGTTTGGAGTGCAGGTCGTAGCGCTCCATGACCGCCGCGCACGCTGCGTCGTCAATGTTGATGTTGGTGCGTGACATACACCTAGCGTACACCACTTCGGGGAGGCAGATGATTCACCCCTCGGTACCTGGTGCCGAGGGGTGAATGGGCTCGGCCAAGTCGGTGTGTGGGGCGGCCGTTCGTCAGGCGATCAGGATGCAGTGCGCGTCAGTATTCCTTGTGCTCTACCGTCTCGAGGATGCGCGCCTGCGGCGCCCCGACCAGGGCTGGTGCCGCTCGTCCTGATCCCCACAGGCCCTCCAGCGCGGCGCGAAAGGTCTGCGCTTCGTCGGTGGTGTCGAACTCGAGGTCGAGCATGATGTAGTTGGGATCGTCGGTCGGCCGGAATACGCGGTAGCGGCGCACGCCAGATTGCTCACGTCGGACAGGATCGCTGTCGAACGCCCGCTTCCAGACGTCGTAGTCGCTGATGGCGTGCTCGACATGCAAGATGGTCATGGCGACCCTCCTCCTCAATCCGGATACACATCACGTGTAATGAATATAGCGGTAGATTACCGAAATGGCTGAGTCTGTCAATTCGCGGCGGCGCTACCACTCGCCACGGCGGGTCGAGCAAGCCGCGGCGACCCGTCGTGGGATTCTCGAGACAGCACAACGTCTCTTTGAGCAGCAGGGGTACGCGACGACCTCGATGGCGGCCATCGCATCCGAGGCGAGCGTCTCGCTCAAAACCGTCTATGTGACGTTCCAGACCAAGAGCGGCCTCCTGCGCGCGCTCTGGCACCTGCTGTTGCGGGGCGACGACGAGCCCGTGCCCGTGGGCGAGCGACCCTGGTTTCGTGCTGTTCTGGATGAGCCGGACCCCGAGCGCCAGCTCCGCCTCAACGTCCACAACGCGAAGATGGTCAGGGGCCGGATCGGTCCGCTGCTACATGTCGTGCGCCGCGCGGCCTCGGTGGACCCCGAGGTTGACGAACTCTGGAGCCGCATTCAGGCCGAGTTCTATGACAACCAGCGTTCGATTGTCGAGGTCCTCCACGAGAAGAACGCGTTGCGGCCCAGCCTCGATATCGCCCGCGCCACCGACATCCTCTGGACGCTCAACCACCCAGATCTGTATTGGCTGCTGGTCAGCGAGCGTGGATGGACACCCGACCAGCACGAAGAATGGCTGGCGGACCTCCTGTGCGACCGGCTGCTTCGAGACAGCGCACGCTCGGCGCGTCGCAGGAAGCGCTGATTGAGGAGGCCACGTGAGGCAGCACGGCTACGCGGCTCGACTCAGTCCCTCGTCGAAGCGGCTGTCGGCCTGTCGCGCCGCGAAGGGAGTAGGCGCCACAGCCGGCCGACGAGGATCGTGCCGCCGATCAGAAGGATCCAAGCGAGAGGTTGTGTCACCCAGTCGCCGCCGACGGAGCTGCCGGTCCCGTTGGTGAACGTGTAGGTGACGCTGCGTTGCAGGTAGCTGATGCCATGCCAGGTATAGGTGCCCGTGGCGTTCGGGTTTGCGGCGATGATGCCGTCGCCGTATGCGTTCGCAGCGTCGGTGAGCAGTGCGGTGAGAACGAGCGGAACGGTCGCGAAGAAGAACGTCGCCGCGATCCACGAGTGCCGGGGCCCGCTCCCAAACTCCGCGCTGAGGTACTCGTTGGCGAGCTGGCGACTGCTGCCGAGACGGCGGAGCGCTTCGGTCGTGCCGATGTCGTGAGCGGCGGCGAAGAGGTTCTCGCGGACCTCTCGGCGTTTCGCGATTCGGGAGGCGCGAGGAAGGTCGTAGAGCTGCTGGTCAAGCGCCCAAACGACACGTTCGATGCGCAGCCGGTCGATCCAGGTGACGTGTTGAGGCATGTCAGGCTCCTCCGAGCGGTGCAGCGGGGACGGGGCGGCTGAGCACCGCTTCGACGATGTTGACGAGCGACGACCAGCTCGCAGCACCTTCGGTGAGCGCCTCGTAGCCGGCCGGCGTCGGTCGGTAGTACTTGCGGGCCGGGCCGGAGTTTGAGGACACGAGCCGTGCGCTGACGCGGCCCTCGCGCTCGATCCGCGCGAGCGCGGGGTACACGGTGCCTTCGAGGACGTCGGGCAGTCCGATCGCGTGCAGCCGCTGCACCAGCTCGTAGCCATACGACTCGCGTTCGGCGAGCAGCTGCAGCAAGAGCAGCGACAAGACTCCTTTGAGCAGCTGCGGGTCGTGCATCGGCATAGACAAAGTCTATGTCATGTACTAGGTAAACTCAAGTACCTCGTGTGGAGCGGGCCACCAAGCCTCGCAAAATCCCATCGCCCGCCTCCGCTGGAATCACAACTACACCGGCAATGCTGAACGATTTACCCCGAGGAGCCCCTGGTCGGAGTACGGTGAGCGCTACCCGACTATGGAGAAACAGCATGAGTGTCCTTGTCCGCTTTACGGGAGCGCCAGGCATGACGGCCGACAAGTACGACGGGACGATGCCCCTCATCGAGGCATCGGGCACGTTCCCGCCTGACGGGCTCGAGTACCACGTCGCTTTCAGTTCCGGTGGCACCTTCCGGGTCAGCGAAATCTGGGACTCGAAGGAGCAGTTCGAGGCGTTCGGTCAACGTCTGATGCCGATCCTCACCGAGAGCGGCGTCGAACTCGCCGGTCCACCAGAGGTCGTCGAGGTCCACAACATCGTCAAGCGGTAGGCCGGCCTCCGCAATGATTCCGCCCCACCCGCGAACGCTGCGGGAGCGAATGGGGTGAGCGTCCGGACGCTGGAGCACGACGAGGCATGTCGCGACCAGTTCCCGGCGTTGATGCCATCCACCCGCAGGCGCTTGGGCTTGGTCACCTCGGTCACGGTGAGCGACGCGTTGCCGTCGGCGAACGTCGACGGATGCTCGGCCTCTTGATGAGGGGCCAGGGGTCAAGTCTGACGCTGGTCCCGTCGATGGCTACAGGATGGTCAACGCCGCCCGCATCGTGGATCGTGGACGTTTCGCCCTGGCATTGCTGATCGCCATCCCGCTTGGGGTGATCGTCGCAGCACCTTTGGGCGGGAAGGCACCGTCGACACAGCCGCAATGGACCGTCCAGTACACCGGCTCGACGGCGACTGCCCTCGAACCCGTGACTGCGCAAGACGTCCTGGCGAACCTGGCGAACCTGGCGAACGGCGACACCGGGACGGCCGGCGCCGGCTCAGCCACGTCCGGTGCCGCATCTGACGAGGTCGAAGGCGAGGTGACTTCGGAGCTTTCCGCCACCTACGTCCAGGGGGCACCCCCAAGCGCCGACCTCGCCGCGATCCTCCGCGCATCCGAGGCTCGCAACGGCGCTGCGCTCCCACAGGCGGGCCAGTCCGCGGCGGCCGCTCTCGCGACCCACCGGAACGTCCGGTTTACCCGTCAGTCGCAGATCAACGACCTGGTCGTTGGGCAGGTCGACCCACGCGTGGTCGACTTGCTGACGTGGATCGCGAGCCGACGCCAGGTGACGATCACCTCGATGCGTACCGACCACAGCACGTATGTCGCCGGCAGCTCGCGGGTGAGTGCGCACCATCTCGGCCGGGCTTTTGACATCGGTGCCGTCAACGGCCAAATCTGCACGGGGGGTCCCGATGGCGAATGCGGCCGGCTCTACGAGGAGATCGTCAACCAGCTGCGCGGAACCCAATACCAGCCGTCACAGGTGATCTACGGGTACGACCCGTGGCCGTCCGAGCGTTGGAACTTCGAGCTGGGCAACCATCACGACCACATCCACATCGGGTATTGAGTTACCACCGATCCAGTGCCTCCTGACGAAGTCGAGCCAGGTGCGTGCGGGAGCGCGCCGTCCCGCGCCTCAGTTGTGTGTCTCGCTCTCCGATATGCACGTTGCGGGGCCGCGGTGCCCCGTAATACGTTCGCCGCCCATGGGATGAGCGGCAACTGGATCAGCAATGACGAGCCGAGTCTGTCTCTCCCGCGCTCCAGTGTCACTGAACAACCGACGGGAGGGAGAG
Organism: Actinomycetota bacterium; assembly: GCA_031372145.1. Lineage (GTDB taxonomy): Bacteria > Actinomycetota > Thermoleophilia > Miltoncostaeales > Miltoncostaeaceae > CALMEC01. The sequence goes on along the minus strand of JANMKR010000169.1, from coordinate 8,489 downwards.
TGGAATGAGCGTCGACACCCAGGCAGCGTTCGATGGAATCGGTGCGGCATGGATGGCCGGTGACTTCAGCGGGATTGACCGGTTGGTCGCGCCGAAGGTCGCGTATCACATGCCTCCGGTCGGCGAGTTCGACCGTGACGGCCTTACACAATTCATCGCCGGATTCCGTCTCGCGTTCCCCGATTTCAAGGTGACGCTGGACGAAACGATCGCCGACGGAGACCGGGTCGCCTGGCGCTGGCATTGCGAAGCAACGTTTGGCGGCGAGTCCCCGGTGGTGCCCGTGCCCCCGACCGGAGAGCGCAGCGCTGCCAGCGGGACGATCGTTGCGCGATTCGAAGCAGGACAGATCGTCGAGGCGTGGCATCACGGCGACTGGCTCAGCTGGCTCCAGATCCCGCTCGGGTAGCCATGCGTTGAAATCCGGCGGAGGCGATGATTGTTCGCCTCCGTAAGGTTCGTATCTGACCCCTCAACAGATGGGTACGAAAGAGGCGCTGTTGTTGGTCTCGTCGCTCTCGGCGACCTGGGAGGTGGAGTCGGCGGTGACGGCGTGGGGCCCCGAGCATGTGAAACCATGATCTTGTTTGATGCTGGCGCCGGCAGCAAGACCCGTGTATTGGAACGTGCCGACGTTCGCAACCGATACCGAGAAGGCTCCCGCAGGACCCGTACCCGTGTTCGTCACAGTGAAGGTGCCGATCACGAAGTTGGTGATCACGAGGTCGGGCAGCAGCGCCGGTCCTGGCGGCGGTGGAGGCTTGGGCGTGATCCGTGACAGGACGGGGTTCTCGGTGGTGATCCGGTAGTTGAGCGAGGCGCGCTCGCCGTCGCCGAGTCGGCCTTTCAGGCGGCTCGCGCCGGCGAGGGTTCCAGTCGCGGTGGTGTCCGGCTGGTAGACGAGCCCGTTGTCCTTGCGACGGTCGTAGGCGTTCGTGTCGGTGTGGTCGTTGTCGCCGCGGATCGACGCGTCGAGCTCCCAGAGCTGCAGGAACACCGGCACCCCGGGCCCGGTCGGCGTCGTGGGTGCGAACGTCGGCGACCGCCACGTGCGGGTGCCGCCGGAGAGCCAGCGGTCGATCCGGAGGTTGGACGAGACCACGACGCCATTGACCGCGACGGTCACGTCCGCGAGCCGCCATGCACCCGCCAGGCCGTCCTTGGACTTCTCGATCTGGATGTACTGGATGTCGCCGACGCGCAGCCCCTTCGACACGGCGTCGTCGATCGGGACGCCGTAGGTGTCATCGTCGTTTCGCTCGAAGTCGTCATAGAGCCGCTTGTCGAGCGCGAAGCGCTGGCCGTCGTTGATGCGCAGGTACACGTCGTCGTCGGTGCCGCCACCCCGGGCGCTGCCGGTACGGATGCGGACGGTGATGGTGTCGACCGGCGTCCCGAACGTGGCGGTCTTGGGCAGCGCCTTGATCCACGTGAACGGTGAGTTGGGCAGCTTGAACCCGAAGCTGTCGTGGTTGTGGATCACCGCGCTCAGGTAGGACTGGCCGGCGACCTTCGCACGTGCGAAAAAGTCGGCCGAGCCGGGGGTGTCGAGGTCGTCGATCTGGGCGACCTTGGTGACCTGGAGCTTGACGAAGCGCGTCTGCCCTTGCATCGTCTGGCTCGACGCGACGGGGAAGACCGGGTCGGTTGTATTGGGCGCGGCCATCGGCACGACGAGGCGCTCGAACAGGATGCGGTACCGGCTGCGCTGGTCGGAGAAGAAGTCCTTGACCGCCCCGCGCAGGTCGACCAGATTGCCGCCCGGGCCGACGCGCGACCCGCAGCTCAACGTCGTGATGCTCGGGTTGCACGCCTCGCCCTGGCCCTGCCAGTGACCCGACGCGACCGAGATGTTGGTGGCGCCCTTCTGATCGAGCGCCAGCGAGCCGGGGGCATTGCTGAACGACATGGCGCGGTTCCAGAAGGCATCGTCGGCGACGTAGGCCCGAAGCGCCTGCACCCATTGGCGCGCCGCGAAGTACGAGGCGATATGGGCCTCCGCGTACATCGGCCGTCCCGGCCAGTCCTTGGCCATCGAGAACGCCAGGCTCTTGTTGCCGTCGGCGTTCCAGCCGCCGTGGTTGCGAATGCGGCCGGTGCTGCCGGCCGAGTAGAGATCCTCGGCGTCGCGAACCGGCGCCGGGATATCGAACCAGGTGGGGGTGCGGCCCCACCCTTGCGTCTCCCATCCGGGCCCGCGGCGTGCCGGATCACTGCCGGCGGGCTCCACCCAGTTGGTGTGCGAGTAGAAGTCCTCGACCTGGTGGAGGCTCATCCCGATGATCGCGTCGAGCATCTGCGGATCGTTCTTGTCGCGGGCCTCCCTGGCGATGCGCCCCACGTTGCGCTGCAGGCGCAGCCATTCGGCCGAGATCGCGACCGTGTTCGGGAACCCGCCCTCAGTCTGGTCGAAGTGGGAGCGGTCGGCGGACTTGACCACGTTGTCGGCCCAGTGCTCCCGCCCGAAGGCCGCGCCGCCCACGATGATCTTGAGGTTGCTCGCATGCCCCGAGAACGGGGTGGACTCGGCGTTCTCGTAGAGGTCGATCATCCAGTTGCTGACCTGGGCGATCTGGATCGCCTTCTCGCCGAACCCCTCGGTCGCGAGGGCGTCGCGGGTGATGTCGAAATGCGGGCCGGTGTCGTAGCCCGCGGCGGGGCCGGCGGCAATGATCGCGGCGAGCAGGCCGGCGATCCAGATCGGGCTGCGGCGCCACCTTGCTCGCGCCCCGCGTGGCGCGCGACGAGGACGGCGATGGTTGACGGCAACGCTCATGCGACACCCGATCGTTCGCTGGTGAGCGCGAAGATAGTCGGCGATCCACCCGGTGACAACCGCCGGGAGTGCTTGCCCCGCGACCGGGGTTACCCCCAGGCGTGAGGCCCTCGCGGTGAACCTGTTCTGAGAAAGGACCAAGTGGTCCTCCACGCAAATACGAACACGTTTCCCGGCTGCAAACCGTCGCCAGGCTTTGTCCTCGGTCCCACCGTTATGGCAACCGATAGCGGCGGGACACTGCGTCCTCGCCTGGCTCGGTTTTCGCTCGGGAAACGTGCCCGTACTTTACGAGAAGGACCACTAAGCCTCGACGAGGATCACGAGGGTCTCGGGGAGCACGCCGTCATACGCCATCGCGTCGGCCATCACCGGGGTCGCCATCGCGGCCATGACGGCGTCCATGTCCGCAACGTCCATGAGTACCGCCACCTGGGTCGGGTTCTGCGGGTTGACGAACGTCCGGATATTGGTGACGCCGAGCGGTCCGAAGACCTCTTCGCGCTTCGGTGAGGCGAGCCAATGATCCGTGTCCTTCACGTCGTGGTGGGCGACGACTGTGGGCATTGAAGATCCTTCCGTCGTGGGCCCGGCGGCAGCCACGGCCCGATCGCGAAATCGTACGCCCTCGTCGCTCACGGGGAGGGTACGCGGGTCCAGGTCAACACGGATCCGGCCCCTTCCGCGGGTCACACGACTTCGGCGGATGGGCGAGCGTGTGGACGGTCGTCGGCTGAGGCGAGCCACCAGCACGTGGAGGCCAAGAGCGTTCACCTTCCGCTGCGAGGCGCGTCGGGGTTCAATCTCGCTGCGTCTGGGGCGCCGTATCAAACCGCTCCGAGACGACTCTTCTCTGCAACTCCCTATTCGCGCAGAAGAAGGTACGACCATGAGCAGTTCAGTCCGACTCCATCGATGTCGCGTTGCCGTGGCGGCGGTGGCGCTGGCAGCCGTGGTCCTCTCGGCATGCGGGGATCCGGCATCGCGTGACCGCAACGATGCGACTGCGCCCGTGCTGACAATGTCGATTGCCGGCACCAAGGCGAATCCCGGTGGCATTGACGATGTCGCGTTCGGCACGACGACCGAACTCTCGCCTTCAGGCGCGCAAGTCCTGATCAAGGCTGCCGACGATGACGGGGTGTCTGTCGTCGAGCTGTGGATGACAGAGAAGAAGCAGTGCCCTGGAGTCGTCGTGGGACCTGGTCTGGCCGGCGCACCAGCGGCCAAGGTTGTCGGGAACGTGACGCCGACGGAAGCACCATCGAGCCTGGTTGCGATCTTCAGGGTCGATGCGACGAACCGCCAGGTCGGCTGTACCTATAGCTTCGAGGTGTGGGGCGAGGCCGACAATGCCGCGGACACACCCGTTCACGCGAAGTCGCCAACTGCCACGGTCACCCTCAAGACCTGACCGGACGCCGCCCCGCCGGTCTCATGGAGCGAACATGGTTCACGTCCGGGGTTGGGTCCGAGAACGCGACACAAACCTCCGTGACAGTTCCATCAGTAGCGGGAGAAGTGCTCGATGTCCTGGGCGAAGTCCCGCAGTATGGCGCCGGTGAGGGTGGGCCGGGTTGCCGCCACCGCCGCTTCGAAGTCCTCGTGGGTTGCGGGTGAATCGGCCTGGCTCGCGAGCGCGCGTTCGAACGCCGATTGCGTCGCTTTGCGGGCGGCGAACTCGATGTCGGCCGGGGTGAACAACTCCGTCTGGGCCGCCAACTCCTCGACCCGCACCGAAGCGGGGGTCAAAGTCCGGACGAATCGCGCCCACAGCGCGGTGCGGGCCGTCAGGTCGGGTGGGCCGATGGGCAACACGTAGTCGAACCGGCCCGGTCGCAGCAACGCCGGGTCGAGATCGCGGACCGAGTTGGTGGCACAGACCAGCAGCCGATCATCACGCGCCCGAAAGGCCGGGATCGCCTTGAGGAGCTCGTTGGTCACTCCCTCCGTGTCCGGGCGCTCGCTGCGCCTGCCCGTGATCTCGTCCACCTCGTCGATGAACAGGACGAGATGCTCGATGTGGGAGGCGAGGTCGAAGAACTCCCGCAGCGCACTCGCTCGGCTATGTGGACCCTCGGCCGCCAGCCGGCTGGGAAACAGCTCGACGAACGGCCAGCCGAGCCGGCCGGCGGCGCCCTTGGCGAAGGTCGTCTTTCCGGTGCCCGGTGGGCCGAACAGCACGACTGCCTTTGGTGGGCGCACGCCATGGCGAGCGGCCAACTCCGGCTCGGCAAGCGGCAAGACCACCCGGCGTTCGATCAGGGCCTTCGTCTCGTCCATGCCCGCCAGCTCATCCCACACCCGCGGGTCGATCATCTGCCCACCGACGGACCCGAGCAGGTCCAGGTCGGCGGGACGCAGGGGCTCCCGCTTCTCGAAGTACTCGACGCCGGGCGTCAGCTCATAGCCCTGGTGCAGGAACGCCTCGTGGCCGACCCCGCCCTCGGGAAGGAGCGCCGCGATCCTGCGCACGCCCATCCGCAGGAGCCGCTCCTCCAGCGCGCGCAGCAAGGCGGAGCCAACCCCTTGATTGCGCAGCTTCTGGTCGATCGCGATGCGCAGCACCCATGCACGCTCCCCGGTGACGCGCGCGACGCAGGTGGCGACCACCCGCCCTTCGCTCAGCGCCACCACCGCGGGCTCACCGCGATTGAGGGCCTCGATGACCTCCGCGACGACGAACGGCAGCGAGCGAGAGGAGTCCGTCGAGTCACTCCAGACCTGGACGGCCTGATCGAGATCGGACGCGTCGAAGTCCCGGATGTGCCAGGCGCTCACCACGCGATGATGACACGGATTCGCGCCCGGAGGTGGCCCTCCGCTCGTGCGCGACCCACCGCATCCAGCGACGTCCAATCGCGGTGAATCGCACGCGGAGCGCTTCGCCACGATCAACCGGCGCTCGTCAGGCGATGGTTCTTCGGCGGAATCCGAGACCGAGTGTCAAGAGGGCCAAGAGGGTCGGAACGGTCAGAACGAGCGGGAGGATCCCGCCCGGATTCAGCGTCCTGCGCTCTGCGACGGCGATGTGGACTGCCAGCCCCGTCGTGGGAGGTCGCACGGCCGGAAGGCGGGGCACGACGGCGACGTAGACACCGAAGCTTCCGGCGTTGACCGCCTGCATGTCCCAGGTGATCGTGGTGGAGCCCCCGGCAGGGATCGCGTCGAGGAAGCGGGTTCGTTGGGACGACCAGTCCTCGGGATCGACGTAGACGCCGTCCCGCAGGCTGAGGACGTTGAGATGGGCGATCAGCCCATCTGACGCAGTCGTGCCGCGATTGGTGATGGTCGACTGGAACGCGAACCTGCCACCGAGCTGGGTCGGGATTTCAGCGCGATCGACGGTTACCACGATCGGCGTGGTGCCGCCTGCGCCGTATGCACCGCAGGCCGGTACCAAGGCAGCGACCAGCAAGACGAACGCCACCCACTTCGAAGCACGTTCATTCATTCCGAAACACCCCCTCGAAGCCGCATGAAGCGTGCCCCGAGAACCGGGACGGCGGCGGCGAGAACGACGGCCCCCATGACTGGCGAGGCCAGCCAGAGGACGTCCTGAGTCCAGGCGAAGCCGTCCACGACAATCTTGCCGACGTAGTGCGACCCCGCGGTGATCGGGTTGACGCGGAGGAACAGATCTCCTGCCCAGCCTCGCTGTGCGCCCGAGGGCAGCTGCGTCGGCGCAAAGAGCGCAAGCAGGCCAAACAGACTGAGCGAAAGGCTCACGCGATTGGAGGCGGCGAACAGACTGACGATCACGCCGAGTGCCGCGAGAAAGACGCTCAGAAAGGTGCCCACGACGAAGCCGGTCACGAGTGCGTCCCCGACGATCCCGACACCCCGGCCGAGAAACCAGATGTAGGGAACGGCGACCACGAACGCCACCAGCCACAGCGACAGTGCGGCAACGAACTTTGCAACCGCAATGTCGCGTCGCGAGATGGGGGTCAAGAGCAGCGTCTCGAGCGTGTCGCGCTCACGTTCGCCGCTGATCGTGTCGGCTGCCACAAGAAGTGTGAGCAAACCGCCAACGGTGATCACGACCTGAAGCGTCAGGTTGACCGACTCGCGCTGCTCCAGGAAGTTGAGCGTCTTGTTGGTGGACGCGATGTACGCGATGACCCCGATGAGGACGCTGAAGAGGAAGGTCAGCAGCAGGCCCCGTCCACCGATCCACAGGTCGCGGAGCTCCTGCTCGAGCACGACGGTCCAGCGGACCCGACGCCGGCGCGGCCCGGTGTGTTCCACGGATCCCATCTCACGCCGCCTCTGTGATCGCGAGGAACGCGTCACTCAGGCGCGCCCCTTCGAGCTCGAATGATTCGATCGTGACGCCTGCATCGGTCAATGAGCGGACCGCGTCGTTCGACGATGCACGGCTCGGGCCTTCTCCTGGAGAGGAGAACGCGATGGTGAAGAAACCGGGTTGGTTGTCGTGGCGATCGACCTTCTCGACTCCGGGCGCGGCAACGAGGGCCCTCGTTGCCTGCTCGGCGTATCTCGGCGCGACGCGAAGCCGAGCAGTGCGTGGCGCCGCCGCACGGCTCGCAACCTCCGACACCGTCCCCTCGGTGACCACGCGGCCGCGATTCAGGATCAGCACCCGCGAACAGTTCTCTTCGACCTCTGCAAGCAGGTGCGTGCTGAGCACAACGGTTGCTCCCCGCTCGTGCGCGATCCTTCTGACGTTGCCGAGGACCTGCCGCTGCCCCGCCGGATCGAGGCCGAGCGTCGGTTCGTCCAGAAACACCACGTCCGGTGCGTTGACGAGCGCCCGGGCGATACCGAGCCGCTGGCGCATGCCGCGGCTATATGAGGCGATCAACGACCGGCCACGATCAGCGAGCCCCATCTCCTCCAGAAGCGACCGGGTGATGGCGCGAGCACTCCGGGCGGACTCGCCGAAAAGGCGGGCATGGAAGCGCAGGTACTCCTCGCCGGTCTGCCGCTCCGGATAGCCGGCGCTCTCGGGCAGCACGCCGATCCGCCGCCGGATCTCCGCAGGTCGGGTGTGCGACACGCCCGCCACCTCGAAACTGCCGTGGCTCGGGGCGAGGATCGTGGTGAGGACGCGGATGGCGGTGGTCTTGCCCGCTCCGTTCGGCCCGAGGACGCCCACGATCTCGCCCGCCTGCACAGCGATCGTGAAGTCCGCGAGGGCGACGAGTGACCCGTAGCGCTTCCCGACCCCCTGCGCCTCGATTGCCGGTGTCACGTGGACCTCACTGCGCTCAGGCACGCCACCCGGTCGCAGCGACTCTTCCGGTTGTCGCGATGACTGCGCACGACCGGTTCGGACGCGATCTTGACTGAGGAGCCCATGACAACCCTTCGTCGGAGGTTCTGCTGGTCGAATGGTTCGCGTACGGGACGACGGTACGAGTGCATTGTGAAACGAACATGAGAGGCGAATGTGCGCCGCTGCCACGTGCCGGCCGTCCGTGTACCGCCGGGCGCTCTCATCCGTGCCTCATCCAGGCGATTGAGACTCGCGGCACGTTTATTCATCCAGGAACGGATCACGATGATGTTTGCCAGACGGGATTTATTGGTTTGGACGACGCTGGCGGTGGTACTCGCCGCCGTCGCGTTCGAGGCTGGATGTGGTGGAGCCGCTCGCGCGCCCGCCGCCGCGAGCGCCGGCTCGGCTCGGTTAGACCGGGGCGTCGTCGGTGTTGCGGGAGGTGGCCTGCGCGCGTTCTGCGCGCTG
>JANMKR010000145.1:0-15733 GCA_031372145.1 Actinomycetota bacterium | reverse complement strand
CGGGCGTTGCAAACGCCCACCCCGCTGGGCGAAAAATGGAAGTTGCGCCGCGCGTTTCGCGCGGCGCCCTCGTCCATTTTTGTCTCAGACACGGATGTTGCCGAGGTACAGGTCGACCTCGTGACGGAATGCCTGGATCAGCCGCTTGGTCAGAGGACCGACCTGGCCGTCGCCAACGGGGCGGTCATCGACCTGGGTGATCGGAAGGATGCCCCGGGTGGTTCCGGTCAGGAACGCCTCCGGCGCCTGCGCGAACTCGTCGATGGTGATGTCCCTCAACTCGATCGGCATGAGGTCACCGGCGACGCGGAGGACCCGTTTGAGGGTGATGCTCTCCAGGACGCCCTGACCCGCGGTGACGAGCACGCCCCCGGCCGTGATGATCCCGAAGCCTGAGCGGGCGCCCTCCGACATCCGCTCGCCATCCTGGTACAGCACCTCGATCGCCCCGGCCGCGGTCATCAGCGGGATCAACTTGACGGCCATCAAGTAGTCGGTGGTCTTGGCGTCGGGAAGCTCCCGCGAGTTGTTGTGGGTAATGACCTTGACGCCGGTCGCGTATTGCTCGTCCGTCGCCATGGTCACCGCGATCGGCGCGATGATCAGGTTCGGCTCACCGGGCGTGAACATGTCCGTCGAGTAGCCCCCGGTCAGGACGATCTGGATGCCCTCGTCACGGAGTCCGTTGGCATCGATGAGACGTGCGACAAACCTCCGAATCTCGTCCTCAGGCCAGCGCCCATCCAATCCGAGCAGCTTTCGCGAACGCGCGAAGCGCATGAGATGGTCCTCGAAGAAGAGCGGCACCCCATCGACCAGCCGGAAGAAGTCGAACGCCCCGTACCCGCGTCGCAATCCCAGGTCGCTGACATGGACGGTCGCATCCGCTTCGGAAACCAGCTCGCCGTTGACGATGACCTTCCACATGGCGGAGCAGGCTACGCCCGCCGACCGTTTGGTGCGTCGGTTCCGAGGAAGGGCCAGTTGACCAGCGCGTCGCGTGCGAGTTGACTGCCTCGTGAACTGCTGCGCTACGGAGTTGTCGGCTCGTCCTGCTCAGACGGCTGATGGCCGTCCAGGTGGCGGATCCGGTGGCGGCTCTCGGCATAGCGGACTGCCTCAAACGCGATCAGCGCGGCCATGATGGCGGTGACCAGGACGAGGTCGGGCAGCGCGCCGATGTGTTCGCCCAGAGGCGCCGTCGCCAGCAGTGCGATGACCGCGACGGGTCGCGACCGGCTGAGCGAGCCGATGTTGCGCAGGCGGAATGCGATGAGCGACAGCAGGTAGAGGGCGGGTCCTCCGTGCAGTGCCCAGACCGGCAGGCCGTGGAGTGAATCACGCCAATCGTGTCCGTCATCGCCCCCGACGTATCCCAGTGCCTTCTTGAGCCCGAGCGCGGCGAACACGATGCCGGCGATCATCGGCAGGTGCAGGTACGAGTATGCGTCGCGGGCGATGCGGCTGCGCTCCTCGCCTTCGGCGCGGGCAAGGCGGCGCTCTGCGGCAAGGGCCGTCACGTCGAAGTAGACCCACCACATCGTCGCCACGAGCAGGATGCCCAGTGTCGCCGCCAGGATCAGGGGCGCCGCGATGGGCACGGCGGTCGCCCCGACCCCGATCGCGACGATGGACTCGCCCAACGCGATGATGATGATCAGACCGTGGCGTTCGCTGAAGTGGCCGGGGGAGTACAGCCGCCAACCACCCGCGCCGATCGCCTGCGTCCCGACGTAGTCCACCACAACCGCTGCCAGCCACAACGGGATCTGGGCATCACCCCCGGTGAGCGCGCCGACGATCATCAACACGACCGAGAGGAGCGTGACGGCACCGAACTTCGCAAGCTGACGCATCAGGCCGGCGTCACCTGCGTCGCGCGCGGCGTAGGCGAACAGGCCGAGGTGGACGAACCGCACGACCGCATAACAGACGGCGAGCGTCAGGGGTCCGTCAAGGCCGCCCGGAAGGTCATCGAAGCTTTCGGGAATCGCGAGTGCGGCGATGAACATTGCGGCCATGACGACGATGAACGTCGCGCGCGCGAACCCCTCGTCGGCCTGGACGACGTTGCCGATCCACGAGTACCCGACCCAGCACCACCAGATCAGGGTGAGGACGATCATCCCCTCCAGGACCCCGCGACCGGTCAGGTGTGACGAGATCAGGGCCGTGACCTGCGTCAGGGCATAGACGAACACCAGGTCGAAGAACAGCTCGAGCGCGGTGACCGACTGATCCTCGGTGACCGTTTGAATGCGCTGGCGAACGCTGGTGGACATGAGGCTCCCGCCCGTGAGGTGGTCGTGGCGGGAGCGTAATCGACCGGTGTCGCGCGCCGCCGTCGAACCGAGGCCTCCTCATCGAAGTGTGTCGGCAGATGGCACAGGGTCGTGACGCAATTGACACACATCAGGGGTCCGACGTGACATTCCTCTTGGTACCTTGGGTTGCATGGTCAGCGAGATGCACCGGAGGGATACACATACGCGGGTGCCCACCAAACAGGGATACGCGTACGCGGGTGCCCACCAAGACCGACGCATCCTTGTGACAGCTGACGTCCTGATCGCCGCGTGTGCACAGGAGGCGGGGATCGGCGTGCTGCACTACGACGCGCGCTTCGACAGGCTCGCCGAGGTGATGGGGTTCGAGAGCCGGTGGATCGCACCTGCCGGATCGCTGTGATCGGACCGTCGACCCCGCTCCCGGTTAGAACGGCCGCTCGGGCTCGCCCTCCCCGGTCTTGCCCCTGAGGCTCCGCAACCGTTCGGACAACTCGGCTTCGACCCCGCGGTCGGTGGGGGCGTAGAACCGGCGCTCCTCCATTCCCTCGGGCATCAGGGATTCGTCGACGACACCGTCCGGAAAGTCATGCGGGTAGTGGTAGCCCTCGCCGTGGCCGAAGTGCCTGGCGTTGGGGCGACTCGAATCCCGCAATGAGAGCGGCGGCCGTTTGGGGCCTTCGCGTTCGACGGACTCGAGCGCCGCGCCGATCGCCTTGTACGCGGCGTTGGACTTGGGTGCCAGCGCCACGTAGATCGCGGCCTGCGCCAGCGGGATCCGCGCCTCGGGCATCCCGACGAACTCCACCGAGCGGGCTGCGGCCGCCGCCACCTCGAGCGCCCGTGGGTCGGCGTTGCCGACATCCTCCGACGCGGCGACCAGGATCCGCCGGGCGATGAACTTGGGGTCCTCACCGCCCTGCAACATCACGGCCAGGTAGTAGACCGCCGCGTCCGGATCACTCCCGCGCATCGACTTGATGAATGCCGAGATCGTGTCGTAGTGCGCATCGCCATCGCGGTCGTAGACGATCGGCCGCCCTCCCGCGGCCTGCTGCACGTCCTCCAGGCTGATCGCGTCGCCGTCGCCCACACCGGCGGCCGCGGCTTCCAACAGGTTGAGCGCATGACGCGCGTCACCGCCGGAGCGCATCAACAGGGCCTCGCGTGCGTCGGGAGCGAGCGTCACCCTCGCCGCGAGCCCCGAGGCATCGACCAGCGCCCGGTCGATCAACGATCCGATGTCGTCCGGACCGAGCGGTTCGAGCACGAGCACGCGCATGCGTGACACGAGCGCGGAGTTGACCTCGTAGTAGGGGTTCTCGGTCGTCGCCCCGATCAACGTGACGAGTCCGTCCTCGACCGCCGGCAAGAGCGCGTCCTGCTGGGCCTTGTTGAACCGGTGGATCTCGTCCAAGAACAGCACGGTGCGCTGTCCGGATGCGAGCCGGTCGCGCGCCCGCGCCATCACCGCGCGTACGTCGGCGAGCCCGGCCGATACGGCCGACAGCTCCTCGAACACCGCCTGGGTCGCGCCGGCCACCACGCGTGCGAGCGTGGTCTTGCCGCACCCCGGTGGTCCGTACAGCACCATCGACGGAACCCGGTCGCCCTGAATCGCCTTGCGCAGGAACGAATCCTCGCCGAGCAACGCCGGTTGACCGACGACCTGCTCGAGGCCGGCCGGGCGCATCCGCGCCGCGAGCGGTCGCGACCCGCGCAGCCGGTCCTCGACCAGGCCGGCGAACAGATCGTCACCCTGTGGTGGTTCGCGACGTGCCATCAGGACCATTCTGTCCGAGGGCGCGGAAGGAACGCCGCGATGGCAGCGGATGCGAGCGGAATCGTGGCGATGATCCACAGGGCGGTCTCACGACCGGCCACGTCTGCGATGGCGCCGATCGCAGGCAACCATGGGGTTGCGGCGCCGATCGCCGCGAAGCCCAGCACCCAGGCGGCAGCCAGTGCCGGGCGGTGCTGCATGTACTGCTGGCCCATGACGACGGTCGCCGAGAACGACGCCATCAGGATGAACCCGGCCACTGCGAACGCCACGATGCTGACTGCGCCATCGGTCAGGATGAACACCGCGACAAGCGGCGCGGCCAGCGGCATCGAACCGGCGAACATCGCCTTGCCGCCGATACGGTCGGCGACCGCTGCGCCCACGTATGTGCCGATGCTGCCGGTCATGACGAAGGCGAAGATGACAAAGCCGACCGCGCGCGGCGAGAAGCCCCGTTCGTCGGTCAGGTAGAGCGGCACGATCGTCATCAGCCCGAGCTGAATCCACGTGCGCAGGCTGACTGCACCGACCAGGAGCACCATGCCCCGCATGTGCGTGCGGCCGGGCGTCGCGAGCGTCGTGTGCGGTGCGATGATCGGCAGCGCGACCCGACGGTGGTTGGCCACCAGCAGCGTGCAGGCCGCGGCTCCGGGAATCAGAAAGATCAGCGTCGTGCGCTCGTCCAGCACGGGGACGAACAGCGCGACCATGAGCGGGCCGATCGCAAAACCCAGGTTGCCGCCGATCGTGAACCACGCCACGCCGCTTGCCTTCTTGGCGCCGGCCATCTGGTTGGCGACGCGCGCGGCTTCGGGGTGGTAGCCGCCCACGCCCAGGCCACAGAACACGATCAGGGTGATCAGCACCCAGAACGATGTGACGAGCCCCGACAGGGCCAGCCCGATCGTCGCCATCGCCACGCCGCCCCACAGAAACCACGTCGCGCGCACGCGGTCGGCGACGATGCCGAAGAGCGGTTGGATGAACGACGACGAGAAGGTGAGCGCCGCGAGCACCAGGGACGTCCGCAGGTCGGAGAGCGCCATGGCCTTCTTGAACACCGGTAGCAGCGGGCTGAGTGCTCCGACGGTCATGTCCACGACGAAGTGCCCCGAGCCGAGGAGCGTCAGTCCACGCCGATCGGGCCGGTGGTCGGCTGCAGGGGCGACGCGGTCGTGAGTAGTGTCAACGACCATGTCGATGGATCGTCCCATCTCGGGTGCCGATGTTCATGCTGCGCTTCGCACCCTCGGACCGGGTGCGTACCAAACCGACCTTGCCGAGGCATGGATCGCTGAGGACGAGTTGTTCAGCTGCGTGGAGGCGATCGAGGCATACTGCCCGCCGGAGCGGATCGGGCTGTCACCGGGCGCCTTTCACGCGGTCCTCGGGCCGCTCTTCGGCGAGTTCGAGTAGCGCCGCCGCCGCGTCGTCCCCGGCCAGGCCGTACCCGACGTTGGCGTGTTCCTGCCACCAACCGGCGTCGCCCGCCAACGCGATGACGCGCGCCAGGATGACCCCGGCGATGACGCTCGCAGCGATGCCCGAGACGATCGTCGCGCTGCCGGCCCCGACCCCGAAGAAGCCGGTCGGCAGGAACACGAAATCCGCGTCGCGAAGCACTTGCCGCGAGTTGACCAGCGGCGTGAACACCAACCCCCAGGCCAGGAACGGGATGGGCGCAAACGCCAGGCCCTTGACGATGCCCCGGCCGGGCAGCCAACGCTGCAACACCAGGTACACACCGGCGAGCAGCACGCCCAGCGCGAGCGTCAGGAAGAGGCCGGTTCGTGCGGTGTCCTTGGCGCCGACGGCGTTGCCGAGCCCGTCAGCGAAGTCGTGCTCGGTCCAGGTGGCCCCAAAGATGTTGCCCGTATGCGCTTCTTGGAGCACGAACATCCATGCCAGTGCCGCCAGGACCCCGCCGATCACGACGCCGGCTGCCAACCGGCCGGCGATGACCGCCCGTGGGAACGCCGCCCCGATCGTCGCGTCGTCATTCACGCCGGCCGCCGTGGTGCCCGCCCCGGATACTGGTTCTCGCGAAGCCAGGCGATCTGCAGGTAGAGATCCCGGTCCTCGATGTCCGGCTCCAGGTCGAACCGCTCGCCGCACAGCGGGCACTGCGTCATGTCGTGAAACGACGGGATCCCGTCCTGGTCCACCTTGCCGGTCGGAAACAGCACCAAGTCTCCCCAGCAGTCAGATGTCGGGCAGCGCATGCGTGCGTCTGGGTTGACGAAGTCGCTCTTGCGCAATGCGCCGTCCACGATGCGGATCCTCGCTGTCGGGTTGTGTCAGCGTACCGAGGTGAGCCGGATCAGGGAAATGGCTATAATCCCTGAAAGTAATTCGGGTATCGCGGAGATCGCCAATGTCACGGACGTACCAAGAGCTCTTGGCAGAGGCCCGGGAAGAGATCCCCGAGGTTGACGCCCCGACCCTGGCCACCGAGCTGGATGGCGTCGACGCGCCACTGGTAATCGACGTCCGGGAGCAGTCGGAGTGGGACGAGGGGTTCATTCCGGGTGCCGTCCACGTGCCGCGCGGATTCCTCGAGAGCCGCATCGCCGGTGTGGCACGCGTGGATCAGCGCATCGTTGTCAACTGTGCCGCCGGCGCGCGCTCGCTGTTTGCCGCGCAGACACTGCGACAGATGGGCTACACCGACGTGTCGAGCCTTGCCGGCGGCTTCGCCGACTGGAAGCGCGGAGGGCGCGCGTTCGACGTCCCGCGCCGACTGTCGGACGCGCAGCGTCGTCGCTACAGCCGGCACATCCTGATCTCCGAGGTCGGCGAAGCGGGCCAGCTCAAACTCCTCGACAGCAAGGCTCTGCTGATCGGCGCCGGCGGGCTCGGCTCACCGGCGGCGCTCTACCTGGCCGCGGCGGGCGTCGGCACGATCGGCCTGGTCGATGACGACTTTGTCGACGAGTCGAACCTTCAGCGTCAGATCATCCACACGACCGATCGGGTCGGTGTGCTCAAAGGCGAGTCGGCCAAGACGGCGATCCAGGCCCTGACCCCGGACACCACCGTCAACGTACACCCGTTCCGGGTCACCAGGGACAACGTCCTGGATCTGATCTCGGACTACGACGTGATCGTCGACGGCGCCGACAACTTTCCCACGCGCTACCTGCTCAACGACGCGGCGCTCATGACCAAGACGCCGCTGATCCACGCGAGCATCCTGCGCTTTGAGGGACACGCCTCGGTGTTCATGCCGTACGAGGGGCCGTGCTACCGGTGCCTGTTCCCGGAGCCGCCCCCGCCCGAGCTTGCACCGGCGTGCGGCGAGGCCGGTGTGCTCGGCGTGTTGTGTGGCGTCATGGGCAACATCCAGGCGACGGAGACGATCAAGGTGCTCTTGGGGATCGGCGACACGCTCGCCGGCCGCCTGCTGGTCTACGACGCCCTGGGCATGACGTTCACGGAACTCAAGCTGCGGCGCGACCCCGACTGCCCGGCCTGCGGGCCCAACGCGCACCTCGAGTTCAAGGACTATGAGGCCTGGTGCGCGGGCGTCGGCCGTCACAGCGTGGCGGGTGCCGCATGAGCACCGTCCGCATCCCGCCGGTCCTGCGTTCGGCCGCCGGTGGTGAGCGCGAGGTCGCGGTCACCGGTGCGACCGTCGCCGACGTGCTCACGTCTCTCTACGACCAGCATCCTGGGATCCGAGCCCAGCTCGAAAGCTCCGCAGGACAGCTTCACCGCTTCGTCAACCTGTACCTCAATGACGAAGACGTCCGAATGCTGGGCTGGCTCGACACGCCCGTGTCGGACGCCGACACGCTCACGATCCTGCCCGCCATGGCAGGCGGCGCTCGTTGAGCATCGGCTTGGCGCCGCCGCCGCAGGCGGTCTCGCCGGACCTGGTCGCCACGATCGGCAACACACCGCTGGTCGAACTGTCGCGGATCACGCCCAACCCGGACGTGCGGATCCTCGCCAAGATGGAGTCGGCCAATCCCACGGGCTCGATCAAGGACCGGACCGCACTCGCCCTGATCGACGACGCCGAACGCCAGGGGTTCATCTGCCCGGGTGACACGATCATGGAGCCGACGTCCGGCAACACGGGCATCTCGATGGCAATGATCTGCCGCGTGCGCGGCTACAAGCTGATCGCGGTCATGCCCGACAATGTCACCGAGGAACGGCGCCAGCTCCTTCAGATGTACGGCGCCGAGATCGTCGACTCCCCGGGTGAGCTGGGCTCCAACGGCGCAGTCGTCGTCGCGCAGCGGCTCGCACTCGAGCGCGGGCTGTACATGCCGTTCCAGTACGGCAACCCGGCCAACCCGCGTGCGCACGAAGACGGCACCGCCGACGAGATCGTGCGTGACTGTCCCGAGGTCGACGTGCTCGTTGCGGGGCTTGGTACCGGGGGCACGCTGATGGGTTGTTCCGCGCGACTCAAGCGTCACCGCCCGGAGATCAGCATCGTCGCGTGTGAACCGCTGCAGGGCGAGCCGGTGATGGGCCTGCGCAGCTTGGACGATGGTTTCGTCCCGCCGATCCTGGATGTGACCAAGCTGGATCGCAAGCTCCTCGTCGCCAACCGTGATGCGCTCACGATGACGCGGCGCCTTGCCGCGGAAGAGGGCCTGTTCGTCGGCATCTCGTCGGGCGCGGTCATCCACGTGTGCGCACGATTGGCACGGACCATGGACCGCGGCACGATCGTCGGAATCGTTGCGGACGGCGGCTGGAAGTACCTGTCCGCCGGTATCTGGGGCGACGATGTCGACACGGTCGAGGATCGCCTGGACCGGGGTGTGTTCTGGTAGCCGAGTCGTTGGTGCTCCCCGCGGAGCTGGCCGACGACCTCGTCGCCCACGCCCGGTCCGAGTCGCCCAACGAGTGTTGTGGTCTGATCGCCGGTCGCGACGGGGTTGCCACGCGCGTGTTCCGGGTGACCAACACCGAGGCGAGTCCGTTCATGTACGTCATGGAACCGCGTGAGCAACTGCGGATCATGGACGACATCGATGCCGCCGGTTGGGATCTGCTGGCGATCTACCATTCGCACACACGTTCGGCCGCGTACCCGTCGCACACCGATGTCGAGCTGGCTTTCTACCCGCAGACGGCGTATTTGATCGTGTCGCTCTCAGATCGCGATCGCCCCGAGATCAAGGCGTTCCACCTGGCGCGCACCGCACCCGAGGGCAAACAGATCACCGAAGTCCCGGTCGAGATTCGCTGACCCGACGCGTGCGGGAGCCACCCGAACCGGCGTGTCCGTGCGACCGGGTGGGACTCGGTCGTTGGACACGCCGGCTGGCACTCAGTAGGGCGAGGCCTTGGGGCTGACGGCGTCCTCGGGTGCCGCGGGCGCGTCGGCGGCGGTCGGGCGTCGTCGGACGCGCCGCTTGGGTGCGGCTGCCGTGTGGTCGTCGGTCGCCGCCGGCTCGTCCACCGGCGCCGCGTCGCCGGCATCGGCCTTCTTGGCACGTGGCCGGCGCTTGGGCTTGGATGCGTCGTCTTCACCCTCCGCGGCGGGTGTCTCGGTGGCGGGCGCTGCCACGACCTCGTCATCTGCCTTCTTGGCCCGGGTTCGGCGCTTGGGTTTTGGCGATTCGTCGTCGGCGTCGGCGGCCGCCGGCTCGACGACGGGTGCGACCGCTCCCTCGTCGTCGACCTTCTTGGTACGCGTCCGGCGCTTGGGGGTGGCGGTGTCGTCCGCCGCATCGTCGACGGGGGACTCCACGGCTGGTGCCTCGGGCGTCGTGATGGCGCCCAGCACGGTGCCGCGGCGCACGCGACGGCGTCCCGATGTTGGTGTGGCGTCGTCGTCGGCGACGGCTGCGACGGCGTCGTCACCCTGTGCGGCAGCGGCTTCGTCGTTTGCGGCCGCCGCTTCGTCAGCTGCCTCGTCCGCTGCCAGATCCTCGGAGGTCGGCTCGGCGACCGTCGAGAGCGGGCGGCGGCGGCGGCGTGAGCCGCGGGTCGGAATCTCCTCGACCGTGTCGGAGGCTTCAATCAGGTCCGGAATCTCGGCGTCCAGATCATCGCCGGCGGCCAGAACGTCTTCGTAGGTGATCGGCTGATCGAGCGGAGGGAGCGGGGGCTTCTCGCGGGGCCGCTCAGGCACCTGGAACTCGAAGACCTCGGCGGTGCTGTCCGCGTCCGGCTCGACGGCGGCTTCGGACTCTGTGCCGCCCTCGTTGCCCCCGGTCGCGTCTGCCGGCTCGCCGCCGCGGCGACGGCGACGTCGACGGCCTTCCCGAAGCTCCACCGGGCGGTCTTCGCTGACCGACGGCCAGTCGGACGCAGGGACCGCATCGGCCAGTTCCACGGCGAACGTGCCGCTGCGCGAATCGCGCTGCAACCGGACGACACCCTTTGCCTGGGCGTCTTCGAGGAACTTGGAGAACGTCGAGAAGCCGATCTCGCCCTCGTCGAACGCCGGGTCGCGTCGACGCATGGAGTCCTTGACCGCGCTGGCCTGCGGGTGCTCGTCGCCTTCGCGCTGGCGTGCCATCAGCGTCTCGCGCAGCAATGAGAGCGCATCCGGGCGGACCCCGCCGCCACCGGTGTGGTGCTGCAGGGCCTTGCTGGCGAGGCTGTCGTAGAAGAAGAACTCGTCGCAGTTGGCGATCAGCAAAGGGCTTGCCGATGATGCGTCGCGGCCGACGCCGATGACCCGCTTGTTGAGCTCACGGAGCTTGCCGACGAGCGGCGTGAAGTCACTGTCGCCGGAGACGATGACGAAGTTGTCGACGTGCTGGCGGCTGTAGGCGATCTCCATCGCGTCGACGGCCATCTTGATGTCGGCGCGGTTCTTGGCGCCTTCTCGGGCGGACGGCATCTCGATCAACTCGAGGCCCGCGTTCATCAGCTCCTGGCGGGCGTCGCGGTAGCGACTCCAGTCTGCGTAGGCCCGCTTGACGACGACGCGGCCCTTCTCGGCCAGGCGGTTCATCACGAGGTGGATGTCGAACTCACCCCGGTTGCGCGCACCAGGTCGCGCCATGTTCTCGATGTCGACCAGCACAGCGAGTGCGTGCTCGGACGCATTGTGCATTGAAATTCCTCCGATACTCAGGTCGCCCGCAGGCGACGATCATGCGGCGATTGCCGTACGCGCCCGCCCGCAGGCAGACGCAGCGAGGATCGTAGCAGGGCCGCGCGGAGGCGCTTTAGAAACCTCAGAAAACTGCCGATAACCTTACTATGGGAACGACGGATCGAATTCAGATGAGAACGGCAGGTCGCGTCCGTTTCGCGTTGGGCGCATTCCTGGGTTTCGCGGCCCTTCTGGTCCTGTCCTTCACTGGCGGCTGACACCACTCCCAGCCTGCTCTCGGCAGTACGGGGCAGGCGGTTTCGCCCGGTCGCGTCGAATGCCGGCGTGCCCGCGCTGGGTCACGAGGCCGTGACGGGATGATCCGTTGCGCCGCGGCCGTCGCGCCGCGGCCGCGTTCGTCGGCGGCCGCTCCTCGAGGCCGGGGGCCGGGTTCGACACCCTGCCGCGGGCGGTGCGCACTCCCGACAAGGACCTGCGCTCCCCGGTAGACTGGCAGGAGCCCGACCCGGGGGAATGGGGCCTCCGGGCGTACCACGGAAAAAGGACGATGCATGGCGACGACGAAGGCGACGACGAAGCGAGCGCCGGCCAAAAAGGCAGCGACACCCGAGACGCTCACGATCACCGACAACCGCACCGGCAAGGTGTATGACCTGCCGATCGCAGACGGGACGATCAAGGCGACCGATCTGCGCAACATCAAGGTCAACGACGACGACTTCGGGATGATGACCTACGACCCGGCGTTCATGAACACCGCGTCGTGCCGCAGCGCGATCACGTACATCGACGGCGATGTCGGGATCCTGCGCTACCGCGGGTACCCCATCGACCAGCTCGCTGAGAAGTCGAGCTTCGTCGAGGTCTCCTACCTGCTCAACTACGGCGAGCTGCCGACCAAGAAGCAGCTGGACGACTGGAACCAGTGGCTGTCCGCGCACGTCTACGTCGACGAGAGCATCCGCAGCGTCATCGAGGGCTTCCGCCACGACGCTCACCCCATGGCCGTCCTGCAGGCCGCGGTCGGCGGGCTCTCCACGCTGTACCCGGACTCCAAGGAGCTGGGCGACCCGGACGCGCGGATGAAGCAGATCGTGCGGCTCATCGCCAAGACCCCCACGATCGGCGCCTGGGCATTTCGGCGCAACATCGGGCGGCCGTTGCTCAACCCGGACCCCGAGAAGTCCTACGCGGCCAACCTGTTGCACATGTGCTTCGACGGCAGCGGCATCGAATACAACTTCGACCCGCGGATCGAGAAGGCGCTCGACATCCTGCTCATCCTCCACGCCGATCATGAGCAGAACTGCTCGACCAGCGCGGTACGCAGCGTCGGCTCTTCGGAGACCGACGTCTACCAGGCCGCATCGGCCGGGATCGCCGCGCTCTACGGTCCGCTGCACGGTGGCGCCAACGAGTCCGTGCTCAAGATGCTGCGCCGCATCGGCACCAAGGACAACATCCCGGACTTCGTGAAGGGCGTCAAGGAGCGGCGCGAGCTGCTGATGGGCTTCGGCCACCGTGTCTACAAGAACTACGACCCGCGGGCCAAGATCGTGCACAAGACCGCGCACGACGTGTTCAAGGTCACGGGTGTCAACCCGCTGCTCGAGATCGCGGTCGAGCTCGAGAAAATCGCGCTTGAGGACGACTTCTTCGTCAGCCGCAAGCTGTACCCGAACGTCGACTTCTACTCGGGCCTCATCTACGAGGCGCTCAAGCTTCCGGCCGAGATGTTCACCGTGATGTTCGCGGTCGGCCGCATGCCCGGCTGGCTCGCACAGTGGAACGAGATGGTCGCCGACAACGACCAGAAGATCTCGCGTCCGCGTCAGGTCTACACCGGCTCTGGCGAGCGCGCATACGTGCCGGTCAGCCGCCGCAAGTAAAGACGTTTGCAGCGCCGGCGGCCCGTCGAGGTCGCCGGCATGTCGTACGTGAAGGCAGTATTGCGAGTGGTGGGTGCGGTGGTGTGGATGCGGTGGCCGTTGACCGGATAGGCTGTGGCCATGTCTGAGACCAATGATGACCTTCGCAAAGCGCTCAAAGAGATCGGTCAGGAGATCGTCAAGCTGCTCGAACGGGCCGGTGGCATGGCGCGCGAAACGGCGGGTGACGTCACTCGGTGGGCCGGCCACGCGGTTGGGCACGACTCCGGCGGCGGTTCAGCCCTCGACCAGATCGAGCGGCTCGGCGTGCTGCGCGACAAGGGGTTTGTGACCGAAGATGAGTTCCAGGCCAAGAAGGCCGAGCTGCTCAAGAAGATCGCGTGAGCGAGGCCGATGCGTGGGAGGCGTTCATCGTCGAGGTCGAGCCCCACGTCTCCCCCGAATGGGCGCGTAACGCGCGCTCGCACGGGACGCAGCCGTGGATCCGTCTGATTGCGATGGTGGATGTACATCATCAGCTGACGTCGCCGCAGATCGTCGAGAAGATCGCGATGACGCTCGCCGATCTGGCAGGTGACCGCCAGGCCGAGGTCGCCGGCTGGAATGCGATTCAGGACGCGGCTCGCGACAAGCGCCGGGCAATGGTCGATCGTGTCGTCGAGGTCGCACCGGACGTCTTGCCCGAGGATCTTGTGGGCATGTTCGCCCGTTCGCTCACGCCCGTCTTCAACGTGTAGGCCGGTCAGGCTCCGAGTCGGCGGAGCGCGGCGGGCGGGTAGAGCGCAATCAGGTGACCGGCGTGCTCGCGCGCCACCGGCAGCTCGATCACCGCGAGGGCCCCCTTCTTGAATTCCACCCACCCACCGCCGATGAGGTCGGCGGTCACGGTGCTCATGTCCGGCTGGTGGCCGCATATCAGCATGGACTCCGCCTCCGGGTACTCGAGCACAAGGCTGAGCAAACCGTGGACGTGGAGTCCCGGGCGGAGCCTCGGATCCGCGCGTGGTGCAAGGCCCACTGCCGCGCCCACGATCTCGGCCGTCTGGACGCAGCGGGTCAGCGGGCTGGTGACGACGGCTTCGAAGGCCAGATCGAGGCGGGCGATCCCCGTCGCTGCGGCCTGCATACGTCGGCGACCCTCGTCGGTCAGCTCACGGGGTTCGTCGCGAAACTCGGTTTCCGGCCCGGCGTCGTGAGCGACGCCATGGCGAAGGAGTCCGAGCAGCATCAGGTTGGGGGGGCCGAGGACATGCCCGCACTTTCGCATTTCTGTCGCATCGCGCCCGAGGCGACCTCCACGCAGGCGGAGCCTGTCGCGGTCCGGTCGCCCCGCTAGCCTGACGCAAGAAATGTCTCGAAAGCTCCCGTCAGCGGCGGATCCGTCCAAGACCGTCGCATACGGTTTCGCCGCCGCCATCCTCGTGGGCACCGCGTTGCTGATGTTGCCGATCTCGACGACCGGGCGGGGCGGGGCACCGTTCTTGACGTCGCTGTTCACATCGACGTCGGCGATCTGCGTGACGGGGTTGACCGTCGTCCCGACGGACACCTACTGGACCCAGTTCGGCCAGACGATGATCATGTTGATGATCCAGGTCGGTGGGATCGGGATCATGACCGGCGCGTCGCTGCTGTTTCTGACGATCTCTCGGCGCATGGGCCTTCAGCGGCGGTTGAACGCCCAAGCCGAGACCAAGGCACTGAACCTGGGCGACCTGCGCCGCGTGCTGTTCGGCGTCGTCGTGTTCAGCATGCTGGCCGAGGCCGTCGTTGCGCTCGTGCTGGCGATCCGGTTCTGGGCCGGCGGCGCGGGATTCGGCGCCGGGCTCTGGCAGGGCGTGTTTCACTCCATCGCCGCCTTCAACAACGCCGGCTTCTCGCTCTTCAAGGACAACCTGGTCGGGTACGTCACCGACCCGACGGTGAGCATCGCCATCGCAGTCGCGGTCATTGCGGGCGGCATCGGGTTCCCCGTGTGGCTGGAACTGCGGCGGCAGTTCAAGCGGCCGTCGCGATGGAGCATGCACGTCAAGATCACGCTGGCCACGACCGCCGCGCTGATCGTGTCCGGGACCATCGCGTTGACCGCGACGGAGTGGAACAACAGCGAGACCCTCGGTCCGCTGAGCGGGCCCGGCAAGATCCTCGCCGGCTTCTTCGCAGCCGTCATGCCGCGGACGGCGGGTTTCAACAGCATCGACTACGCCCACGTCGAACCCGAAGGCACACTCGTCACCGACATGTTGATGTTCGTCGGTGGGGGCAGCGCGTCGACTGCGGGTGGCATCAAGGTCACGACGTTCGCCGTGCTCGCGATGATGGCGTGGGCCGAGATGCGTGGCCGAACCGATGTGCAGGCGTTCCGGCGACGTGTGCCCGGCGTGGCGCAACGCCAGGCGCTGGCCGTGGCGTTCGCAGCGGTCAATCTGGTCGTGCTGGGAGCGCTCGGGCTGATGGCGACCAGCAGTTATGACCTGTCGCAGACGTTGTTCGAGGCGATCTCGGCGTTTGCGACCGTGGGCCTGTCGACCGGGATCACGGCGGGCCTCTCCGACACGGGCCATGTCATCCTGATCGGGCTGATGTTCCTGGGCCGGGGTGGGTCCTCTGACGCTGGCGGTCGCACTGGTTCTGCGCGAGCATGCGCAGCGATTCCGGTACCCGGAGGAAAGGCCACTCGTTGGTTAGGCAAGAAATCCTCGTCATCGGCCTCGGCAGGTTCGGTCGTGCGCTTGCG
>JANMKR010000118.1:0-3495 GCA_031372145.1 Actinomycetota bacterium | reverse complement strand
GTGCCCGTAGACCAGACAGTCGACGGGCCCGATACGGCGCTGGAGCGACCGGTGGAGGCCCGCGCGCCAGTGCCACCTCCCCCGCCCGAGCACGTTGACGACGACGACCGCCAGGTCCAGCAGGTAGCTCCGCCGGCCGTGGATCAGGCCGATGCGAAACCCCTCGACGGTGACGACCGTGTGCCGCGGCAGCTCGAGGCCGTCGAGCTGGTCGTGATCGCCACGGACCGCCACGACCGGTGCGATCCGTGCCAACTCGTCCAGCACCCAGGGTCGCGAGATGTCCCCGGCGTGGAGCACCAGGTCGCAGCCCTCAAGTGCGGTCAACACCTCCGGTGGGAGCGCGTCGAGATACTCGCCGACATGTGTGTCCGCGACGACGCCGATGCGTGCCATCAGCCGAGGTAGCGCGCCCGCTCCGCGGCGGCGTCGATACCGAGCGCAATGAGACGTTCGACCAGATCCGGGTAGGCGATGCCGGCGGCCTCGAACAACTTGGCGTAGACGCTCGTCGGCGTGAATCCCGGGATCGTGTTGACCTCCAAGACGCGGACGTCGCCATCGGCCTCGACGAAGAAGTCCACGCGCGCCATGCCCGCGCAGCCAATGGAGGTGAACGCCCGTCGTGCGATGTCCTGCAGGCGTCGTGTGGTCTCGTCCGGCAGATCGGCGGGGACGGTCAGACGCATGCGGTCGGGCAAGTACTTGGTGTCGTAGTCGTACCAGTCGCTGTCGTACCCGATCTCGCCGACGGGTGACAGCACCAGGTCGTCATTGCCGAGGACGCCGACCTCGACCTCGCGTCCGACCATGCCGCGCTCGACCAGTACCTTGGGGTCGTGTCGCAACGCGAGCTCGATGGCTGCGTCGAGCTCCTGCGGCCCGTCGACCTTCGAGATCCCGACGCTCGAGCCCAGCCGTGCGGGTTTGGTGAAGAGCGGGTAGCCGAGTTCTGCCACCTGCGCGCGTGCCAGGTCACGCGCGTCCCGCCACTCGGCGGCCGTCACGACGGTGGACGCGACGACCGGGATGTCGTGCGTGCGGGCGACGCTCTTGAACAGGGCCTTGTCCATGGCGATGGCCGACGCCCCGACGCCCGCTCCGACGTATGCGACCCCGGCGATCTCGCACAGGCCCTGCACCGTGCCGTCCTCGCCGAACGGCCCGTGCAGCGCGGGGAACACGACATCCACGAGTCGTGAGGGGCTGCCGTCGAGTGACGCCAGCACGCCGGTCGCGCCGGACCCGGGCACCAGCACGACGGGTGTTCCGTCGAGCGACCATTCGCCATCACGCCCGATCAGCACCGGCAGCACCTCGTAGCGCTCCGGGTCGAGCGCCTTGGCGACGCTTGCCCCGGACACGAGCGAGACCTCGTGTTCGCTGCTCCGTCCGCCCATCAGGACGGCCACGCGGCGGCGTTCGCTCATGGCGTCGTCGTCCCCGGAAGCGGTTGTGCCCCGGTGGTCGCCCCGGCGCCCGGGTCGCCGGGCGTTGGCACCGGCCCGGTCGAGACCGTGATGTTGACCGTGGTCTTGCCCGGATCGACCTGCGTCCCCGGTGGCGGATCCTGGGCGATGACCGTCCCCGCCGCCTCGTTGTCGGGCGCCGAATCGGATGACGGATCGCGGAAGCCCTGTGCAATGAGTTTCGCGCGGGCGCTGGCTGCGTTGTTGCCGATGATGTTGGGCATCGCGATCGTCTTGGGTTTCGGGGCGACGGACACCACGATGTCCACGGTGCTGCCTTTTGCGACGCTCTTGCCGGCAGGTGGGTCTTGAGCGAGCACCAGTCCGGGCTCGCGCTTGGACGTCCCACGTGGCGTCACGGTGCCGCGCGTCAAGCCGGCTTCGTCGAGCAGGCGTTCCGCCTCGGCTTGGGTCTCCAATGACAACGGCGGGACATCGACCATCTCGGGGCCCTTGCTGACCGACAGCGTGACGGTGTCGCCCTCGCCGATCGTGTCGCCGCCGGCGGGCTTGGTCGCAACGACCTCGTCGACGGGTTTGTCGCTGAACACGAGTTCCTTGGCGGGCACGAAGTGCTGTTGCTCGAGCTCGATGGCGGCGTCGTCGTAGGTCTTGCCCACCAGCCGTGGAACGGCACGGGCCGGGCGGCCGAGGCTGACGAACAGGACGATCGTGTCGCCCTTCGGCGCCTGGGTGCCCTCCTCGGGGTTCGTGCCGATGACCTTGTCCTTCGGCACATTGGGGTCGTTGCGCGGCTCGGGGTCGACCTTGAAACCGACGCCCCTCAGCGTGGCCGTCGCGTCATTCTCGCTTTGGCCCGCGACCGTCGGCACTTGGACCTTCGCCGCCCGCCCGATATCGGTGAACAGGTACGCGGAGGCGACGCCCGCGAGGACGAGCAGCGCGATGATCGCGCCGATGATGGGCCCGCGACGGCGCCGTGAGGGAGCTGGTGGCATGGAGTTCTGTCTCGGGACGACGCGGGTCGCCGCCGTGTTCTGGGCAATGATGCGCGTCGTCGCGGGGGACTCCATCGCCGCGAGCACCTCGGTGGCGTCCTCCACCGGCTGCGGCAACGTGGCCCGCACTCCCAGCAGGGCGTTGCTGAACTCTTCGGCCGTCCGGTAGCGGCTGCCCGGCCGCTTCTGGAGGGCCTTCATCACGATTTCGTTGAGCTGCGGGGGGATCTGCGGGACGATCACGCGCGGGGCGACCGGGACTTCGTTGATCTGCCGCAGGGCGATCGCGACGGGCTTCTCGCCGTCAAACGGCACGCGCCCGGTCAGCAGTTCGTACAACACGATGCCCACCGAGTAGCAGTCGCTGGCGGTGGTGACGTCCTCGCCGCGGGCCTGCTCGGGTGACAGGTACTGCGCGGTGCCGATGACCGATCCGACCTCGGTCATGCCGGCGTCGTCGCCCGCACGGGCGATGCCGAAGTCAGTGACCTTGAGGTGGCCATCCTCGGCGACGAGCACGTTCTGGGGCTTGATGTCGCGGTGGATCACATTGCGCCGGTGTGCCGCCGAGAGCGCCGCCAGGATCTGCAGCGCCGCGTCGACCGCTTGGCGGGGAGCCAGCTTGCCGCGCTGGCGGACGATCTCCTTGAGGTCCGGTCCCGGCAGGTGCTCCATCACGATGTAGTAGCTGCCGTCGGCCTCGCCCCGGTCGTAGACCGTCACGATGTTGGGGTGCGAGAGTCCGGCGGCGGCGGACGCCTCACGACGGAAACGCTCCACAAAGCCCGGGTCCGAGGCATAGCGATCCGCCAGGATCTTGACCGCGACGCGCCGGTCCAGCAGTCGATCGTGCGCGAGCCACACCTTGGCCATGCCGCCGCTGCCAATGGGCTTCTCGAGTTGGTAGCGCCCCCCGACCACCGGTCCCGGCTCGACGGTGGCCATCAGCGGCTGACCCCGACTGCGGCGCGCATGACCCGTCCCGCGATCGGGGCGGCGACCGCGCCGCCGGTGCCGCTGGTGTCCTCGATCAGGACGGCGACCGCGACGACCGGGTTGGCGGCGGG
>JANMKR010000087.1:0-32078 GCA_031372145.1 Actinomycetota bacterium | reverse complement strand
CGGTTGCGGGCGACCGTGACGATCCAGCCGGCGGGGTTCTGTGGGGTTCCGTCGCGGGGCCAGCGTGTGAGGGCAATCGCGAACGCATCCTGAACCGCATCCTCGGCCAGACCGAGATCCCCGGTCGCCCGGGCGATGATCGCAACCGCCCGGGCCCATTCATGACGGAAGACCTCGTCGAACCCCGGGTTCGGTTGCCGCGTCAGGGCTCGAAGACCATGACCGGGCGCAGTTCGATCGTGCCGTACCCGACCCCCGGGCATTTCTTGGCCCACGCGATCGCGTCGTCCAGCGAATCGACGTTGAGCAGGTAGTACCCGCCAAGCGCCTCTTTGGTCTCCGCGAACGGCCCGTCGGTGATGAGCACCTGTCCGTCCGTCGTCCGTACCGACGTCGCCGTGGCAGTCGGCTGCAACGCATCGCCGGCGACCATCACACCCGCCGTTCGCATCTGCTCGCTGTACTCCCACCATTTGGCGAGCTCGGCCTCTTGCGCCGCTGGCGGTATGTCGTCCCAACCGCCCTCGGCTGCGTAGATCAAGAGCATGTACTGCATCGCACGGACCTCCTGTGGTTCCCCTGTCGACTGTGTGACGAACGAGCGGCGCCGGAATCGACACGCCGGCTATGGCCTACATCTCGGGCTCGAGCGACTGCAGCGTCTGGTCGGCGTCGAAGTCGAGGTCCGTGGGGCCTTTGAGCGACGATGCGATCTTGTACCGGACGATCAGGCCGAGCTTCGGTGCGTACCAGAACGTCTCGGTGCGATCGCCGCTGTACTCGCCGGTGATCGTCTGGACGGACTCGGCGACCTGTACCGGGACCGGTGTCCCTCCGACCACCATTTGCTCGTTCGGCAATCTCCGGCTCGTGACGTTGAGCTTGAGGTCACCGGCCGTGAAGTCGCCACCCCAGGTCTGCGTCACATCGCCGCCGGCCGCGGGCAGGCGCAGCAGCTTCGGTGACCAGGAGCGTTGACGCACTGTCTTGATGGGTCCCGCCTCGATGGTCGTGACCGCGAACGTGACGTACGCGCCGTCCGGGGCGAGCGCGTATCGGGACATCTCGATGTGCTGATCCGAGTAACGGGTCTCGATCTCAAACCCGTCCGGCCGGTGTCGGACCAGCGCCGGCGCCGCCGCGGGGAGCGTTCGCCTGATCGTCAGCCCGCGGGTGATCTTCTCCCGACCCGTCACCGCGTACCGGTACACGCCCTGCTTGGGCAACCCGGCGCGCGCCGGCTGATCAGGCTGTCGTGATGCTCTGAAGTCCGCGACGACGTCGCCCACATTGGCCGCGGTCTGGTTGTCGAGCGTCGTGAAGATGAACACGCCGATCCCGACCGCCGCCGCCAGAAGCACTCCGATGCCGATGAGGATCTTGCGCTTCATCCGCGCGGGATCATCTCACCCTCGTGCGGTCGTGGGAGTCAGGAGGAGATCGCACCGATTCGCCTGCGTCCCGCTTGTGCACCAGGCGGGCCTTGGCGGCGCCCAGCCAGACGTAACCGACCGCCACGACGCCGACACCGGCGACGACGACCAGCCAGCCCGGCGCCCCGGTCCGCAGGACGGCCGTCACGGCGAACGCGACGGACAATGCGATGACTCCGAAGCCCACGTGATCGAGATAGGCCGCGGACGGCCCTCCGGTCGTCGCGGGCAACATCCGACCGGCGCGGGTCGCCCGGACGAACATGACGGCGCCGAGGACCAGCAGCGCCACACGGATCAGCTTGGTGGAGCGGTCAGTCTCCATCCAGTCGATCGCGAGGGCAGGCAGCAGGAACACCATCAAGCCGACCAGGGCCCACCGGTAGAGCCCAAACAACCGTCCGGCCGGCAGGGCCACCAGCCCCGCAGTCAGCGCGCCTGTGGCCGCGGCCGCATGAAGGACGATGAACGCCGTGTGCCACATGACCCGACCCTCCCCGGGGGCTCGATGCCTCGATCGTCACGCGCAAGCCGTCTCGACAGCGTCGACCCTCGACGATCAGATGTCAACCACAGGAGCCGGGTCGAAGCTCATCGCGCCTGCCACGGTGCCAGCCCGCACGCTTCCAACAGGGTGAGCAGGCGCCCGATCGGAAGACCGACCACTGTCGTGAAGTCACCCTCCACGCGCGCCACCAGTGCGGCGCCCGACCCCTGGATCGCATACGCCCCTGCCCGGCCCTGCCACTCTCCCCGTTCCAGGTACCACGCGATCTGCGCATCACCGAACGGCCGAAATTGGACGACCGTCTCGTCCACGAAGGCGTGCTCGGACTCCTCGGTGATCAGGCACACGGCGGTCGCCACGACATGTTCGCGGCCGGCGAGCAACGTGAGCATCCGGCGGGCATCGTCGCGGTCCACCGGCTTGCCCAGCACCGTGGCTCCGACCACGACGGCCGTGTCAGCTCCGAGGACGGCGCCGATTGCCGGCACCCCGGCGCGCGCGGCGACCTCACGCGCCTTGCCTGCGGCGTGGGCGCCCACGAGTTGACGACCCGTCATCGCCGGAATGTCGTCCTCGGCGTAGGACGACGCGACGACGCGATGGGCCACACCTGCCGCCGTCAGCAATGCCCGCCGCTGTGGCGAACGCGACGCGAGGAGGATCAGACGAGCTCGGCCGAGCCGAAGTGCAGGGCCAACTCCCGCTCGGCCGACTCCGGGCTGTCGGAGCCGTGGATGCAGTTCTCGCCGAGCTCCAGGGCGTAGTCGCCGCGGATCGTCCCCGGAGCCGCGTCCTTGGGGTTGGTGGCACCCATCATGGTGCGCAGCACCGCGATGGCCTCGGTCCCCTCGACGCAGGTCATCACGACCGGGCCCGAGGTGATGAAGTCGACCAGCTCACCGAAGAACGGCCGCTCCTTGTGCTCACCGTAGTGCTCCTCGGCGACCACGCGGTCCATCCGCACCCGCTTCAAACCGACGACGGCGAAGCCACGGCGCTCGATGCGGGCAAGGATCTCTCCGGTGAGTCCACGCGCGACGGCGTCGGGCTTGACCATGACGAAGGTGCGTTCGGTCACAAGATCTCCGGGGTGATGGTGGGCATGTCGGCGTGTGTGTCGGTCGCGCGCCCGAGCGTGTTGGCCGGGACCTTCTCGCAATACGGACAGACGGACCAGCGGGGGTCGATCGCCTCACCGCAGTGCGCACACGGGTCCTTGAGCTTGCGCATGCAGGACGGGCACGCCAGGTACCGCGGCTCGGTGGGAAACCCGCAGTCGGGGCATTGCATCAGCCCTTCGCGCTCGAGGCTCTGCGTCTCGAGCTGGCGATCGCGCTGTTCACTCAGCGTCTCGGCCGGACGCACCGCCATATACAGGAGCGGACCGAAGAACGGGATCAGGACACCGACCGCCGCCATCAGGCGCGGGTACCCCGGTGCCGAGTTGCGTCGTCGGGCATCGCGGTACACCCAGATGCCCAGGGCGAGCCACATCAGGATGATGAACACCAGGATCAGGACCTTGAGGACCGTCCAGATGGGTGAGTCAAAAAAGTTCGAGAGCGACTCGAATACGTCAGCCGTCACCAGTGCCGCCACCCCTTCATTTTCATGTCCGGCAAGTACGGTCGGTGAGCATATCAGCAGCCACAGGGACTCCAGACATCACTGCGTCGCGCACATCGGCAAGCAGATAGAGGGATCCGCACACCAGTATTGCCCCGTCCGCGCCGGCCAGCGCACAGGCATGCCGGATCGCGTCGAGCGGGTTCTCGACGATCTGCGTCGCCATTCCCGCGAGCTTGCCGAGGTGGGCGATCACATCCGGCGCCGCCGCACGAGGGTGACTGGACCGGGTCGCGACCACCGCCGCACACACGCCGGCCAGTGGCGTGATCATCGCGGCAGCGTCCTTGTCGCCCAGGATCGACACGACCGCAACCGTGCGCCGTCCTCCGACGATCGCCGCGATCGACGCCGCCATCGCCTCGACGCCGGCAGGGTTGTGGGCCCCATCCAGGATCACGAGCGGACGGTTGCCCATGACCTCGAGCCGACCGGGCATCGTCACGCGCCCCACCGCCCGACGGAGCGGACCGATCCGCATCGGCGCGTCGAGCCGCCGCTCCGCTGCGGCCACCGCCACCGCCAGGTTGTCGCGCTGGAATGCGCCGTGCAGCGGCAATGGCAATGACGAGTACCGCTCGAACGGTGTCGCCACGTCCACGCCGCGCGGGCCCTCGGCGATCTGGATCTCGTGGCCAAGGCGCCAACCCGACAGGGCCCGTGTCCGGCACTCGTTGGCGACGGCCTTCTGGGCGCGTTGGCTCAGGCGGCCGATGATCAACCGGTCCGACCCGTCGGGGGCCACGGCAAGCTTCTCGGCTGCGATCTGGGCCTCGGTCGTTCCCAGCAGCTCGGTGTGCTCAAGCGCGACGTTGGTCAGCACGAGCACGGTGTCGGCGGCCATGACGTTGGTCGCGTCGTACCGCCCTCCGAGTCCGGCCTCGATCACCACCGCGTCCAGATTGGCCTCGGCGAACACGCTGAAGGCCGCCGCAGTGAGCACCTCGAATTGCGTGACGCCTTCGTCCCCCATTTCCAGCGTTGCCGCGGCATCCCGTACCGCGGCGATGGCGCGCGCAAACCCGGCCTGCCCGACGGGGCGCTGATCGACCTCGATGCGCTCGCGCCACCCGACGATGTGCGGCGACAGGTACGTGCCCACGCGCGCGCCCTGACTGCGCAGGCACGCCGCCGCCAGTCGTGACGTCGACGACTTGCCGTTGGTGCCGACCACATGGATCGCGGGAGCGTTCCGGTGCGGATCCCCGAGCGCGTCGAGCAGCTGTACCATGCGTTCCAGGCCGAACCGCATGCCAAGGATGGCGAGGCCTTCGACGTACCGGGTCGCAGCGGCGTACGTCATCGGGGCTTAGTGCTCGCTTTCGTAAGTACGGCGACGTACCCCGCGCGAAAACCGAGTCAGGCAAGGACGCAGCGTCTTGCCGCTCTCGGTACCCACAACGGCGAGACCGAGGACACCGCCTGACGACGGTTTGCAGCCGGGAGACGTGGTTGTACTTACGAAGGCGAGCACTTAATGGCAGCCGAGGCGGCTGCGCTCTGCGCCGAGTTCGGCGATCTCGGCGACGAACCGTGTGGCTTTGTCACGCTCCGCCTGGACCAGATGGTCGGGCGCACGCTCGATGAAGTTGGGGTTGGCGAGCTGTCGCTCCGCACGGGCGAGCTCGGCCCGCGTCGCGGCCAGTTGCGCGTCGACTCGGCCGCATTCGGCAGCGATGTCGATGATCACGTCGGGTCGGCTGACGAGCAGGCGTCCCAGCTCGATCCCGATCGAACGCGCGTCGTCCGCCGGCGTCTCGGTCCAGGTGACGTGTGCGAGGGCAGCCACCGCGGTCTGCGGCAGATCGAACGGCACCCGCGCGTCGAACGTCACCGTCAACGGGTCGCGCGGTTTGATGCCGTTCTCCGACTTGTAGGCCCGCAGCGCCGTGACGGTCTCGATCAGGTGCTTGCCATGCTGCCGCGCGCGTTCGTCCTGTGACCACGGGGCGACGGCGAGTGGGTGTCGCAAGAGCCCGTCGGCATTCGCACCGGGCAGCTGGGCGTAACACTCCTCGGTCACGAACGGCATGACCGGATTGGCCAGGGCGAGGAGCTGTTCGAGCACGAAGCCGGCAACCTCGGGCGTCCCCTCCCCGACCTTGAGCAGTTCCAGGTACCAGTCGCAAAACCCGTCGAAGATCGTCCGATACAACAAGTCCGCGAGGGCACTGAAATCGTATTCGGCGACGAGGTGCCGGGCCTCGGCAACCGTCTGCCGCAGGTACTCGGCAATCCAGCGATCGCCGAGCAGGTCCGGCTCGGGCGCCGCCTCGCCGGCGCGCCCGCCGCGGTCGACAACCAGGCGCGTGGCGTTCCACAGCTTGGTCGCGAGCTGGCGTCCCTGCTGGATGCGCTGCT
The DNA here is from genome assembly GCA_031372145.1 of Actinomycetota bacterium. Lineage (GTDB taxonomy): Bacteria > Actinomycetota > Thermoleophilia > Miltoncostaeales > Miltoncostaeaceae > CALMEC01. Next base: position 26,150 of record JANMKR010000087.1, on the reverse strand, counting down.
CGTTGAACCGCACGTCCTGGGTGCTCGCCATCAGCAGCAACCCGAACCGAACGGCGTCGGCGCCGTGTGCGTCGATCAACTCGAGCGGGTCGATGCCGGTGCCCAGGCTCTTGCTCATCCTGCGGCCGTCGGGTGCCTGGATGATCGGGTTGATCACGACGTCCGAGAAAGGGATGTCGTCACAGAATTCGATCCCCATCATCACCATGCGCGCGACCCACAAGAAGATGATGTCGCGCCCGGTGACCAGGACGTGGCCGGGATAGAAGCGCTCAAGCTCGGGTGTGTCGTCGGGCCAACCCTGGGTCGCGAATGGCCACAGCGCCGAGCTGAACCACGTGTCGAGGACATCCGGGTCGCGCTCCCACCCATCGCCCTGCGGCGCCTCGATGTCGACGTGGATCTCCTGCCCCCGGTACCACACCGGAATCTGGTGGCCCCACCACAGCTGGCGCGAAACACACCACGGGCGGATGTTCTCCATCCAGTCCAGATACACGCGGCCGAAGCGCTCGGGCGTGAACCGCACGCGACGGTCCTTGACGGCGGCGATCGCCGGCTCGGCGAGTTTGGTCATGTCGCAGAACCACTGCAGTGACAGCAACGGCTCGATGCGCTCGCCGCTTCGGTGCGAGAACGGCACGTTGTGGGTGTACTCCTCCTCGCCCCGCAACCCGTCTGCCACCCGCAGGTCGGCGATGACCTTGACCCGGCACTCCAACGGGGTCAGCCCGGCGTAGCCGTCGCCCGCCAACGCCGTCATGCGGCCGTCCTCGCCGACGACGCTGATCTCGTCCAGGCCGTGGCGCCGCGCGATCTCGAAGTCGTTCGGGTCGTGTGCGGGTGTCACCTTGAGGGCACCCGTTCCGAACGCCGGGTCGACGTGCTCGTCGGCGATGATGGGAAGCTCCCGCCCGACCAGCGGCAATATGACCGTCCGGCCGATCAGGTGCGCGTAGCGCTCGTCTGCGGGACTGACGGCAACGGCGGTGTCACCGAGCATCGTCTCGGGGCGCACCGTCGCGACGACGATCTCGCCCGAGCCGTCGCTCAGCGGGTATGCGATCGAGACGAGGGAGTCCGTGACCTCGCGGTCCTCGACCTCCAGGTCCGACACGGCCGACCCCAGACCCGGGTCCCAGTTGACCATGTAGCGGTCGCGGTAGATGTACCCCTTCTGGTAGAGGGACACGAACACCCGGCCGACCGCGTCGGCGTACCCCTCGTCGAGCGTGAAGCGCTCGCGTGAGTAGTCGAGGGTGCAGCCCAGCCGCTTCTGCTGGTTGATGATTTCGCCGCCCGACTGTTCCTTCCACGCCCAGACCCGTTCAAGGAACGCCTCGCGGCCGATCTCGCGCCGGTTGATCCCCTGGGCGGCGAGCATCTTCTCGACGACCGCCTGCGTCGCGATGCCGGCGTGGTCGGTGCCGCAGACCCATTCGGCCTCGCGCCCCGCCATGCGATGCCACCGGATCAGCACGTCTTGCATCGTGTTGTTGAGCGCGTGGCCCATGTGGAGCGAGCCCGTCACGTTGGGCAGCGGGATCGCGATGACGTACGGCTCGCGCCCACTCGCCGGGTCACCCCGGAGGGCGCCGGACTCGAGCCAGCGCGCCATCCAGCGCGGCTCGGCCTCCGCAGGATCAAAGCGGTTCGGGGGGGCACTCACCCGGGGAACCTACCGAAACGGGTGGACTCTACGCCGCATTCACCACGGCACTTGGGCGGCCTCTTCGCGGCCCTATGGGCCACTCAAACGCTGACTGCGGCTGGATTTCCACGTCTGGCCCGCGTTGCCGCACCTGGTGTCGGACACAGGCCGTTGCGCCAGGTCTCGCACCGAGCACCCCCTTGTCGAAACGACCCCTCAAGTGTCGCGGCCTCCGATACCGCCGATGCAGATCATTTCCCCGGCCGCACGAGAACAGGAGGTTCGTGCCACCGTCTCACGTGCTCGTCTCGTCCGGGTCAAGCGCCAGGACGAGAAGGGTGGCGTCGTCGCGGAGGGGGTCTGAAGAGGCGCCGAGAACCGCGTCCTGGAGGACACGCACGGTACCTGCGGCCGTCGCGTGTCGGCATTCCCGCAGGGTCCGGATGATCCCCTCGCGGCCGAAGAGTTCGCCCCGACCGGCCAATGGCCGCTCGGAAAGTCCGTCTGAGTAGAGAACGAGCCGCGCGCCTACGGGGAGGATCCGCTCGACCACCTGTAACTCTCGTCCGTCCTCCAAGAGACCCAGAGGGGGTACCACTCCGTCCACCAACTCCAGCACGTCGCCCTCTGGGTCGAGCACCAGGGGCCGCGGATGACCGCAGTTGATCCAACGCAAACGCCTCGTCGGAGCATCCCAAACGGCCAGGATCGCGGTGACGTAAGAGAAGCGAATCCCGACGGCACCGATGGATTCGTGCATTGTGCGCGCCATCTCTTCAAGCGTCCCCCCGGCCCGCCGGGTGGCGCGCAACGCTCCGACTGCCAACGACGACAGGGCGGCCGCCTGACCTCCCTTCCCAACAGCGTCGGCGATGGTCAGCCAGACGCCGTCTTGGTTCTGGGCATAATCGAAAAAGTCTCCTCCGACATCGTAGCCGGGCAGCACCCCTGCGGCGAGGTCCGCTCCCTCGACACGCGCCAATCGGGGCGGCAGAAGATTTTGCTGAATCTCCGCCGCTGCCTGGGTCTGCCGACGCCGCCGCGCCGCATGGACCGCATCCGTGTAACCGCTCACAAGTTCGAGTGCGAGCGCGGCCTGTTCGGCGGAACCGGCAAGGTCGATCGTCGGTCGGCTGCGGCTGATCAACACCCCGAGAGCGCGGTTTCCGAGGAGCAAGGGGGCCCAGAAACTTCCCGGAAGCGCGTCGGAGAGCGTGTCCCCCAATGCGGGGAGGGCCTCGAGCGGAAGCTCGGGGCCGATCGCCAGCGGCGCGTCGATACGCTCGGGGAAATGACTCGCGTCGCCGGCCAGAAGATGGAGGAACGAACCATCCACATCGATCACGTAGAGCGCGACCGGCGAGCCGGCCGCGCGCCCCACCGCCTCCACGATCCGCGCCGGCAGGTGCTGTGGCAAGCCGTCCCGGAGTTCGTCGGCTGCTTCGACGCTCACGTCCATTGCGCGAGGCTAGACCACGCGCGACGTGATGTGACCGGTTCGGCGATCGAATTCACCGGCGAGCGGGGTGCGGTGACGCTCACCACACGGCCATCGACCCTTCGGTCTGGCTCGACGCGGTAGCTATCGCCTCGACAACAAGGCGTTCGATGAGGATCCGTCGCCAGAATGCCATGTGGCCGCCCGCGGCGGACGAGAACACTCGGGGTGAACGAGCCGTCATTGCCTGACCTGCGGGACGAACAGGGTATTACGCGGACTCGGCCTCGTCTGCCTCGTGTGGCATCGACGAGGCGGTGGCCTCGGTGACGAGCGTCGGCGGCAGGTTCTTCTCGATCGTCTCGCGGGTGACGACGCACTTGCGGACGTCGTCGCGCGACGGGAGCTCGAACATCACGTTCATGAGCGCGGCCTCGATGATCGAACGCAGACCGCGCGCGCCGGTCTCGCGTTCCAGGGCACGCCCGGCGATCGCCGACAACGAGTCCTCGGCGAACACGAGCTCGACCTTGTCGAACGAGAAGAAGCGCTTGTACTGCTTGACCAGTGCGTTCTTGGGCTCGACGAGGATTTCGATCAGGTCGGGCTCGCTGAGCTGGTGCACGGCACTGATGACCGGCAGGCGCCCGATGAACTCCGGGATCAGCCCGTAGTTGATGAGGTCTTCGGGCAACACCTTGCTGAACGCATCGTGTGCATCGCGGTCGTGGCGGCTGCGCACGTCGGCCGCGAAGCCCACGCCCTTGTTGCCCACACGGCGCTCGATGATCCTGTCGAGGTTCGCAAACGCCCCGCCACAGATGAACAGGATGTTGGTCGTGTCGATCGTCAAGAACTCCTGGTGCGGGTGCTTGCGCCCGCCCTGCGGCGGCACCGATGCAACCGTGCCCTCCAGAATCTTGAGCAGCGCCTGCTGCACGCCCTCACCCGACACGTCACGCGTGATCGACGGGTTGTCGGCCTTGCGCGCGATCTTGTCGACCTCGTCGATGTAGATGATCCCGGTCTCGGCCTTCTTGACGTCGAAGTCCGCGGCCTGGATCAGCTTGAGCAGGATGTTCTCGACGTCTTCGCCGACGTAGCCCGCCTCGGTCAAGGCCGTGGCGTCGGCGATCGCGAACGGGACGTTGAGGATCCGCGCGAGCGTCTGGGCCAACAGCGTCTTACCGCATCCCGTGGGACCCAAGAGCAAGATGTTGCTCTTCTGCAGCTCGATCTCGGTGTCGCCCGACGCCATCATGTTGACGCGCTTGTAGTGGTTGTACACCGCCACCGACAGCGTGCGCTTGGCTTCTTCTTGCCCGACGACATAGTCGTTGAGCACGCTGTAGATCTCCTTGGGGCGCGGCAGCGCGTCGGGATCGAACGTGATCGGGGCGACGAGCTCCTCGTCGATGATCTCGTTGCAGAGATCGATGCACTCGTCGCAGATGTAGACGCCGGGTCCGGCGATCAGCTTTTTGACCTGCCGCTGCGACTTGCCGCAGAAGCTGCAGAGAAGCTGTTCGGTGGAATCCGTCGGACGTCCCATGCGCGCTCCTTCTTTGCCGAGCTAGTGGTTCGACAGCCAAATGGCCGGCTGGTTCGCGTGAGCGAGAGCGAGCGAGACGGTGGACGCAGGCCGTGGCGAATACCGGGAGTACTTGCCATGCCGAGGACGCCGTATCGCGATGCTCGCAGCCGCGCGAAACCCCGTGTTATTTCGGTGTCGGACCACTGCTAGTGGGAGTGGATGACCTGGTCGATGATGCCGTACTCCTTGGCCTCGTCCGCGCTCATGAAGAAGTCGCGCTCCGTGTCCTTCGCGATCTTCTCGATCTCCTGGCCGGTGTGCTTGGCGATGATCTCGTCCAGCTTGGCGCGGAGGGAGAGGATCTCACGGGCGTGGATCTCGATGTCCGTCGCCTGGCCCGAGAACCCGCTCGACACCTGGTGGATCAGGATCTTGGAGTTGGGCAGCGACATCCGCTTGCCCGGTGCGCCGCCCGCAAGAAGCAGGGCGCCCATGCTCATCGCGATGCCGACACAGATCGTCTGAACGTCTGGCTTGATGAACTGCATCGTGTCGTAGATCGCAAGGCCCGCGTACACCGACCCGCCCGGCGAGTTGATGTAGATCGAGATCTCCTTGTCCGGGTCCTCGCTCTCCAGGTGCAGGAGCTGCGCGATGATCAGGTTGGCGATCTGATCGTCCACCGGGGTCCCCAGAAAGATGATCCGCTCGTTGAGCAGCCGCGAGTAGATGTCGAACGAACGCTCCCCACGGGAGGTCTGCTCGATGACCATTGGGATGAGAGGACTCATCAGTGCACCGTCCCAGAGGTTTGGTGGATATCCGGCGAGCGAAAAGCCGGTTGGACGAGGACGCAGCCTGCGCCTATATCAGCGAATATGGGCGCAGGCGAGGACAAAGCCCCCGAGGCTGCTGCTCCCCGGACCAACGTTCCAAATCCAGCCGAGCTTTGCAGCCTCCGGTATCCATCAAGACCTTTGGGACGGCGCACTCTAGACGCCTTTCGTGGGCTTCGGCTTGGGCTGACCTGGGGTCCACAGCCCGCCTTCGGGGACTTTCGGTGTTTCGGGCGTCCACAGACGCTCGCGTGCCTCGGCAAGCCCGACGGGGATGGCATTGGTCTGTTCGATCAGGAAGTCCACAGCTTTCCGCATCACCAGGTCGTCGCGAAGTGTCTCGACGCCGTCTGCCTTACGCAGGTCGGCGAGGAGTGCCTCAGGGTCACGCCCTGCGGCCAGAGCATCATTTCGGACCTGGGCCTCGACTTCCTCGTCGCTGATTGCAATCGATTCGGTTTCTGCAACGGCCTCGACCACGAGTTCCCGTTTGATCGCCATCTCGGCATCGGGCGCGAGCTCGGCCCGTGTCTGGTCGAGCGTGCGGCCGGTGGCCCGCAGGTAGTCGGCGAACGTGACGCCTTGAGGGAGTCGGTGCGCGGTTTCGTTCAGGATCGCGTCGACGCGGTTGCGGATCATCACGTCGGGCACGTCGATGGTCGCCGAGGCGACGGCCGCGTCGATGACCGCCCGGCGAAACAACTCGTCGACCTCGGCCTGAGCCTGTTCGTGCAACAGTCGCTCCACGTCGGCGTGAAGCTCGTCCCAGGTCTCGAACTCACTGACCTGTGTGGCCAGTGCGTCGTTGACCTCGGGCATGATCTTGGCCTGCACGCCCTTCAGCGTGACCGTGTACCTGACCGTCTTTCCGGACAACTCGCTGCGCCCGTCAGTCTCCGGATAGTCCACGGGAAACGTCTTGGTGTCGCCGACGGCCATGCCGGGGAGCCGATCCGAGAATCCGCCGACCAGACGCGTTCCGCCGACCTCGACCAGGTAGTCACGGGCGCTTGCGCTGGGGAGCGGTTCGCCGTCGACGGTGCCGTCGAAGTCGAGCGTGACGAAGTCGCCGCGCTCGACGGGACGCTCCACCGGATCGAGCCGGGCGACCATCTCGCGCAGCTTGTCGATCTCGGCCTGGAGGGCGTCTGCCTCGACCTCGGGTTCGCCCTTCGCGATATCGAGCCCCTTGTACGCGCCGAGCTTCGCCGTGGGGCGCAGCCGCACGGTCGCGGTGAAGGTGAACCCGTCATCGCCCGGGGGTGCGTCAGGCAGGTCCACATCGGGATCGTCGATCGGGCGGATGCCGGTGTCGACGACCGCCTGCGAGTACCACTCGGCCAGCGAGTCGCGCAGCATCTGGTCGATGATGGCCTCGCGTCCGAACCGCTGGAAGACCACGTTCGCCGGAACCTTGCCGGGACGGAACCCGGGTACGCGGATTTCACGACCCATTCGCCGGGCCGTGCGGTCAATTTTCTTGTCGACCTCGTCCTTGGGAACCGCGACGTCGAGACGTACGCGGTTGTCCTCGAGCGGAACGACCTCTGCCGTTATCGTCATATCCTCAAATGGTGAGTGCGGGTGAGAGGATTTGAACCTCCACGGGTTGCCCCACTAGGACCTAAACCTAGCGCGTCTGCCGATTCCGCCACACCCGCAAGGTGTGCCGGTCCATCAGGGTGAACGGAGGGACTCGAACCCTCGGCCGCCTGGACCACAACCAGGAGCTCTACCAACTGAGCTACGTTCACCGTGGGCACCGGATCCTGTCCGGCCGGGCGATGATAGCGCACCTGCAGCGCCCCGCCCCGCCGAGCCCGCGACCTGCAACACACGCCGCCCGCCGGCGTCCCTGGACCTGATCCCAGACGGGCTGGCGACCACTCCCACTAAGCTCCGCCGATGGGATTCGTGCGACACCGCGATGCGCACGGCGCCTGGGACGGCGTTGCGGCCCGGCAGTACACGTCCGGTGCCACGCGGCAGATCCTTGTGGGGCGCGATGACGGCGCGACCCAGGTCGAGCTGCGCTACTTCACGATCCCCGTGGGTGGCGCGTCAGCCCTGGAGCAGCATCCTCACGAACACGCGATCATGGTGCTGCATGGCCGCACCGAGGTGCGGCTGGGCGACACGCTGACCGAGGCCGGTTCCGGCGACGTGGTGTTCGTCTCAGCGAACGAGGTCCACCAACTGCGGACCGTGGGTGACACGCCGCTTGAGTTTCTCTGCACGGCGCTCGCCGACCGGGCCGTGCCTTCCCCCTCGTCATGAGCCCGTTCACGAGGAATGGCCCCGGAAAACCCACGGGACCATCCGACCAGCTGAGATGAGCGAATGCGCTAGCGCAGACGTGCGGACCTGACGGCCGCGGGCTTGGGGACCGGAGCCATCCACTTGATGCCGGCCGCCGGCACGGGAATCCAGACCGCAGCGGGTCGAATGACCACGGCGGCGGGTGAAGGCGCCACCACGGCGATGGGCCTGACGACGGACCTGGGCGCCGTCCGCAATGCGTTCTCCTGAGCCGCCACGGCCGGAGCCGCGCCGATTGCCAGGACCACCACTGCGATTGCCATGCTCTTGATCCGCAACTCAAAACCCCCAGGAGGACGAGAACCAATCTGTACGAGACCTATCGGCAGGGCGCAGTCGATCTTGAGCCCCGGATGTAATGGCTTTGTAAGTCGCCGTCAGGCCGAGCGGCGCGACCGTTTGGGCGCGGATGACACGCCGTTCCAACAGGAGGAACCACTGCCGGTTCGCCACCCCGACACCTGAACCAAGGTCGAATGTAGCAGGGGATTTGACGCCCTTGGAGCACCGGGGATCGCCCGAACACAACCCTTACATGGAATCTTCTGAAACCTGCACCACGACCTTGAGTGCCTCGCCCGTCGCGGCCATTCGATAGGCCTCGTCGGCACGTTCCAGGGGCAAACGATGCGAGATGACGGAGTCGGTGTCGATGCGCCCGGCGGCCAGCAGGTCGAGCGCCGCACGGGTGTCGTCGGGTCCCGCCGAGTAGGTGGACTGGAGCGTGACCTCACGAAAGAAGATCGCTCCCAGGTCGAGCGGCACGCGCTCGCCCGGCTGGGTCGGCGCAAACAGCTGGACGACGCCGGCGGGACCGGCCATGTGCAGGGCTTCGGCGATCGCCCCATGATCGTGCGTGCACACGAAGACCTGGTCGGCGAGCGCTCCGCCAAGGGCCTCGCGCATCGCCGGGGCATCCAGGCCGTCCGGGGTGATGGCGCCGAGGCGGGCCGCGCCTTCGCGCCGAGCCGGGTTGGGTTCGAGCACCACGACCGCTTCGGCGCCACGGGCTCGGGCAACCTGGATTTGAAGGAGCCCCATCGATCCCGCGCCCACCACCGCAACGCGCGATCCGAGTCCGACACCGGCTTGGCGCTGCCCGCGCACAATGCACGCAACCGGTTCGATCAGCGTCGCGGTCACGTCATCAAGCGCGTCAGGGAGCGCCAGCACGTCCGCGCGGACGTTCTCGGCGGGCACCCGGATGAACTCGGCGAGTCCACCTGGATCGATCCGGGTCGACTTGAACGTACCGCACAGGGTGTGCCGGCCCTGTCGGCACAGGTGGCACTCGAAACACGGCACATGGTGGTGCACGAACACGCGCGACCCCACGGCAAACGATGCGCCCTCCCCCACTTCGGCAACGGTCCCGACCGGCTCGTGTCCCAGCACCACCGGCGCCCGCGGATCCTGGTACCACCGCATCAGATCGCTGCCGCACAAACCGCACGCGGTCATGCGCACCAGCAGCTCACCCTCGCCGATCTGCGGCTTGGGGACGTCCTCGAGCGTGATTCGCCCCGCTCCGTGGTAGATGGCTGCGCGCATGGGATGGATGCTAAGGACCGGGAGGACCGGATGTCCCTCTCAGCAGCGGCCCTGATCGCGACCACCTTGACCGCGTCAGGCCGGCGATCCGTACCGCCGGCCCCGATGCCGGCGCTACGCCTTCGCCCGTTCCAATGCTGCGACGAGCAGTTCGTTGACGCGGTCGGGCACCTCCTGCTGAACCCAGTGGCTGACACCGGGGAGGCGTTCGACGTGTAACGGCCCGGCAACCTTCTGCATCGATCGCTCCAACAGGATCGCACTCATATAGGCGTCGGCTTCGCCCCAGATGATCGTCGTGGGGACTGTGATCGGTGGCAGATCCGGCGGTGGCTTGAGCCAGTTTTCAGGGGGGATGTTCGCTCGGTAGTAGTTGAGCGCCGCCGTCAGCCGCCCCTCGCGCGCCAGCGCCGCACAGAAGACGGCTTGGTCGTTCGGCGGGAACGTCCCGGGGGCGGCGGTCCCGAAGACGAAGCTGCGTAGGTTGGCGAAGTCGTCGTTGGCGAGCCACTCCTCCGCGACCCCTTGGAACTGGAACAGCAACATGTACCAACTCTTCTGCTGCTGCTCAGGCAGCTGCCGGGTTTCGGCCGACGCGACCGGGTGCGGGCTGTTGAGGATCGTCAGGCTGCGTACGAGGTGCGGCGCGCGCGCCGCGAGGGCCCACGCGATGCTGCCGCCCCAGTCATGTCCCACGACGTGCGCCCGCTCTGCGCCGAGCGCCCCGATCACCCCGACGATGTCGCCCACGAGTTTGCCGAATGCATAGTCGGCGACCTCGGTGGGCGCATCGGAATCGCCGTAGCCGCGAAGATCCGGGGCAACGGCGTGGTAGCCGGCATCGGCGAGTGCGGGCAATTGGTGACGCCACGAATGCGACAGTTCGGGGAACCCGTGCAGCAGAACGACCAGCTCATCGCCTGCGCCCTCCTCGAGCACCGAGAGCGTGATCTCGCCAACATCGATTCGCCGCCGTGTCATCGGCGCCAGTCTAGAGCGTCGCGCGCATGGGGCCTACTTGGTTGTGTGCGCCGAGGGGCGCACCAACGTCTACGATCCGCAGAACCTCCGGGAGCCGCATGACGACACGGACCACCCGCTCCGACCTTCTCAACCTCGAGATCCTCAACGGTCTCGCGCCCGCGACCGTCAAGCGAATGCTGGGCGGACTGCCTGCGGTGCGATTGGCTCAGGCCGACGAACTCGACATCGCCCAGTCCGAAGTCGCCTGTTGCCTGGTGCGCGCCGGCCGGCTGGCGCTCGACTTCGATGCTCACGACAAGGCTCACCACCGGACGGTGACGCTGGTCGAAGAGGGCGACGTGCTGGTGCCGCCGGCCGATGGATGGGCGGCGAGTGGCCCGCGGCTTCGATGCCGGGCGCTGGAGCAATCGATCGTGATCCTGGTCGACGCAGAGCGGTTCGAGCAGTGGTTGGCCGAGCCCCGGTTTGCCGCCAACCTGGTGCGGGTGCTCGCGGCCCAGGTGGCCGACCGGGAACTGGCGGTGGCGATCGCCTTGGAACCCCGGGTCGATCGACGCCTGCTGTTGAAGCTCCGTCAGCTCGGGGAGCGGTTTGGTCGCGTGACGCCGCAGGGGGTGCGCTTGGACCTGCGCCTGACCCATCAACAGCTGGCCGACATGGTTGGCGCCGTGCGCGAGTCGGTCACCATCGCGCTGGGCAAGCTCGCCCAGACCGAACTGCTGACCGTGGAGAACCGGACGATCTGGATCCACGAGACGCCGGGGCCGGACCCCGACGATGTCGCGGTGTCAGACACGAATCACCCATGAGCCCTTCGTGGCATCGGTACCCATGGCGGCGGGACCGAGGACATCGCCTGCCTCGGGTTTCGCTCGCCATCCGGTACAGCAGGTATTTCTGCGCGGACCGTTAGCTCGCGTCGTCGACGCGGCCTGCGATCGAGACCACGAAGAGGTCCTCGTCGTCGGTGTGGAACTCCAGGAGCTCAAGGCCCGCGTCCTGGTACATCTGGGCAACCGAGTCATGGGTGAACTTGCACGAGATCTCGGTGCGGATCTCCTCACCCGCGGTCAGCGTCACGTCGAGGCCCAGGTCGCGCACATGCACTGTCTGGTCTGCGAGCGACCGCAGGCGCATCTCGATCCACGCGTTGTCGGCGTCATAGAACGCGACGTGGGCGAAGCGGTCGAGTTCGAAGTCCGCGCCCAGCTCACGGTTGAGGACCGCGAGCACGTTGAGGTTGAACGCAGCGGTGACACCGGCAGCGTCGTCATAGGCGGCCTCCAGGCGGGCGGGTTCCTTGACCAGATCGGTCCCCATCAGGAGACGATCACCTGGGCGCAAGAGCTCACGGATCTGACGCAGGAACGGCGTGCGCTCGTCGGGTTGCAGGTTGCCGATCGTTCCGCCCAGAAACGCCACGAGCCGTCGGGTGTCGCGCGCCCGTGCGGGGATCTCGCCAAGATGGCGCTCGAAGTCTCCGGCCACCGCATGGACGCGCAACCCGGGGTATGCGTCGACCAGGCGCCCCGCGGCATCCAGGATGGCTCCGGGAGCGACATCGAACGGGATGTAGCGACGCAACGACCCGGCGTCGTCCATCGCATCGAGGATGGCGACCGTCTTGCGGGAGGATCCCGACCCCAGCTCGACCAGCTCACCGGGCTCATGCCGCTCGACGATGCCGGGCATCTCGCGTTGCAGGATGCCGAGCTCAGTCCGGGTTTGGTAGTACTCGGGAAGGTCGGTGATCGCCTCGAACAGATCACACCCGCGGGCATCGTAGAAGTACTTGGGAAGCAGCCACTTGGGCGAGTCGCTCAGTCCCCGGCGGACGTCCTCGGCGATGCCGGTCACCCCGTCGGTCAGCGGGTGCACATCGAGCCGTATGGCGGTACGACCGGTATCGCGACGAGCGGACGGTGTGACGGCCATCGGTGGGCCTCCCTCATGGTGGCTGCGGTTGGTCATCGTTGTGTGGTGTCATCGGTGTCCCACGCGATGCGGAATCCCGAGAAGATCTGTCGCCGCTGAGGAAGATCCCAGTTGCGGAAGCTGGTGCGGGCGGCCACCGGTTGGGTGGCCCACGAGCCACCCCGCAGCACGCGGTAGTGGTCGCCGAAGAACACCTCGGCGTATTCGCGGTATGGGAACGCGGCAAACCCCGGGTACCCGTCGAACGAGGTCGACGTCCACTCCCAGACATCCCCGATCATCTGCACGCACCCGGACGGCGCGGCTCCCTCGACGTACGCGCCCACGGGGGCCGTGCCGAACAGGAGTTGGTCCAGGTTGGCCCGCCCGTCGGCGGGGGCATCACCCCAGGGGTAGCGCGCGACGGTGGCTGAATCGCGATCGCCGGACGCTGCACGTTCCCACTCCGCTTCGGTCGGGAGACGCCCGCCGGCCCAGCGCGCATGCGCGTCGGCTTCGAACCACGAGACGTGGCTCACCGGCTGAGCCGGATCAACGGATGTCGTCTGGTCAAAGCTCCGCACCGCCCACCCGTCACCGTCACGCTCCCAGTACAGCGGCGCGTCGATCGTATTCTCGGTGCGCCACTGCCACCCTTCGGTACTCCACAACTCGGGGCGCGCATAGCCGCCGTCGGCCATGAACGCGATGTGGCGTGCATTTGACACCGGAAGCCGGTCCATCAGGAACGCCGCGACCGTGCGCGTGTGACGCGGCCGCTCGCAGTCGTACGTGAACCCGCCGTGTGCGGCGCCCATGGCGAACGATCCGCCGGGGACGATCACGCGGTCGGCGGCGATCGGGGCCGGAATCGGCGCGGCGAGACGACGTGGCGGACGGTAGGTGCCGTCGGTGAACATCTGCAGTGTCTGCAGCACCGTCTCGGTGTGTTGCGCCTCGTGCTGGGCGACCATCTCAAATGCGAATCCGTCGGCCGTCAGGGTCGAGCCGTCCGGATCGAGGTCGGTCCGCGCAAGCACGTCGAGCGAGCGCGCGCGGACCGCGTCGAGGTAGGCCCGGCAGCCCTCGGCGTCCAGCAGCTTGATCTTGGTGCGCTCGGGTCGAGGGGTCTCGAATGCGTCATATGCGCACTGCAGCTCCGGATACTCCGATGGCATTCCACCGAGCGTGCACCCGAGCCACAGCTCCTCGTAGGCGGCGATGTGGCCCAGATCCCAGAGCGGCGGGCTCATGATCGGCGCCGGCGTGCGCACGAGATCGGCCTCGGCCAAGGGCGCGTAGAGCTCGTAGGTCCGCTCACGGACAGCGGTGAGCTGCTCGGCGAGGGCTGTGGCGCGGGCGCTCATCTCTTCGAGAATCGCTCACGCAGGAGCGAAAGGCGAGGCCCACTGATGGGTGACGTGACCGATTTCACAGCCTGTTCTTCGTTCTGTAACGGTTTGTGGATCACTTGACCCGCGGCTGGCCCGCCGATCACCTGGCCAATTGGCCGTCGTCCTGTCGGCCAATTGGCGACAAGGGGCCCTCGGGCGGCGGCGGACGCGCGTCAACGAGCGCGGCGTAGACGTTTTTGGCCACGGCCGCGAGTGTGTCGCGGCACCATGCGATCGCTACGCCAGCGTGATCTCGTCACACAGATAGACGTCCTGGACTGCATTGAGCAACGCGACGCCCTCGCGCATCGGCTTTTGGAAGGCCTTGCGCCCGCTAATCAGGCCGGAGCCGCCGGCGCGCTTGTTGATGACCGCTGTGACGACCGCGTCGTGCAGGTCATTGGCCCCGGATGCGCCACCCGAGTTGATCAGCGGGATTCGCCCCATGTAGCAGTTGGCGACCTGGTAGCGGGTCATGTCGATCGGGTGGGGACTCATCAGGTCGGTGTACATGCGCTCGTCGAACTTGCCGAAGTTGAGGTCCTTGAACCCACCGGCGGGAGTCTCGGGGAGCTTCTGTTTGATGATGTCGGCGCCGATCGTGACGCCCAGGTGGTTGGCCTGACCGGTCAGGTCGGTCGCTGTGTGATAGTCCGGGCCGCCGGCCTTGGTTTGGTTGAACTCGCTGTTACGGGTGTAGCACCACAACACCGTCGCCATGCCCAGGTCGTGAGCTGCCTCGAAGGCCTCGGAGACCTCCTGAATCTGGCGTTTGGACTCGGCCGAGCCGAAGTAGATCGTCGCGCCGACTGCGACACACCCCCTCTCCCACGCCTGCTTGACCGATGCGAACATGATCTGGTCGAACGCGTTCGGGTAGCTCAGGAACTCGTTGTGGTTGAGCTTGAGCAGGAACGGGATGTGGTGCGCGTACCGGCGTGCGGTGATCCCGAGCGCACCCAGGGTCGTTGCCACCGCGTTGCAGCCACCTTCCATCGCGAGCTCGACGATCTTGGCCGGATCGAAGTAGTCGGGATTCTTGGCAAACGACGCCCCCGCGGAGTGCTCGATGCCCTGATCGACCGGCAGAATCGAGACATATCCGGTCCCACCCAGCCGGCCGTGTCCGAGGAGCGTCTGAATCGCGCCCAGGACACGCAGCGAACGGTCCGATTGCGAGGCGACCCTGTCGACGAAATCCGGCCCCGGAGCAGTCAGACGATCACGGCTGATCGTCGTGCACTCGTGGGACAGAAGGCCCGCGGCCTCCTGACCGAGGATCTCCTCGACGTGTGCAATCTCGACGGTTTCGCTGCTGACGGCCATTCCAATTCCTCCGGTGCGTTGGCGCCCATAGTCTGCCCGTCCGCTGCGCCCAACGGGAGCCGCGCACGCCTCCAATGGGCATGGTTTTGCGTGACGGTCGGACTCGGCATCCGGCGGGCGTGCAACCAAAGGTTAACTTCTGCGGTGTACGCGCCGATACAACACGCGCGAACGCACGGGAGTTGGAGATGCCGAACCACGAACTGATCACTGGCCTCGAAGAGGCGGTAGCGACTGCTCCCGGGAACGTGGCCCTGCGGCTGCACCTGGTTGAGCACCTGATCGGCGGGCGGCGGCCCACCGAGGCCCTTGCGCATTGTGAGGCGATTCTGCGCGCCCAGCCGGACAACACCCGGGCCGCCGAGATGGCCGCGCGCAGCGCCGACGCCGCGGGCGACGTCCGCGCCTCGGGGTTCGGGCGCCTTGCACACGCATTGCGAACCGCGTTTCCCTCCGCTGAGAGCCCTGCGCCGCAGCCGACCACGACCGACCTTGCGATCGAACGTGCACCGACTCCGGCACCGATCGCCGAGCATGCGCCTGCGGCAACCTCCGGACTTCCGGGCATTGCCGACTCAGCTGCTGCGCCATCCGCGCAACCCGACGTCCCGGTCCCGGTCGATGAGACACCGCAGATCGAGACCCCCGTGGTGGCTGACGATGATCAGGAGGACGACGCCCCCGAGCCTCCCCGTGAGTTCACGATCGATCCGCATTCGATCGAGCGTCCGACGATCTCGTTGCGCAACATCATCGGCGTCAGCGACGTCAAGCAGCGCATCCAGTCGGTCGTCCTGGATCCGCTCCGGTCACGCACCCGTATCGGCAACGGCAATGGCGGCGGTCACTCGGCATCCCGGCAAGGCGGCTACCTGATGTTCGGACCGCCCGGATGCGGCAAGGGCTTCTTTGCCCGGGTCGTCGCCGGTGAGATCGGCGCCGCCTATCTGCCCATCAAACTCGGCACCGCACTCGACTGGCCCGGCGACCCGCGCCAGAACATCCAGCGCATCTTCGAGGCGGCTCGAGACGCCGCCCCCTGCGTGGTGTTCCTGGATGACGTCGATCAAGCCGGTCGACACCCCGACGCCCCCGAGGAGTCGGTCGACCGCGGCATCGTCAACCGCCTGGTCACAGAACTTGACACGGCGGCGGCGAACAGCGGCGTGTACGTGTTTGCCGGCGCGGTCGCGCCGTGGGACGTCGACATGGCGTTGCGGTCGGACGGCCGGCTCGACCGGACCCTGCTGGTGCTTCCTCCGGACGAGGCGGCACGCGAGGCCATCCTTCGGTTCCATCTCAAGTACACTCGCTTCGCCGGCGTCGACGTCGGCTGGATCGTCCAGCGCACCCAGCACTTCTCAGGCGACGACCTGCTGCTGTTGTGTGAGACGGCCGCGACGCTGGCCGAAGCCGAATCGCTCGGCGGGCAGCCCGCAATCGGCCCCGGGCACGTGACCCGTGCCCTCCGTGAGGTGCGTCCAACCGCACCCGCGTGGTTCTCGTCCGTGATGGACCGCTCCATCAGCTCGAACCACGGCGGCATCTACGACGAGGCCCTCGCCTACATCGACGAGCACCAGCTCGTGTAGGGACGCGGTGCCGGCGGGTCGCGGCCGCGAGTGACGTTGTCCGTGTGGTGACCCATCGGGTTCGTCACGAAACCGCAGCGGCATCTTTGCCGCGCCCCAACGTTTCTCCCAGCAAGCTCTCAGCGTCGGATGATCTCATGAGGTCTCCACCGACGAGACCTCCGAAGGGAGTCACCGATGAGCATCACCGCCTCCCGGGTTCGACCTCGAGCACGCCGTGTGCTGGTCGTCGCCAACGACGACATCACCGAACGAGGCATCCGGGACCTGGTCGCGCCAGACGGGCGTGACGATCCGATCGAAACGCTCGTGGTCGCCCCCGCACTCAACGCGTTCCTGGGCCGACGAGTGTCCGACGACGCCACCGCCGGACGTGAGGCCGAAGTCCGCATCGTCCAAGCCGTCCTGTGCCTGAGTGCCGCGGGCATCCCCAGCTCGGGGATCGTAGGTGACGCCGACCCGTTGCTGGCGATCGAGGATGCGTTGAGCGTGTTCGACGCCGACGAGGTGGTCATCGCGGTCACCTGGCAGCACAGCGAGGGATGGCTCGGCGAGAAGCTGGCCGAGCGCGCGCGGGCGCGCCTCAACGTCCCCGTCCGCCACGCGATCGTCGCGTCAGGCAACACCTGGCGACCAGCCGCCGCGTAGCCTCCCCGGCGGCGGGCGACGCCGACGGGTACCGTCCGGGTCTCCCCCAGGCGAACTCGGGAGACCCGACGGTGAGCATCTCTGAGACACAGGAATGGGCGGCCCTCCACGCCCACCACGCGGACATCTCGCAGCGCCACTTGCGGGACCTGTTTGCCGATGACCCGACGCGAGGCGAGTCCCTCACCGTTGGGGCGGGGGATCTCGTACTCGACTACTCGAAGAACCGGATCACTCCGGAGACGGTCCGGCTGCTGGTCGCGCTGGCCGAACAGGCGGGACTTCGTGGCCGGATCGACGCGATGTTCCGTGGAGATCGGATCAACGTCACGGAGGACCGGGCGGCGCTGCACACGGCGTTGCGAGCGCCGCGTGATGCCGTCGTCGAGGTGGATGGCCACAACGTCATCCCGGACGTCCACGAGGTGCTCGACCGGATGGCGGCGTTCGCCGACCGGGTACGCAGCGGCGAGTGGCGGGGGTTCTCTGATCGGCGCATCCGCAACGTCGTCAACATCGGGATCGGTGGATCGGACTTGGGTCCGGCGATGGCCTACGAGGCGCTCCGCCATTGCTCGGAGCGCACGATGCGGTTCCGGTTCGTCTCGAACGTCGATGGCGACGACATCTGGGAGGCCACTCACGACCTGGACCCCCACGAGACGCTCTTCATCGTCGCCTCCAAGACGTTCACCACGATCGAGACGATCACCAACGCCAATTCCGCCCGGGCCTGGCTGCTCGCGGCCCTCGGCGACGACGCCGCGGTGGCCAAGCACTTCGTCGCAGTGTCGACCAACGCCGAGAAGGTCGACGAGTTCGGCATCGACACCGACAACATGTTCGGGTTCTGGGATTGGGTGGGCGGCCGCTACAGCTACGACTCGGCGATCGGACTCTCGCTGATGCTTGCGATCGGGCCCGAACGGTTTGGCGACATGCTGGACGGGTTTCACACCATGGACGAGCACTTCCGCACGGCGCCCTTCGAGCGCAACCTGCCGGTGCTGATGGGACTGTTGGGCGTGTGGTACGGCAACTTCTTCGGCGCCGAGACCCAGGCGGTCCTGCCGTACTCCAACTACCTGTCGCGCTTCTCGGCATACCTTCAGCAACTCGACATGGAGTCCAACGGCAAGTCCGTCGACCTGACCGGCAACCGCGTTGCGTACGACACCGGACCCGTCGTGTGGGGCACACCGGGCACCAACGGCCAGCACGCCTACTACCAGTTGATCCACCAGGGCACGAAGCTCATCCCGTGCGATTTCATCGGATTCGTCGAACCGGCGCACCACGTCGCGGAGCATCATGATCAGCTGATGGCGAACTTCTTCGCCCAAACCCAGGCGCTTGCGTTCGGCAAGACGCGCGACGAGGTCGAGGCCGAGGGGGTGCCCGCCCACCAGGTGCCGCATCGCGTGTTCGCGGGCAACCGTCCCTCCAACACGATCCTGGCGCAGCGGCTCACGCCGAGCGTGTTGGGGCAGCTGGTCGCGCTCTACGAGCACCGCGTGTTCACCATGGGCGCGATCTGGAACATCAACCCGTTCGACCAGTGGGGGGTCGAGCTCGGCAAGGTGCTCGCCCGGCGCATCGCACCGGAGTTGCGTTCGGACGAACCTCCCACACTCAGCCACGACAGCTCGACGAACGCGCTCATCCGTCGGTACCGGCAGGCGCGCGAACGCACGTAGGCTGCCCGGGCAACGCAGCACGAAGGAGACTGGGAATGCAGCTGGGAATGGTGGGGCTTGGCCGGATGGGCGCCAACATCGTGCGCCGACTGATGCGCGACGGACACGAGTGCGTCGTGTTCGACGTCAACCCGGCGTCGGTCAAGCAGCTCGTCAAAGAGGGCGCGACCGGCGCGAAGAGCCTTGCCGACTTCGCGGCCAAGCTGACCGCTCCGCGCGCCGCGTGGGTGATGGTCCCGGCCGGCATCACGGACCGTGTCGTCGCCGATGTGGCCGAGCACCTTGCCAAGGGTGACGTTGTCATCGACGGGGGCAACAGCTACTACCGGGACGACATCCACAGGTCGCAGACGCTGGCTGAGCGGGGCATCGGCTACGTCGACGTCGGCACGAGCGGCGGGGTGTTCGGCCTGGAGCGGGGCTTCTGCATGATGATCGGTGGCGAGTTGAAGACCGTCAAGCGGCTCGACCCGATCTTCCGCACACTGGCGCCGGGCATTCAGGCGGCACCCCGTACCCCCGGCCGCAAGGGCCGCACCACCACCGCCGAGCACGGATATCTGCACTGCGGCCCCGCCGGTGCGGGACATTTCGTGAAGATGGTGCACAACGGCATCGAGTACGGAGCGATGGCCGCCTACGCCGAAGGGCTCGCGATCCTGCGCAAGGCCAACGCCGGCGCCGAGGACCAGGAACACGACGCCGAGACTGCGCCCCTGACCCACCCCGAGTACTACCGGTACGACCTCGACACGACCGAGATCACCGAGGTCTGGCGACGCGGAAGCGTGGTGGCCAGCTGGCTGCTCGACCTGACCGCCGCGGCGCTCTGGGAGGACCCGGAGTTGGGCGAGTTCAGCGGCCGGGTGAGCGATTCGGGCGAAGGCCGCTGGACCGTACAGGCTGCGGTCGAGACCGGTGTGCCTGCACATGTCCTGACGGCGTCGCTCTTCGAGCGCTTCAGCTCACGTGGCGAGGCGGACTTCGCCGACAAGGTGCTCTCTGCGATGCGCAAGCAGTTCGGTGGCCACGCCGAGAAGAAGTAGCACGCCGCGGCGGGGTTGCCGTGTCACCTGTGCGGTGCCCCAAGCGCGCCACCGGCGACATCGGTGGAGGGTCAGCCGCGTGTGACAGGAAGGGTCATTTCCACCCACGGAATCCGTTTGCCGGTAGGGGTTTGTGAGACATCCGTGTCTGATGCGAGAACAGGATCGGAGCGCCGCGACAAGACGCGGCGCGAATCCTGTTTTCACCTCAGCGGGGTTTTCCGTCCCTTAGCCAACTTGTGCGCACGGGATTTCGCAGCGCGTTCGCGGATTGGGGGTTACCTGAGTGCCGCTTGGTCGGTCACCGGGGCGTCGAAGGTCGGGAACGGCCACGGGGCTCCGCTGCCGTGACGTTCGATGTCGGGACCGGGGTGCGCCGGCACGCGGCCGAACAGTCCGGGTCCGATCGTCAACCGCCGCGCCGGGAAGATCCGCGCAAACGGATCGTCACCGGCCGGATCCACGGTGACTGCGCCCGCGAAGATGCTGTCTCCCCGAAGCAGCGTCGAGAGCGCCCGAGGGGGACGGCCCGCCAGCACATCGCGGCGGGCCTGTTGCACCGCGGTGTCGTCGAACAGCAGCCGAACGCGCGGTGGCGCCAGGACCAGGGACAGCTCTGCCCGATCCCCGTCACGATCGACGATACGGGCGTCGACCTTGACCGCCGGCACCTTGGGGCGGTGCTCGGCGGGCCACACGGCGAGCACCCCGGCCCGTCTGCCGTCGAGGCACCAGGCCGGGGCGGCCGCATATGCGTCTCGCGCCGCTCCATCCTGCACCACGGCGAACCACATCCAGTTCACGTCGCCGAGACCTCCCAGTCGGCACGGATTTCTCGGGTGATCGCGCGGAAGTCCTGCCGCAGCTCCTCCATCGTCGGCCGCCCCCAAAACCAGTACCCCGTGAACACCGAACGGATCGTCAGATCCGGGTACAGGGTGAACGACGCGGGCCAATACGGGTGGTTGAGCGTGTCGGTCGTCTCGCGAAGTCCGAGTTCGTCGAGATACCGTCGCTCGGGATCCGACAGGAACGTCCACCGCGCACCGAGCCCGGCCCGAAACGCGGCGTTGACGTCGGGCGCATCGACGCTGACCGACACGATGCGCGCATACGCGACCTCGACCTCTGCTTGGAACGCCGTCAAGACACGAAAGAAGGCCTGTTCCTTGGGACACCAGAAACCGCGGAAGAAGTTGATGAACGTGGGGTCACTGCCA
Organism: Actinomycetota bacterium; assembly: GCA_031372145.1. Classification (GTDB taxonomy): domain Bacteria; phylum Actinomycetota; class Thermoleophilia; order Miltoncostaeales; family Miltoncostaeaceae; genus CALMEC01. The sequence goes on along the minus strand of JANMKR010000087.1, from coordinate 5,000 downwards.
ACCAGCTCCGACAGGCGCCGGGGGTTGCCCGCATGATCGGGCAGCTCGATGTCGGGGAAGCGCTCCCCGGGACGAAGATTTGGATGCATGCCGGAACAGAGTCGGGCCGCCGGGCCGCGTTACACGGCCCCGGTGGCGACCAGCACCTTGATGGCCCGGCGTTCGTCCATCGCCGCATAGCCCTCGGGGACCGACTCGAGATCGACCACGAGATCAAACACCGGCGACGGGTCGATCCGTCCCACCAGCACGTCTGTCAAGAGCTCAGGAATGTAGGCGCGGGCAGGTGCAACGCCGCCGAGCAGCCCGATGTTTCGCATGTGAAGATCGAGCAGGTCGATCGTGCCACCCGCGGGGACACCGACGTGTCCCACGACCCCGCCCGGCCGGCATGCGTGGATCGCCGTGTTGAACGACGCGTCCGTCCCCACGCACTCGAGGACTTTGGGGGCGCCGCCACCGGTCAGCTCGCGGACACGTTCCACGGCCTCGTCACCGCGTTCCGTGACGATGTCGGTTGCGCCGAACAGCTTGGCGACTTCGAGTCGATCCGCGTGATGGCCCAGGGCGATGACGCGTTCGGCGCCAAGGCGCACAGCGGCCATCACCGCGCACAGCCCCACGGCTCCGTCGCCCACCACGGCGACGTTCGACCCGGGACCAACGCCGGCGCTCGCAGCGGCATGGTGGCCGGTCGCCATCACATCGGTCAACGCGGCGAACGACTTGACCAGGCGCTCATCCGACAGGTCGATCTCGCCCGGAATCGCCACGAGGGTACCGTCGGCGAGGGGCGCACGCACCGCCTCGCCCTGCCCACCGTCGTTTCGTCCGCCCCAGTAGCCGCCCGCGACGCACGAGGTGTGCAGCCCACGTGAACAGTAGTCACACGACCCGTCCGAGAACGCGAACGGCGCGATCACCCGGTCGCCCGGTCTGATCATGTGCACGTCTGCGCCCACGGCCTCGACGATCCCGATGAACTCATGCCCGGTCCGCCCGCCGATCCCGTAGATCATCAGCTCGCCGCGGTAGGGCCACAGGTCACTCCCACAGATGCAGGCGTGGGTGACCCGGACCAGGGCGTCGGTCGATTCGCGAATCGTCGCGTCCGGGACATTTTCGACGCGAACGTCACGGGGACCGTGGATGACAGTGGCACGCACGTTGGTTGAGTTCCCTTCCCCGCGGCGGACGCTTGTCCGGGGCCACCCAACCCGCCGTCTTCGGAGGATACACCGGCCCTGACGCACCCCGCCTGGCCCCGCGATCGCTCCGCGCGACGGCTACCGCCCGGGACCGAACAGTCCGAAACGAAGATCCGGGTCGCCCGGAATCCAGGTGCCGCGAAACTGTGACCGCTCCCCCACATCACGGGCCCGGGCGACCAGGTTGCGCCCCAGCTCGAGTTGCCCCGGCTCCCATGTGCGCAACGCCGCGTCGATGTCGCCGTCGGCTTCGGTGAGGGCGCCGGCCAGCGCCCAGCCGTTCTGTGCCGCCTTTGCGGTACCCGCTGCGGCGTGGGGGCGCGCGGTGAATGCGGCGTCACCCATCAGGCACACGCGTCCGAACACCATCTGCGCCACCTCGACATCGACGATCGTCTGGACGAACGGCTGCGGCGTGCGGGCGACCATCTCGGCGAGCGGCTCGGACAGCACGTCCGCTGCGGTCTCCCGGATCGCATCGACGAAGCGCTGCTGCACGATGCCGGGGTGCAGCGCCAACGGCCGCGGCAGGCCGTCGCGGTCGGTCATCAGCTCGTCCAGCTCGGCGCCCTCCGCCACGTTGCGGTACCAGACGAAGTTGACCAGGCGCTCGCCCTCCCCCATGCCACCTGCCACGCTCGGGATCTGGTAGGCCACGATGTGGCTGTCATGGACGAGGCCGTACGTGATGGCGTCGCTGAGGACCGCGAACGTCTCCGCTGAGAGCAGCGACTCGGTGACCGTTCCACGCCATCCGATATAGCCCGAGTAGTTGGGCGTGACGTCTGGCAGCAGGCGCTTGCGTGCGGTCGAGGCGACCCCGTCGACGCAGACGAGCAAATCGACCCGATCGACCTCACCGTTGGTGAATCGCACGTCGACGCCATGGTCATCTGCGTCGAATCCCACCAGGGCATGCCCACGACGGTAGGCATCCTCGCCGAGTGCACCCGTCAACGCGCGATACACGGTGTTCCAGGCCGTGAACCGGTAGGGGCTCGACCGCTCGAACGTCACCGACCCGCCGGCGCCCAGGTATTGGAGCGATCGCGCGGCCACGCTGATGTCGTCGAGTCTCATCCCCAGACGCTCGACCAGATACCGGACGGTGGCCTCCTGCACGACGATGCCCGCGCCCAGACCCGCAAGCTCCATCTGGGATCGCTCGTACACCGTGACGTTGCAGCCGGCGTCCCGAAGGACCAGTGCGGCGGTCAGCCCGCCGAGCGAGCCGCCAATGACGGCGACCTTCGGCGAGTTTGCGGACATCGACACGAGCAGGATCTTGACGACCTGACCGACGGAGGGCAACCTGGCAATCTAGCCCCGCACAAACGATCTAAGGAGACACGATGGGCTTTGAGGTGACACCAATCGGCGGGCCGGGCTCAGAGACACCGTTCGCCATCGCATCGCGTACTGACGAGCATTCATTGGGCGCCCTCGGCCCGGAGTTTCGCCGGCTCATCGATGAGCCGATTTACGTGACGCTGGGCATGTCCGACGGTAAGGGCCGGACGCAGCTCACGCCGATGTGGTTCCGCGCATCTCCCGACGGCGAGCACGTCGAGATCAACACCGTCAAGGGCCGCGCGAAGGACCGGCACATGCGCCGCGACGGACACGTCACGATCCAGATCACGGACCCGGCAAACCCCTACCATTGGGTCTCGATCTACGGCAAGGTCGACCGGATCATCGACGAGCGCGGACCGGACGGGCAGCTCGCGACCGAGTCCATCGACGCGCTCAGCGAGAGCTACATCAACCAGACGCCGTACCCGTTTCGCACCGCGACCGAGGAGCGCGTCCTGTTTCTGATCAGCCCGACCCAGGTAGTCACGTTCGGGGGCGAGTAACCCCGGCCCAGAGCGTCGCGGTTGCCGCGTCCCCGGTCTGCGGGTGTGGCAGCGGGCGGATGTCGGCGACCAGTTCAGGATCGAGGGCGTCGGCGTCGGGGTGATCGATCTCGATCAGGTTGCCTCCGGGATCGCGCAGGTAGAGTTGGGCCGCACCGTCCGGCAGGCGATAGAGCCAATGACCAAAGATCTCGTGATCTGCGATCCCGCGGTCGCGGACCACGCGGAGCACCGCCTCGAAGTCGTCGACCTCGAGGGCGACGTGGTGGCTCATCGGCGCCTCGCGTTGCTTGTGCTCGAACAGGTGCAACTGCACCTGACCCAATCGGAGCCATTGCACGGGAAAGCCGAAGTCCGGCGTTGCGACGGGTTCGAGCCCGAGTACCTCGGTGTAGAAGCGCACCGACTCCTGCAGGTCCCGGGCACTGACGCTGACGTGGTTGATGCGGGTGGCGCGCATTCAGCGAATGCTATCGCCGTACACCACCCCGTCTCCCGATCACTGCAGGCGTGTCACGGGATTGCGGTTCACGGCACCGAACGTCATCAACAATGGGCGTCGACGCCCCGCACGAAAAGGAGTGACCGTGGGTACAGCTCTGTTGGAGGCCCCAATGCAAGCGCCATCTCGCCAAGCAGACCGCCGACCGACGCCGACCCGCGGCTTGTCCGTGCGCATCACCGTCGACGAACACGATGTCGTGACCGTACGCGCGGCGGGCAATCTGGACATCTACACGATCGCGCGCCTGCGCCAGCGCATGGCCCGTCACGATCTTTCGGTGGGCAACCTCGTGTTGGACGTCTCGGACGTGATGCTGATCGACTCGTCAGGCCTCGGTACGTTGCTGTCGTTTGCCAACCGCGCTCGGCGCAGCGGTTCACGCCTGCCACTCATCTGCCGCCCCGATCTGGCCGACGTCCTCGAAATCGCCCGCCTGACCGACGCGTTCGATCTGAGGATCGTCGCCGGCGGGTAGCGACGCGGACGAAGGCACGACGACTACACCACGGCGGGCGAGCGACGCGCGCCGACATGACTGGGCGTCCTGTCCAAACCGGCCAGGCCGTGAGCGGCGTCGAAGCGCTCACGGCCGTGACCGCGACCAGGCCAACGATCTTGGCGCGGGGATCCAGCGGGTGAATCAGGCCGTACGGCCTACCCCACTGGATCTCCGGCCTGATCGTGGCCCGCGCTCACGCCGGGACCCTCCAGCCTCGGCGTGCACGACGGGACGCCCACGCGACTGCATACGCAACCGCGACGACGCCGGTGTGCCTGTGGGGAACCCATCGGGGATTGCATTTTCGTTGAACCTTTCGGTTACGAGAAGACTGCGGGGATGGCGCGAGTGGTGAGCACGATTCCGAGGCCGACGATCACGATGGCCGACACAACGGGAATCGCCTGGGCGATGCGTCCACCCAACGGAAGGCGTTCCATGAAGCGCCGTGCGTAGAGGAAGAGCAAGCCGATTCCGGCAAGGACGGCGGCCAGGCCGACCGAGAACGCCATCACGAGCACAAGGCCGAATGCGGCGTGGCCGAGCGAGATGGCGCCGAGCATCAGCACCATCGCCGACGGACAGGGCAGCAATCCCGCCGAGATTCCTGCGGCGGCGAGCCCTTTGAACGAGAGGTCTGCCGGTGGCGCGTGGGAGTGACCGTGCGCTCCGTCGCCATGGTCGTGGTCGTGGTGATCGTGATGCCCATGGTCATGATCGTCATGACCGTGGCTGTGGCCGTCGTCCAGGTGGTCATGTGTGTGGTGATGCGCACGGTCGTGCGCGCGGCGCCGACGCTCGCTGCGTACGCGCAGCCAGACGACCCACAGACCGATGCCGACGACGAAGAGCGCTGCGGCCAGGTTGACCCACGCGAACACGGTCTCGGGGAGAATCAAGGCCGACGCCCAGAGCGTGATCAAGCCCAG
>JANMKR010000078.1:0-33148 GCA_031372145.1 Actinomycetota bacterium | reverse complement strand
GCCCCACCAAGGGTCGACGTCCCGGGTACAAGAAGGCCATCGTCGAGCTCATTCCCGGCGATCGCATCGAACTCTTCGAAGGGGTCTGAGGCACACCTCCATGGGCATCAGGAAATACAAACCGACTTCGCCGGGCCGCCGGTTCGTCACCTCGTCGGACTTCGAGGAGGTCACCAAGTCGACCCCCGAGAAGTCCTTGCTGGGCAAGGTCTCGAGGACCGGTGGACGCAACAACAACGGCCGCATCACGACCCGCCACATCGGTGGCGGTCACAAGCGCCGGTACCGCATCATCGACTTCAAGCGCAAGAAGGACGGGATCCCGGCCAAGGTCGCCGCGATCGAGTACGACCCCAACCGCTCCGCGCGGATCGCACTGCTCCACTACGCGGACGGCGAGAAGCGCTACATCCTCGCCCCGCAGCGACTGGGTGTCGGCGACACCGTCATGAGCGGCCCGGGCGCAGACATCAAGCCGGGCAACAGCTTGGCGCTTCGCGACATCCCGACGGGAACGATCGTCCACAACATCGAGCTGCAGGCGGGTCGCGGCGGCCAGATGTGCCGCTCGGCCGGCACCGGCGCGCAGCTGATGGCGAAGGACGGCAACTACGCGACGGTCCGTCTGCCCTCGAGCGAGATGCGGATGGTCCACCTGGACTGCCGCGCCACGATCGGACAGGTCGGCAACGTCACGCACGAGAACATTTCTATCGGCAAGGCTGGACGCAGCCGCTGGAAGGGCGTCCGCCCGACCGTCCGCGGCTCGGCCATGAACCCGGTCGACCACCCGCACGGTGGTGGTGAGGGCAAGACCAACTCCGGCCGTCACCCGGTGACACCGTGGGGTCAGCCGACCAACGGTCACCGCACGCGCAACAAGAAGAAGGCCAGCCAGAAGTTCATCGTCCGCGCCCGTAAGCGCGGCAAGCACGCAGGGGAGAGGTAGTGGGCCGATCACTCAAGAAGGGTCCGTTCGTCGAGGCCAAGCTCATGCAACGCATCGAGGCGATGAACACCGCCAACGAGAAGCGTCTGGTTCGCACCTGGTCGCGGTCGTCGACGATCTTCCCCGACATGGTCGGTCACACGATCGCCGTGCACGACGGGCGTAAGCATGTCCCGGTGTTCGTCAGCGAGAGCATGGTCGGACACAAGCTCGGCGAGTTCGCGCCGACGAGGACCTACCGCGGCCACCAGGGCTCCGACCGCACGTCGAAGATGCGCTAGTGGCCCTCCGCGCGACATCTCACCGGAATCTGGCGGCTGCAAAGCTCCGCCGGATTAGTCAGGCCCCGACTGTCCAACCGTTGTCGGGGGCTTTGTCCTCGGTCGAGCCCATATTCCCGATATGGGCTCTCCCTGCGTCCTCGTCCGGCGGGTTTTTCGCTCGCCATATTCGCGGCGGATGCCGCGAGGAGGGCCACTGTGGCTGAGACGATTGACGCCAAGCAGGTCCGTGCGACCGCAAAGTTTGTTCGTGTGTCGCCGCGCAAGGCGCGACTCGTTGCCGATCTCGTGCGCGGCAAGAGCGTGCAAGAGGCCCGGGCAATCCTGGCCTTCGCGACGCGTGATGCGGCTGTCCCGGTGCGCAAAGTGCTCGAATCGGCTGCGGCCAACGCCGACAACAACCACGGCATGCGCTCAGACGAACTCGTCTTGGCCCACGTCACCGTGGATCCGGGCCCCACGATCAAGCGCTTTCGGCCCCGCGCAATGGGTCGGGCCACCCCGATTCTCAAGCGCACGTGTCACATCACGATTGGATTGGCGCACGCCCCTGACGGGCCACGCCGAAGGAGGCGCAGCTAGTGGGTCAGAAAGTCAATCCGACCGGGTTTCGCCTGGGGATCCTCAACGGCTGGAAGAGCAACTGGTTCGCCAACCGTGACTTTGCGGCGTCCCTCGACGAGGACCGCTCCGTGCGCAACCACATCCTTGGCAAGCTCTCCCATGCCGGCCTCTCGGACATCCATATCAAGAAGGACGCCACCAAGCTCACCGTGGACATCTTCACGGCGCGGCCCGGCATCGTGATCGGCAAGAGCGGCCAAGAGGTCGATGCGCTGCGCAAGGATCTGCACGTGTTGACGCAAAAGCAGATCCAGATCAACATCAACGAGATCAAGCGGCCGGAGCTCGATGCGACCCTCGTCGCACAGTCGATCGCCGAGCAGCTCCAGAACCGCGTCAGCTTCCGCCGTGCCATGAAGCGGGCGTTGACGTCGGCGATGCGCTCCGGCGCCCAAGGCGCAAAAGTCCAGTGCTCTGGCCGTCTCGGTGGCACCGAGATGTCGCGGTCCGAGCACTACTCGGACGGGCGCGTCCCGCTGCACACGTTGCGGGCCGACATCGACTACGGGTTCTACGAGGCCAAGACCACGTTCGGACGCATCGGCGTCAAGGTCTGGATCAACCGCGGCGAGGTGTTGCCGGAAGGCGTCACCGACGCGCGCGGTCGCGTCGACCTCGAGGCGCAGCAGCAGCAGCGCCGACCGCAGCAGCGGCGTGACCGTCGGGATCGTCCCGGCGGAGGACCTGGTGGGCCCGGCGGTCCCGGCGGTGGCAATCGCGGTGGCGGTGGCGGTGGCGGGCGTCCCTCCGGCGGACGCGGTCCGGGTCAAGGCCAGGGTCCCATCCAGGGTTCAGGAGGAGCGGCCTAAATGCTCCTTCCGAAGCGTGTCAAACACCGCAAGCATCACCGCGGCCGTCGGGCCGGGTTGTCGCGCGGCAACACCGAGGTCAAGTTCGGCCAGTACGGACTCAAGGCGCTCGAGCCCGCGTGGATCACAAACCGCCAGATCGAGGCCGCGCGTATCGCGATCAACCGCCGCATTCGTCGTGGCGGCAAGGTCTGGATCAACGTGTTCCCGCACCTGCCGGTCACCAAGAAGCCGGCCGAGACGCGCATGGGCTCCGGCAAGGGCTCGCCCGAGACGTGGGTCGCGGTGGTCAAGCCCGGCAAGGTGATGTTCGAGTTGACCGGAGTGCCCGAACCCCTCGCCCGCGAGGCGATGCGGCTCGCGGCCAACAAGCTTCCGATCAAGTGCAAGTTCGTCACAAGGGACGATTTTTAAGTGCTCACTCCTACGAATCAAGTCGCGATTTCGCGGCTGCATCGCTCCGCGAATGCGGCGTCATCGGTCGCCGTCGTGGGGTGTCACACCACTGCCAGCTCCCTCTTCCTTGCCTCGCGGGCGATTCGCTCGCGAAATCATCGACTGATCCGCAGGAGCGAGCACTAGTGCCCAAGAAAATTGCGAAAGAGCTTCGCGACCTCAACGATCTGCGGCTGGAAGGCCGTCTCAACGAGGCACGCGAGGCACTGTTCAACCTCAAGTTCCAGCACGCCGGAGGTGCGCTCGAACGTACCTCCGAGATCTCGGAACGTAAGCGCGAGGTTGCGCGGATCCTGACGGTCATCAAAGAGCGGGCAGAAGAGGAAGCCGATGGCTGAGACACCCCAGGCGTCGGTTGCGGCGCGCAAGACCAGGACCGGCGTCGTGGTCAGTGACGCCCGTGAAAAGACGATCACCGTGCGCATCGACTCGGCGCGCCCGCACCCCGTCTACGGCAAGACGGTGCGCCGTTCGGCGAAGCTGCACGTCCACGACGAGCAGAACGAGGCGCATGTCGGCGACGTGGTGCGCATCATCGAATGCCGTCCGCTGTCGGCGCAGAAGCGGTGGCGTCTCGTCGAGATCACGGAGCGTGCCAAGTGATCCAGCAGGAATCACGCCTTCGGATCGCTGATAACACCGGTGCCCGCGAGATCCTCTGCATCCGCGTGATGGGCGGATCGAAGCGGCGCTACGCATATGTGGGCGACGTCATCGTCGGCACGGTCAAGCAGGCGACGCCGAACGGCGCCGTCAAGAAGGGCGATGTCGTCAAAGCGGTCGTGGTGCGGACGAAGAAGTCGCATCCCCGCGACGACGGCACGTTCATCGCGTTCGACGAGAACGCTGCGGTCATCATCGACAATGCGGACAACCCGCGCGGCACCCGCATCTTCGGGCCGGTCGCGCGCGAGCTCCGCGACAAGAACTTCATGAAGATCATCTCGCTGGCCCCGGAGGTCTTGTGATGGGGGCCCGCATCAAGAAGGGCGACGAGGTCGTCTGCATCTCCGGCAAGGACAAGGGCAAGACCGGTACCGTGCTGGAGGTACGGCCCGCAGACGAGAAAGTCCTCGTCGACGGGCTCAACATCATGAAGCGCCACACCAAGCCGCGGCCTCCGCAGGAGCCGGGTGGCGTCATCGAGAAGCCAGCGCCGATCCATTGGTCCAACGTTGCGTTGATCGACCCCAAGGACGGTCGCCCCACACGGGTGCGGTTCACGGAGGTCGACGGCAAGAAGGTCCGAGTGTCGGCCCGAAGCGGAGAGAAGTTCGACTGAATTCATGGCTGACCAGAACGACAACATGACCCCTGACGAAACCATGGACGAGACCGTCGTGGACGAGGCCCCTCAGGCCGCGCCCGACGCTGCGTCCGAGGCCCCCGAACCCGAGACCGAGGCGACGCCTGACGCCGACGCCGAGGGCGTTGCGGACGCGGAGCCGGCCAAGGCCGCTCCCGCGCCGAAAGCCAAGGGCAAAGGCAAGGCCAAGGCCGCCGCCGGGCCATCCGAACCGGCACCGCCGCCACGCATGCGCGACATCTACGAGAACGAGATCCGGCCCAAGCTCCAAGAGGAGTTCGGCTACCGCTCGCCCATGCAACATCCGAGCATCACCAAGATCACGCTCAACATGGGGGTCGGCGAGGCCAAGCAGAACTCCAAGTCGCTGGACGAGGCCGTCGAGCAGCTCAGCGAGATCGCCGGGCAGCGGCCGATCATCACGAAGGCGCGCAAGTCGATCGCACAGTTCAAGCTGCGCGAGGGCATGCCCATCGGCTGCAAGGTGACGTTGCGTGGCGCGCGCATGTGGGAGTTCTACGATCGGCTCACGTCGGTGGCGCTCCCGCGGATTCGTGATTTTCGCGGCGTCAACCCGGACAGCTTCGACGGGCGCGGCAACTTCGCGCTCGGGATCCGCGAGCAGACGATCTTCCCGGAGATCGACTACGACCGGGTCGACCAGGCCCGCGGTCTGGATGTCATCATCACCACGTCGGCTGCGACCGACGAAGAAGGACGGGCGCTCTTGCGTCACCTCGGAATGCCGTTCCGGGCAGATGGATACACGGCCGAGGAGCGGGCCCTCCGCCGTCGGAGCAAGCAACGTGCGCGTTCGCGCACCCGCTCGAAGAAGCGATAGGACGGTGGCCCTTTCCATGACATCCCGACGGGAACTGGCGGCTGCAAAGCTCCGCCGGATTTGGTACGTATGTGCCCCACTCTCGTCAGAGGGGCTTCGTCCCCGGCCGCGCCCATATTCCCGATATGGGCGCTCCTTGCGTCCTCGTCCGGCGTGCTTTTCGCTCGCCATTTCCACGCCGAATGTCACGGAAAGGACCACTTAGTGGCCAAGACCAGCTTGCGCGTGAAGGCCTCACGCACACCGAAGTACCAGACCCGCGGGTATTCGCGCTGCCACCGGTGCGGCCGCTCGCGCGCGTACTACCGCAAGTTCGGCCTGTGCCGTATCTGCCTGCGCGAAGAAGCCCACGCCGGTGTGATCCCCGGCATGACCAAGTCGAGCTGGTAGTCATGGCCCTCCATATGGCATCACGGCAGAAAATGGCGGCTGCACAGCTCCGCCGGATTTGGCACGTCGTCTCTGCACGATTGGGCTCTGGGGCTTTGTCCTCAGTCGCGCCCATATTCCCGACATGGGCGCTCCCTGCGTCCGCGTCCGGCGGGCTCTTCGCTCGCCATTGTTCCGACAGATGCCATATGAAGGGCCATTCATCATGATGACCGACCCAGTGGCAGACATGCTGACCCGTGTGCGGAACGCCAACCAGGCGCTGCACGACGAGGTCCGCATGCCCGCAAGCAAACTCAAGGCCGAGATCGCGAAGCTCCTCGAGGATGAGGGCTACATCGTCGGCTGGGAAGAGTCCGGCGAGGGGAAGGAAAAGACCCTCCTCGTCAAGCTCAAGTACGACAAGAGCCGCCGTCAGGTGATTTCCGGTCTGCGTCGGATCAGCAAGCCCGGCCGGCGCGTCTACGTGGACCGCGAGAGCATCCCCAAGGTCTTGGGCGGCATGGGCGTCGCGGTCATCTCGACCTCACAGGGACTGCTGAGCGGTCAAGAAGCCCGTCGCCGCGGTGTCGGCGGCGAAATTCTCTGCGAGGTCTGGTGACGGCCCGATGAGCAGAATTGGACGCGCCCCGATTCCCGTGCCCGCAGGGGTCACGGTGGACATCAAGGGACAACACGTCACGGTCAAGGGGCCGAAGGGCGAGCTGTCGCACACCGTCGTCGAACCCATCAGCGTGGTTCAGGCCGAGGGTGAGCTGCGGATCGCCCGTCCGACGGACCGTGCACCGCACCGGTCGCTTCACGGACTCTCGCGTACGCTGGTGGCCAACATGGTCCAGGGCGTCAGCGACGGATTCCAGAAACGCCTGGAGTTGGTGGGCGTTGGATACCGCGCGCAGCTCAAGGGCACTGACCTGGAGATCGCCGCGGGCTTCTCGCACCCGGTCGTCATCGTGCCGCCGGGCGGCATCACGTTCGAATGCCCGGTGCCGACGCAGATCGTCGTGTCGGGTATCGACAAGCAGCTGGTCGGCCAGGTCGCAGCGGACATCCGCAAGGTGCGCCCGCCGGAGCCCTACAAGGGCAAGGGCATCAAGTACGACGGCGAGGTCGTCCGCCGGAAGGTTGGGAAGCGCGCATGAGGCATATCAGTCCGGCTCCGAGCGGCCGTGAGCGCCGCCGACGGCGCATCCGCGGCAAGGTCAACGGCACCGCCGCGCGTCCGCGTCTGTCGGTGTTCCGTTCGAATGCGCGCATCTACGCACAGGTCATCGACGACGCGACGGGTCACACCCTGGCGGCGGCCGGCTCCACCGAGCAGGCCCTGCGTGAGGTCGGCAAGGGCGACGCTGCAGCGCAGGTCGGAAAGCTCGTCGCGGACCGGGCGAAGGCAGCCGGTGTGACGCGTGTTGTGTTCGACCGGGGTGGATATCTCTACCATGGGCGTGTCAAGGCGCTCGCTGATGCTGCCCGTGAGGGTGGCCTTGAGTTTTAGGAGATGAGGATCGTTGGCTGAGGTACGACGTACAGAGCGCATCAACCCGAACGGGCTCGAGCTTGCCGAGCGCGTCGTGCAGGTCAACCGTGTCGCCAAGGTGGTGAAGGGCGGTCGGCGGTTCTCATTCTCGGCGCTCGTTGTCGTCGGTGACCAGTACGACGTGGTGGGCATCGGGCATGGCAAGGCCCGCGAGGTCCCGTTGGCGATCCAGAAGGCCATCGAGGACGCCAAGAAGAACCTGTTCCGCGTCCCGAAGCACGGCTCGACGATCACCCATCAGGTGTTGGGCCACCACGGCGCGGGTCGCGTCATGTTGAAGCCTGCGTCGCCCGGTACCGGTGTCATCGCCGGTGGCCCCGTGCGCGCGGTACTCGAGCTGGCCGGAATCAACGACATCCTCAGCAAGTCGCTCGGCAGCACGAACCCCATGAACCTGCTGCCCGCGACCGTCGCCGCCCTCAAGGGACTCCGCCGCCCCGAGGACATCGCCGAGCGTCGCGGCAAGACCATCGCCCAAGTGCTCGGCCTCTCTGAGAACCGCAACGGCAAGCGCCTCGACACGGCCCCGGCCGCTGAGACGGAGTCCGCTGCCGAGGAGACGCCGGTCACCGTCGAGACGCCGTCTGTGACGGTCGCTCCTGTTGACGAGGCAGCGCCGGCCGCCGTCGCAGCCCCCGTTGTCGACGAAGCCCCAGTTGGCGAGGAAGCCCCCGCCGTCGAGGAAGCGCCCGCCGTCGTCGCCGCCGGTGAGGAGACCGCATGATCCGGGTCACCCAGACCGGGTCTGAGATCGGCACCAAGCACGAGCACCGCGGCACGCTGCGAGCGCTCGGGCTGGGCAAGATCGGTCGCAGCAAACTGCATCGCGACACCCCCGAATTCCGGGGCCGTCTGCGCAAGGTCGCATTTTTGATCAAGGTCGAGGAGGACGTCAATGAGTGACGCCGAGGCAACGCCTGTGGTCGACCCCAACGACGTCCGGCTCGAGTCGTTGGCACCCAACCCGGGTGCGCGCAAGAAGCGCAAGCGCATTGGACGCGGTCCGGGGTCCGGTCACGGCAAGACGTCGGGTCGTGGCCACAAGGGGCAGGGCTCCAGGTCGGGCAAGGGACCGATCGAGGCGTTCCAGGGTGGCCAGACGCCGATTCACATGCAGAAGGGCAAGCTGCGCGGCCCCAACCACAAGAAGTCGATGCCATTCGAGCGGTTCCGCACGCATTCGATTGCGATCAACGTCGGGAGCCTCGTTGCGTTTGACGCCGACTCGGTCGTCGATGTCGCGGCGCTCGAAGCGCGCGGCCTCGTCAAGGGCAACAAGAACCGCAAATGGCCGGTCAAGATCCTGGCCGAGGGCGATCTGGACCGCGCCTTGACCGTGCGGGCGCACGCGTTCTCGGCGGGCGCGAAGACCAAGATCGAGGCGGCAGGCGGTACTGTGGAGGTCATTCCGGCACGCGGTGCCGCAGCTACGACCGAGGCATAGTTGCTCAAGTCCATCCTGAACGCGTTCAAGTCGGCGGATCTTCGCAAGAAGATCGCGTTCACCTTCGCGCTGCTTGCGGTGTACCGGCTCGGCACCTACGTGCCGGTACCGGGGGTCGATGCCCAGAGGATCGCGGACCGCATCAACGGACAGGGCGCCGCGAACGTGCTGCAGTTCCTCAACCTGTTCTCCGGTGGGGCGCTCACGCGGTTCTCAGTGTTTGCACTGGGGATCATGCCGTACATCACCGCGAGCATCGTGATCCAGCTGATGACGGTCGTGATCCCCCGTTTGGAGGCCCTCCAGAAAGAAGGTGAGGCCGGCTACGCCAAGATCACCCAGTACACGCGGTATCTCACGGTTGTCCTGGCGTTCCTGCAATCGCTTGCCTACATCCTCTTCTTCAAGAAGCAGGGTGCGCTCGAAGGGCTGTCCTTCGGCCGTCTCTACCTGGTCATCATCTCGCTGACGGCCGGCACGGTGCTCGTCATGTGGTTCGGCGAGATGATCACGCAGCGCGGCATCGGCAACGGCATCTCGCTCATGATCTTCGCCAGCATCGTCTCGGGCATTCCGAGAGGCGTCAACCGGTGGTGGGACCTGCAACCGGTGTCCAAGATCATCATCGGCGTCATGGCCGTCGCGGTGGTCGTCGGCGTTGTGTTCGTCAACGAGGGGCAACGGCGCATTCCGATCCAGTACGCCAAACGGGTCGTGGGCCGGCGCATGACGCAGGGCGGCACGACCTATATGCCATTGCGCGTCAACATGGCCGGCGTGATCCCGGTGATCTTCGCGGCGTCGATCGTCATCTTGCCGTCGTTGTTCTCGACGCTGATCGGTGGCAACCAAGGCTTCTTCGCCGACCTCGGGCGTCTGTTGGGGACCAACTCCTGGTTTTACATCATCTTCCAGGCGCTCTTGATCATCCTGTTCACGTACTTCTACACGGCGGTGCAGTTCAACCCGGTCGACCAGGCCGACAACCTCAAGAAGTACGGCGGCTTCGTGCCCGGCGTGCGACCCGGACGTCCCACAGCGGTCTACTTGGACCGTGTGATGACGCGCCTGACGCTGCCTGGCGCGTTCTACCTGGCGGGCATCGCGAGCTTGCCGAACATCATCTTCAAGTACATGCCCGAGGTCAACTTCACGTTCGCCGGCACGTCGCTGTTGATCGTGGTCGGCGTGGCGATCGACACGATGCGACAGCTCGAGGCGCAGCTGATGCAACGTAATTACGAGGGGTTCCTCAAATAGCGCGGCTCGCGCTGTTTGGTCCGCCTGGCGCGGGCAAGGGGACGCAGGCGGAGCGGCTCAAGGGCGAGCTGGGCCTGACCCACTTGGCGACCGGCGACATCTTGCGCCAGGAGGTCGCCGACGGCACCGCGTTGGGTGTCGAGGCACAGCGCTACATGAACGACGGGAAACTGGTCCCGGATGACGTCGTGATCGGAATGATCAGGGGACGGCTGGACGGGGCTGCCGATGACTTCTTGCTCGACGGCTTCCCGCGGACCGTCGCCCAGGCCCACGCGCTCGACGTGATGCTCGATGCGCTGGGCTCGCCCCTGCAGGCGGTCGTGTCGCTGCTCGTGCCCGATGACGAGCTGACGCGCCGACTCGGAGGTCGTTGGCTGTGCCGCAGGTGCGGACGCTCGTACCATGAGGTCTCCAATCCGTATCGCGCGGACGATCGGTGTCCGGTGGACGGTGGTCAGTGCGATCTGTATCAGCGCACGGATGATCGTCCCGAGACCATTGCCGCCCGTCTCGAGACGTACGCGAAGCAGACCGAACCGGTCGTGGGGCACTACCGCGAACGCGGCATCCTCTGCGAGGTCGACGGGACCGGTGAGCTCGACGCGGTCTATGCGCGCATCCGCGCGTGTCTGAGCCTGTGACCGCCAAGCGACGGCGCCCTGCAACGCGTGGCCCCGCCGGGCCGGTTCCCAAGACCGTCGGCGAGATCGAGGCGATGGCCACGGCCGGCGCAGCTCTCGCGGAGTGCATCGACGTCCTACGCGCCGAAGTCCGCGCCGGCGCGACCACGCTGCAGATCAACGCCGTCGCCGAAGAGGCGATCCGGGCCCGCGGTGGGATCCCGGCGTTTCTGGGATATCCCGGTGGGCCCAACGTGACGCCGTTCCCGGGCACGATCTGCGCGTCGCTCAACGACGAGATCGTCCATGGCATCCCTGGCCCGGTGCGCCTTGAGGACGGCGACATCCTGTCCGTTGACATCGGTCTGATCCTGGACGGTTGGGTCGCCGACTCGGCCCGGACGTTTCCGATCGGTTCGATCACCCCAGAGGCCGCGCGGCTGATCTCGGTCACCGAGACCGCCCTTGCTCGCGGCATCGAGCAGGCACGGGCGGGCAACCACGTGGGCGACATCGGCCACGCCGTGCAGGCTGAGGTTGAGGCCGCCGGGTACTCGGTCGTGCGGGCACTTGTCGGCCATGGGGTGGGTCGCACGATGCACGAAGAGCCGCAGGTGCCGAACTTCGGTGAGCCGGGAACCGGCCCGGTACTCGAGGCGGGGGTCGTCATCGCAATCGAGCCCATGGTCAACGTCGGAGGGTTCGACGTGACGGTCGATCCCGACGGTTGGACGATCCGAACCGCCGACGGTTCGCTCTCGGCCCACGCCGAGCACACCGTTGCAATCACCGCAAACGGCCCACGAATCCTCACACAAACGTGAGTGCCAACCATGCTACGATCCGAGGCCGCTCGCGGGAGACCGCGTGCGGCGTGCTGCGTTTCCATCATGCCTGCAAGGGCAGCCCTCCGGGGCACGAGAGGAGTCTGTGGGTCAGAAGGAAGATGCGATCGAGCTTGAGGGCGAAGTGACTGAAGCCTTGCCCAACACGATGTTCAGGGTCAAGCTCGACAACGACCACAACGTCCTCGCGCACATCTCCGGAAAGATGCGCCAGCACTACTTCCGAATCCTCCCGGGCGACCGCGTCAAAGTCGAGCTCTCTCCGTACGACTTGACCCGTGGCCGCATCACGTACCGCTTCAAGTAAGAGCAAGGCACAGCCTGTGAAAGTCCGAGCGTCAGTCAAGCCCATGTGTGAGAAGTGCCGCGTGATCAAGCGGCACGGCAAAGTCATGGTCATCTGTCAAAACCCCCGCCACAAACAGACCCAAGGCTAACCATGGCACGTATCGCAGGCGTCAATGTTCCGCGTGAGAAGCGGGTCGAGATCGGCCTCACGTACATCTTCGGGATCGGCCGTTCGACGGCCAACAAGCTGCTTGCCCAGGTCGGCATCAGCCCGAACACCTACGTCAGGGATCTGACCGAAGAAGAGGTCACGCGGCTTCGCGACGTGATCGACAAGGAGTTCGTCGTCGAGGGTGACCTTCGACGCGAGCGTGCCAACAACGTCAAGCGGCTGTCTGAGATCGGCTGCTACCGGGGGCTGCGACACCGGCGCGGGCTGCCGTCGCGCGGGCAACGAACCAAGACCAACGCGCGTACCCGCAAAGGACCGCGCAAGACGGTCGGCAAACAGCGCAAGAAGTAGACGAGAGAAAAGAGTCCTGTGTCACGTCAGAAGGCAACTCGCGGGCGCACACGCCGCCGCGCCAAGAAGAACATCCCGATTGGGCACGCCCATATCAAGACGTCGTTCAACAACACGATCGTCACGCTCACCGATCGCGAAGGCAATGTGATCGCGTGGGAGACGGCAGGCTCCGCGGGCTTCAAGGGCTCGCGCAAGTCAACGCCGTTCGCCGCGCAGGTCACCGCCGACGCCGCTGCTCGCAAGGGTATGGAACACGGTTTGCAGAAGGTCGACGTGTACGTCAAGGGCCCGGGGTCCGGTCGCGAGACCGCGATCCGGTCGCTCCAGGCCGCAGGCCTCGAAGTGACGTCCGTGACCGACGTCAGCCCCGTCCCCCACAACGGATGCCGCCCTCGCAAGCGGCGCCGCGTCTAGACGCGATGAGAAGTCTTTTCAGCATCGGCACCGCGTTGGGGAGCGAACGGCGACTTCTCATCGGTTTGTGTTGTCGACCTCCGGTCGGCTCCCCGTCAGGGCAGGCACCTCGACGGGGCCGCGCATCGCTTGTCGCGACGCGCGTCCCGAACGAACCCCATGGTAGGAGAACAGCGTAAGTGGCCCGCGATCGCGATCCCCAGTGCAAACAGTGCCGCCGTGAGGGAGAGAAGCTCTTCCTCAAAGGTGAGCGCTGCCTGACCGACAAATGCGGCATCGAGCGCCGTCCGTACCCCCCGGGTGAGGCGGGTCAGGGACGTCGCTCCAAGCAGAGCGAATACTTGTTGCAGTTGCGTGAGAAGCAGAAGGCACGCCGCTTCTACGGCGTCCTCGAGGCGCAGTTCCGCCGCTATTACCAGAAGGCCAGCCGCCAGCCCGGCATCACCGGCGAGAACCTGCTGCGCCTCCTGGAGCTTCGGCTCGACAACGTCGTGACCCGCCTCGGTTTTGCGGCGTCGCGCCGCCAGGCCCGCCAGCTTGTCAGCCACGGGCACTTCAAGGTCAACGGCAAGCGGGTCGACATTCCCAGCTACCAGGTGCGTCCGACGGACGTCATCTCGGTCAAGCAGCAGTCGGCGGCCGAGCAGGTCATCCGCAACGCCACCGACCTGGTGGCCTCCGTCGCGCCGTGGCTGCAGGCCGACTATGACCAGCTCAGCGGCACCATCTTGAAGTTCCCCGACCGGGTCGAGATCGACACTCCGGTCCGGGAGCAGCTCATCGTGGAGCTCTACTCCAAGTAGCGCTCACGGTTCCCTGAGCGATGGCGGCCAGTCCCTGACGCGGGGGCCGGCAGCCGAGGCGAAGGGTTCCGGTTTTCGCGTTCATCACACGCCGGCTCCGGCCGGAGGAAGAGGGAAAAGACGTTGCTCGACATTCACGCCCCCCGCATGACGTACACGCAGACCTCCGACACGCTCGGAGTGTTCGAGGTCGAGCCGCTCGACCGCGGCTTTGGGCACACGTTCGGAAATTCGCTTCGCCGTGTGCTCCTCTCCTCGCTGGAAGGAGCGGCGGTCACCTCGATCCGGATCGACGGTGTCCAGCACGAGTTCAGCACGATCGAGGGTGTCCGTGAGGACGTCACCGACATCATCCTCAACCTCCGAGGACTCGTGTGCCTGCTGCACGGCGAGACGCCCGAGGTCGAGGTCGAGATCAACAAGACCGGGCCGGGTTCGGTCACGGCGGGCGACATCATCTGCCCCGCCGACCTCGAGATCCTCAACCCGCAGCTCGAGATCGCGAACCTCAACAAGGGCGCGCACCTCGAGATGATCCTGACGATCGCGCGCGGCATCGGGTACGTGCCCGCCGAGCAGAACAAGGGCGCCGGCACCACGATCGGTGTCATCCCGGTCGACTCGTCGTTCGCGCCGATCCGCAAGGTCCGCTACGAGGTCAGTCCCGCACGTGTCGGTCAGCGCACCGACTACGACAAGCTGATGCTCGAGATCGAGACCGACGGTTCCATCGATCCCCGCGAGGCCATCGCGCGCGCGGCGGACACCCTGATCGGCCGCCTGTCCATGTTCGCCAACCCGGCCTCGGCGATCGAGGCCGAGGTGATCGAGGAAGGCACACCCAAGAGCGACATGCACGACATCCTCATCGAGGAGCTCGAGCTTGGGGTACGCTCGTACAACTGCCTCAAGCGGGTCGGCATCGAGACGATCGGTGACCTGATCTCGAAGACCGAGGGGGAGCTCGGGGCGATCCCGAACTTCGGCAAGAAGAGCATCGAAGAGGTCAAGGAGGTCCTGGCAGCCCAGGGTCTCGGCCTCCGAGCAGACGACTAGGAGCTTCGCATGCGTCATCGCCGTCACGGACCCAAGCTCAACCGATCCAGCGCGCATCGCAAGTCGATGGCGGCCAACCTGGCCACCGCGTTGCTTGAGCACGGCCGCATCCAGACGACCGCACCAAAGGCCCGCCTGGCACGGGTGGTCGCTGAGAAGGCGATTACGCTCGGCAAGGACGGCAGCCTGCACGCGCGTCGTCAGGCGATCTCGCTGCTTCGCAACAAGCCGATCAGCTACCGGTTGTTCAACGAGATCGCACCGGTCTTCAAGGACGTACCCGGTGGCTATACGCGCGTCATCAAGCTCGGCCCCCGTCAGGGCGATGCCGCGCCGATGGTGCTGCTCGAGCTCTCGCGCGAGGTGCCGGTGTCCGCTGCGCCCGTTGCGGCGGAGTAGCTCCGTCCGTTCGTTCTGAGGTCGGGCCGTGCCGACGCTCCGGCTCGACCTTGAGTACGACGGTGCGGGGTTCGCGGGGTGGGCGGCCCAGCCGGGTCAACGTACGATCGAGGCGGCGCTCCGCAAAGCGCTCGTGTTGGTCCTCGGGGCCCCTGCACAGGAGCTGCGCGTGGCGGGTCGCACCGATGCCGGGGTCAGCGCCTCGGCGCAGGTGGTGAGTGCCGTGACGACTGGCGCCATTGACACACGCCGGCTCCTGCGGGCGTTGAACGGGACGTTGCCCCACGACGTCGCGGTTCGGACGGTGACCCAAGCGCCCGATGGATTCGATGCCCGGACCGATGCGCGCAGCCGAGCGTACGAATATCGGGTGCTGCCCGGTCCACCGTCGCCCCTGCGCCGAGGAGGTGTCTTGAACGTATCGTGGCAGCTGGATGTCCCCGCGATGCGCACCGCCGCATATGCCGTCGTCGGTCAACACGATTTCGGGGCGTTCACGCCGTCGAAGACCAGACACCAATTTTTCGAGCGCACCGTGCTGACGTGCGACTGGGTCGAGCGGGCCGATGAACTCGTCCTGACGATCGAGGCGAACGCTTTTCTGCGTCACATGGTGCGGATTCTGGTGGGCTCGATGCTTCTGGTCGGCCGTGGGCACTGGGACGTCGCCCGCTTCATGCGCTTGCTCGAGGGCGCTCCGCGGTCGGCCGCGGGGCCGACGGCGCCGCCGCATGCGTTGACGTTGGTTGCCGTGCGGTACTGACGACGGTGTGCGTGAGGCGAGGGCCGATCAATCGATGGTGGCGTATGCACGTACTCGGGCCTGTCATGACCGGCCGTTGCGGCCGCCGGTTGGACACCACTTTGGTGCGGGTTCGATGCCCTGGGACCGCGTGGAGTGCGCAACGCTGGAGCCATGAGAATCAAGACGAAACCGCTGCTGTGTGAACTCCACGCCCACACCACGTGGAGCGACGGTCAGCTGACCGTCGGTGAGCTGGTCGATCTCTACGGACAGGCCGGCTTCGACGTCCTGTGCATCACCGACCATGTGATTCGGCATGACGATCCGTACACCGCATGGGTCGGGGATGGCGAGGGCATGGTCACCGCAAGCAATCACGCCGACTATCTCAAGCACATCGACGACGAAGCTAAACGCGCCCTCGACCGGTACCAGATGCTCGTCATTCCCGGTATCGAGCTGACCTACAACGACCTGGACCCGGATGCCGCCGCCCACGCGGTCGCCATCGGCTGCCGGGAGCACGTCGGCGTCGACGACGGGATTGAACGTGCCATGGTGCGCGCGAGGAGGTCTGGAGCAGCGCTCGTGGCCGCGCATCCGCACGCAGGTGATGGTGGCCACCGCGGCGCAGGGACTCGGCGATTCTCGAAGGACCGGCAGGAACTGGCGGCCTTTGTGGATCGGTACGAGCTCTTCAACCGGCGTGAGTTGTTCGCGTGGGTCGCCGAGGCCGGGCTTCCCGGAGTCGCCACGGGGGATTTCCACCGGCCCGGCGATCTGAGCGGCTGGAAGACGCTGATCCCGTGCAAGCGCGACGAACGGTCGGTCGTCGACTATCTGGCCTCCACACGTCCGGTGTATCTCGTCCACGTCGAGGCAGCTGACGTCTTGGGACGGCTGGCCGCTTGACCGCGGTGGCCGTCAATCCGCGGTGCGGCCGGCCTGGGAGCGACGTTGTGCGAGGGTCACGCCGATGAGGACGACAACCCCGCCGACGAGTGCGAGTGGCGCGGGGGTCTCGTCGAGGATGGCCCACCCGAGCAGGACCGCGAGCGGTGGGACCAGATACGAGGCGCTCGCCATCCGGCCTGCGGTGGTGCGCGACAGCGCGTACGCCCAGGTCGTGAACGCGATCGCGGTTGGCACGACACCCAGGTAGATGCTCCACGCGATCGCGCTCGGCGACGCATCCCCGAGTTCGCCGGCGAGTTGTGGAGCAAACGGAACACAGATCACAAGGCCAACCGCGCACGCTGCGAACGTGATGGACAAGGACGAGCGTCGCGCGAGGACGGGCTTCTGGGCGACGACACCGATTGCATACGTCACCGCGGCGAGCAGGCACAGCAGGACGCCGCTGCCGAAGTGGAACCCGTCCGAGACCGCGACCGCGATCAGCACCACTCCCGCGAAGCTCACGGCACACCCGGCCAAGAGCATTCGCGGGAACCCCTCGCCCAAGAATCGGCCGGCAAGCAATGCGATCAGCACCGGGCCGATGTAGACGATCATTGCCGCGGTTCCGGCATCGACCCGCCGCTCGCCGGCGTTGAGGGCAAGGTTGTAGATACCGAACCAGGAGATCCCGCAGAGGAGCACCCCGACGAGCTCGCCGCGACCCGGGAGGCGTTCACGGCGGATCGCGACTGCGGCTCCCAGGCACAGCGCCGCCACACCGAGGCGCAGCAGGCTCAGCGGGCCCGGTGAAAACGCCTTGCCGGCGCTTCGGATCGCGACGAACGCCGATGCCCATGCGACGACCGTAAATCCGACGGCCGCGAGGACAGGGGGTTCGGGCCCGGTCCTGTGTGAGCGATGATCGGTGGTCACGGGCGAGGAACCCTGTCAGTTGCGCGGGCGAATCGCCCACCCTCCTGGGCGAAAAATGGAAGTTGCGTCGCGCGTTTCGCGCGGCGCGGTCATCCATTCTTGTCTCAGAGATCACGGTTGCCGACCGGCTGGAATCGGCCAGAATGCGCCGATGGAGGATCGGCAATGAGTAGGCGTCCGCGCGTCGTGGTCACACGCCATCTGCCCGACCCGGTCGAGCGACGAATCACCGACCTGTTCGATGCCGAGTTGAACCGCGCCGACATGCAGCTCTCACCAGTACAGCTCGTCGAGGCGATGCGATCTGCCGACGGGTTGATCACGACCGTCACCGATGGGCTCGACGCCGCGATCCTGGCCGTCCATCCAAGGCGTGCTGGGATCGTCGCCAACTTCGGGGTGGGGTTCAATCACATCGACATCGCCGCTGCGACGGCCAACGGCATCGTCGTCACGAACACCCCAGGGGTGCTGACCGACGACACGGCCGATCTTGCGATCACGCTGATGCTGATGGTGGCACGACGTGCCGGCGAGGGCGAGCGGCGGCTGCGCGCCGGTGCGTGGACGGGGTGGCGGCCGACGCAGCTTCTCGGCACCCGGATGACCAGCGCGACGCTCGGGATCGTCGGGATGGGCAGGATCGGACAGGCCGTCGCGCGCCGGGCGCACCAGGGTTTCGGGATGCGTGTGATCTACCACCAGCCGAACCCCGTGGCGCTGGACGATGAGCTCGGTGCGACCGCGTGTGCATCGTTGGAGGAGTTGCTTGCACAGAGTGACGTCGTTTCGATCCATTGCCCCGCGACATCGGCGACCCGCCATCTGATCGACGCAACCGCCCTCGCGCACATGCGCCCCGACGCAATCCTGGTCAACACCGCGCGCGGCGACGTTGTCGACGAGGCGGCGCTCGCGGAGTCGCTGCGCACCGGCCGCCTTCGTGGCGCGGGTCTCGATGTCTACGAAGACGAGCCGCATGTCCATCCGGGCCTGCTGGATCTCGAGAACGTGGTGCTCCTGCCTCACCTCGGCAGCGCGACTCAACAGAGTCGCGTGGCAATGGGAATGCGTGCGATCGACAACCTCATCGATTTCTTCGCGGGCCAGGACCCCCGCGACCGGGTGACCTGACCGGTTGCCGGCACTCGGATCGTCGCCGGCCACGGTCATTTTGCCGTTGCAGACGCGGCCACTTGACTGACGACATGCGGCCACTTGGCGTTAGCACGCGCGGCCATTTGGCATTTGCGCCCGCGGCCACTTGGCGGACGCACACGCGGTCATTTGGTCGCCGGTGTCGCGGCGTACGGGTGCCGCCGAATGAAGGAATCGTTGTCGGGGAGCCTGGCGAAGCTCGGCAAGGTCAGCTAATCTCCTGGCACTCGGGGCGGTGGAGTGCCAAAATCCCTGGACAGAGTGCTCGGGATGCCGCCCACGCTGAACCCAAGTACAAGGAGGGCAATTGAATCTGAAGCCGCTCGGCGACCGAGTGATCATCGAAGGGCTCGAGGCAGAGCAAGTGACCGCGAGCGGGATCGTGCTCCCCGACACCGCCAAGGAGAAGCCGCAGCGCGGCAAGGTCCTGGCAGTCGGCGACGGACGTTGGGACGACGGGAAGCGCGTTCCCCTCGACGTCGCGGTCGGTGACGAGGTCATCTATTCGAAGTACGGCGGGACCGAGGTC
Organism: Actinomycetota bacterium; assembly: GCA_031372145.1. Taxonomy (GTDB): domain Bacteria; phylum Actinomycetota; class Thermoleophilia; order Miltoncostaeales; family Miltoncostaeaceae; genus CALMEC01. The sequence continues at coordinate 14,032 of JANMKR010000078.1, read as the reverse complement.
AAGGTCGACGGTGACGACGTCCTGATCCTCGCCGAACACGACATCTTGGCCGTGGTCGTGGGTGCGCCCCCGGCAGCCGCAGCGGCTCCGGCCGCCGCGAAGCCCAAGCGCGCAAAGAAATAACCGAGCCGAACTGACGAAAGGGAACGAAGCGAATGGCGAAGGAAATCAAGTTCAACGAGGACGCACGTCGCGCATTGGAGCGCGGTGTCAACATCCTCGCTGACGCGGTCAAGGTCACCCTGGGCCCCAAGGGCCGCTACGTGGTGATCGACCGCAAGTTCGGCGCGCCGACGATCACGAACGATGGTGTCACCATCGCGCGTGAGATCGACGTTGAAGACCCGTTCGAGAACCAGGGCGCACAGCTCGTACGCGAGGTCGCCACGGCGACCAACGACGTTGCGGGTGACGGCACCACGACGGCGACCCTGCTTGCGCAGGCAATCGTCCGCGAGGGTCTCAAGAACGTGGCTGCTGGTGCCAACCCGATGGGTCTCAAGCGCGGCATCGAGCAGGCGGTCGATGTCGTGGTCGACGAGATCAAGAAGAACGCCCGTCCGGTGAGCGGCAAAGAGGACATCGCGCGTGTCGCGACGATCTCGGCGCGTGACCGTGAGGTCGGCGACATCATCAGTGACGCGATCGAGAAGGTCGGCAAAGACGGTGTCGTCAATGTGGAGGAGGGCCAGACCTTCGGTATGGAGCTCGAGTTCACCGAGGGCATGCAGTTCGACCGTGGGTACATGTCGCCGTACATGGTGACGGACCCCGAGCGCATGGAGGCCATCCTCGACGACCCGTACATCCTGGCCCACGGTGGCAAGATCACCCAGGTCAAGGACGTGCTCCCGTTGCTCGAGCGGGTCATCCAGACCGGCCGCAGCCTCTTGATCCTCGCTGAGGATGTGGAGGGAGAGGCCCTTGCCACGTTGATCGTCAACAAGCTGCGTGGCACGTTCACCGGCATCGTGGTCAAGGCCCCGGGCTTTGGTGACCGTCGCAAGCGCATGCTCGAGGACATCGCCATCCTGACCGGTGGTGAGCAGATCAGCGAGGAGATGGGCCTCAAACTCGAGAACACCCAGCTCAGCCAGCTCGGCACCGCCCGCAAGGTCGTGGTCGGCAAGGACTTCACCACCATCATCGACGGTGGCGGAGACCCGGAGGAGATCAAGGGCCGGATCCGCACGATCAAGGCCGAGCTCGACAACACCGACTCGGACTTCGATCGTGAGAAGTTGCAGGAGCGCCTGGCGAAGCTGGCCGGTGGTGTTGCCGTCGTCAAGGTGGGTGCTGCGACCGAGACGGAGATGAAGGAGAAGAAGCACCGGGTCGAGGACGCGTTGCAGGCGACGCGCGCGGCGCTTGAGGAGGGCATCGTCGCCGGTGGCGGCGTCGTCCTCGTCAACGCCATCAAGGCGCTTGACAAGCTCGTGTTGACGGGAGACGAGGCGACGGGCGCGTTGATCGTGCGTCGTGCGCTCGAGGAGCCGCTTCGTCAGCTCGCTGACAACGCCGGTCTTGAGGGCAGTGTTGTGGTGGGCAAGGTCAAGGACCTCAAGCCCGGGATGGGTTTGAACGTCGAGACGGGTGAGTATGTCGACTTGGTCAAGGCGGGGATCATCGATCCGGCGATGGTGACGCGTTCGGCGCTGCAGAACGCGGCCTCGATCGCCAAGAACATCATCACGACGGAGTGCGTCGTGGTCGACAAGCCCGGCGATGACCCGATGGGCGGCATGGGCGGGATGCCCGGCGGCGGGATGCCCGGCGGCGGAATGATGTAAGTCGGCGGCTCACGCCGATTGGAGCAGTACGCGATGGGGGCCCAGGTGGCCCCCATCGGCCATTTCCGGTGGGGTGTCGGTGCGTTGATACCGTCCGGAACGTGTCTGAGAAAGAAATGGACGAAGGCACCGCGCGAAACGCGCGGCGCAACTTGCAATTTTCGCCCAGCGGGGTGGGCGTTTGCGACGCCCGCGCAACCGACCGACGTCTGTCCGATCAAATCGCCTAGTACGGGGCGCGTGCCGGCGAATATGACGAGTGGGTGTTGCGGACCGGTCGCCACGATTGGGGTGACCAACACCGCGAGCAGCGCCTCGCGACGCTGGGCGGGGACATCCAGGTGCGTCCGACCGGCGAGTTCTTCTCCGTCGTATGTTGCGGTGCCGCGCAGGAGCGCTCCTGGCACGGGACCGCGCAGTACCGTGATTCGGCGGTCTTGCTACCGTCGCTGGCCGTGGAACGTCGGATCGCCCACATGCCGCCCCGTGCCCGGCCCGGATCCGGACGAAGCGCTGCTGCTTGAGGCCCTCTCGCACCTTGGGGTGTCGGTGACGGTTTCATGACCGCAACCGCGGTCGGGGCGCTCGCGATCATCCTGCTCGGCTGGCTGGTGCGGCGGTTGGGGGTGATGCGGCCCACAGACGGACCCATGTTGGTCCAGGTCGTCATCTACCTGGCGCTCCCGGCGTTGGTGCTGCACATCATGGTGACCAGCGACCTGCAGCCCTCGCTGGTGTTGGTGCCGCTCGTGGGCTTCGCGGTCCACGGCGTGTTGGTCGCCGTCGCGCTGGGCGCGGCGCGGTTGTGGAAGCTCGACCGTCCGTCGACCGGGGCGCTCATCGTGGCGAGCGCGGTCGGCAACACCGGGTTCTTCGGTGTGCCGCTCATCGCCGCGTCGGGCCCGCACCTGTCGGTCGCGGCCGCCGTCATGTTCGACACGTTCTGCACCGGGATCCTGACGTGGACGAGTACGGTCTGGATCAGCGGTCACTTTGGCGACCCATCCGGGGACGTGGCGGCCCAACGCGGCGTGTGGCGCAACCTGCTCTTGCCGCCGACATGGGCGATGGCGCTGGGACTCGGCCTGAACCTCGCCGGGGTTCGGAGCCTGCCCCAGGGCATCGACCGCCCCCTGGCGATCCTGGGCGGTGCGGTGTTGCCGCTCGTGCTGATCTACGCGGGGCTGGTCATCGAGTGGGACGGCATCCGTCGTGCCTGGCGCGATGTGTCAACCGTCGCGGTGATCCGCCTGGTCATCAGCCCGCTCGTCTGCCTCGCATTCGCGTGGTCGATCGGCCTGGGTGGTGACGTACTTCGGACCGTCGTGCTGATGGCAGCCATGCCAACCGCCATGATGTCGCTTGTGATCGGTGGTTGGTTCAAACTCAAGACGGATGTGATCGCCGGGGCGGTGGTGGCGACGACCCTGCTCGCGACGCTGGTGCTCCCGCTGATCAGGGCACTCCTGTGATCGGGTTCGGCGACAGGCTGGCCGCGGCCGTCGAGGAACGGGAGTCCCAGATCGTGCTGGGTCTCGATCCCGATCCCGCTCGGGTGCCCGGTGGCGCCGCCGGCGCCGAGCGCTTTTGTCGCGACGTCATCACCACCGCGGCGGAGCACTGCGTTGCCGCCAAACCGCAATTGGCGTGTTTCGAGCGGTTCGGTGCCGACGGGTGGCAGGCGTTCGAGGCCGTGGCGGCGGCGGCCGGCGCGGCTGGGTTGCTGGTCATCGCGGACGCCAAGCGCGGCGACATCGACGCGACCGCGCGGGCCTATGCCGAGGCATTCTTGCGCGACCCCATCGATGCCCTGACCGTCAATCCGATGTTGGGTGGGGATGCCGTCGAGCCGTTTCGATTGGCGGCGGAGGACTCCGGGCGCGGCCTGTTCGTGCTGGTGCGCACGTCCAACCCCGGAGCCGCCGATCTGCAGGACCTCGCGCTTGCGCACGGTGGATTGTGGCACGAGGCCGTGGCGCGCCTGGTGGCGCAGTGGGGCGCGGCGAGCGTGGGGGCATCGGGCCTTTCAGCCGTCGGCGCGGTCGTCGGAGCGACGGTGCCCGCACGCCTTGCGGCGCTTCGTGACCTGATGCCGCACCAGGCGTTTCTGCTGCCGGGAGTGGGCGCGCAGGGTGGCCGGCCCGAGGACCTCGGTCCCGCGTTTGGTGGCCGGGCCGCCGGTGCGCTCGTCTCGGCGAGCCGGTCGATCATCTACGCGGCTGACCCGGCGCTCGCTGCCGCGGAACTGCGCCGCCTCGTCTGGGACGCATGGCGATCGCAGGCCGGTCGAGGGCCGTCGCAGTAAGTGAATGCAACGGTCATATCGCGTTCCGCGATCTCGCAACAGGACGCGCCGAGGTTGTCGGGAGCGGTGGTAGATTGACCCGGATGCGCCTCTGGCAGCTGTTCGCGTCAGGCATCGCCGCCGTGGCACTCGCGGTGACGGCCGCCGCCGCGCCACCGGCCGTCACGGCTCGTGCGTACATCCTCGTCAACCCCGAGACGGAGGACGTCCTCGTCGAACACGCCGCTGACACCCGCCTGCCGATGGCGAGCACGACCAAGATGATGACGGCGATCGTCACCTTGGAGCGGACGAAGCTGGGGGACATCGTCGTCGTCCCGCGCGCGGCAGCTGCTCCCGGCGGGTCGACATCCGGGCTCGTTCCAGGTGAGCGGCTCTCAGTCCGCGTGCTCTTGACGGGCCTCATGATCGGCAGCGGCAACGATGCGTCGGTCGCGCTCGCGTTGCATGTGGGCCACGGCTCCGAGAAGCGCTTCGTGCGGTTGATGAACGCCGAGGCTGTTGCGATGGGGCTGACGAACACGCATTTCGCCAATCCTCATGGACTGGATCACGTCGGCCACTACTCAACCGTCCGGGATCTGGTGACGTTGGGGCAGCAGACACTGCAGCGACCCTTTCTGCGGCAGGTCGTGGCGCGCCGCGCCGCGAGGATCCCCGGACCGGGAGGGCGCGGAACGCGGCGCCTCGAATCAGAGAACGACCTGCTGTCGATCGACCGCGAGGTGGATGGCATCAAGACGGGTCACACCGGTGGCGCCCGGTACTCGCTGGTCGCCCACGCCCGGCGCGCCAGCACCGGAGTCGAGCTGTATGCGGCGCTCATCGGCTCGCCCAGTCGCGGGCAACGTGCCCGTGACGCCAAACGACTCCTGGACTGGGGCTTTCGCCAGTACGTCCGGGTCGTGCCGCTGCGCAAGAATCAGGTGATCATCTCCATCCCGGTTCGCGATCGTCCCGGAGTCAGCGCACCCCTCACCGTCGACACCGAGCTGGCTGCGACCATCAAAGCCGGCCACACGCTCAGGCGGACCATCGTCGCCCCTGCCGAGCTGGTCGCCCCGATCGCCACCGGGACCGTCGTCGGCGAAGTGCGCGTCACCGACGGCGCCCGGACCGTCGGCGTCCGCAAGCTCATCGCGGCTCAGGCGATCGACGGCCCGAGCGTCGCCGAACGCATCCGATCCGGGATCGCGAGGCTCGTGTGATCCTGACCGTCACGCTCAACGCGGCCCTGGACCGCACGCTCACCGTCCCGAGCTTCTCGTCGGGTCAGCGCCATCGGGCCACCGACGCCATCGCGCTCCCCGGAGGCAAGGGTGTCAACGTCGCGCGCGCGCTCAAGTGCCTCGGCGAGCCGGTGATCGCGACCGGACTGGCAGGAGGTCGCACGGGCACGACGATCATCGAGGAGCTGACCGCCGAAGGCATCCTCAACGACTTCGTGCGCATCCGCGAAGAGTCGCGTGCGTCGACGGCGGTCGTCGACCCCATGAGCGGGGAGCAGACCGAGATCAACGAAGTCGGGCCGTCGGTCAGCGAGGACGAGATCGGGGTGCTGTTCGACAAGCTGCGGTACCTGTCGAAAGGCGCGGATCTGGTGGTGCTGGCCGGCTCCCTCCCACGGGACGTGCCCGAAGACGTGTACGCCAGGATGCTCCGCGATCTCAACGCGGCGGCGATCCCCGCGGCCCTGGATGCGTTCGGCGGCAACCTGCGAGCGGCTCTCGCGGGCGAGCCGATGGTCATCAGTCCCAACCGTCGAGAAGCGGAAGAGGTCGTGGGATACGAGTTCCAGGACGATGCCGACCTCGCGAGCGGCGCCGAGACCCTCGCCCAGATGGGCGCCGGGATCGTGCTGATCCACGACGTCGACGGATGCGTCGCGCGGTTCAGGGAGGGCAAGACCGGGCGAACGTTCCGCGCGCGCCTGGCACCGGTCAGCGAGGTCGTCGCCACCGTTGGATCAGGCGACGCCTTCTTGGCGGGATTCGTCGCCTCATGGCTAGCACATCACGATCCTGAGCAGGCGGTGCGCAGGGCCGTGGCATGTGGGGCCGCCAACACGCTGCGGCTCGGCGCGGGGGCACTCGATCCGGACGACGCCGAGGCGTTTGCCCGCCGGGTCGAGATCATCGAGATCCGAGAGCACTGACAAAACGCGTGCTCTGTGCGTGAAACGTCCGTTGCGGGTGCAACGGGGCGACTGGTACCCTCACCACCAGACAGCACGTGACGGATATCAAGCTCGAAGCAACAAGGAGACCCAGGTCGGTGGCATCCGGTCTGGGTTTTTTCGTACCCGTTCAAGTGCGCCGCCGAACCGACGACCTGGAGGTGTGATGGGGATGGAGATCGAGATCGGAATGGGCAAGCGCGGCAGGCGCGCGTATGGCCTCGACGAGATCGCAATCGTTCCGAGCCGACGGACACGTGACCCCGAGGACGTCGACATGACGTGGCAGCTCGGGTCGTTCACGTTCGACTACCCACTGCTCGCGTCCGCGATGGACGGGGTCGTCAACCCGTTCACGGCGGGGATCATCGGCAAGATCGGCGGCCTCGGCGTCCTCAACCTGGAGGGCATCCAGGTGCGCTACGAGGAGCCTGACGCGGAACTCGAACAGATTGCCGGCTACCCGCCCGCCGAGGCCACCCGCGGTCTTCAGGAGATCTACCGCAAGCCGATCGACAAGGATTTGATCCGCCAGCGCATCCGCGACGTCAAAGATCAGGGCGTCGTCGTCGCCGGCTCGTTCACGCCCCAAAAGGTCACCGAGTACATCGACGTGGCGCTGGACGCCGGACTGGACATCCTGGTCATCCAGGGCACCGTGGTCTCGGCTGAGCATGTGTCGTCACACCACGAGCCGCTCAACCTCAAGCGCTTCATCGCCGAGCTCCCCGTACCGGTCATCGTGGGCGGGTGCGCGTCCTACTCGACGGCGCTGCACCTGATGCGCACCGGCGCGGTCGGCGTTCTGGTCGGTGTCGGTCCCGGCGCTGCATGCACGACACGGCAGGTCATCGGTGTCGGCGTCCCGCAGGCCACTGCGATCGCCGACGCGGCCGGCGCCCGCATGCAGCATCTGCTCGAGACGGGTCGCTACGTCAACGTCATCGCCGACGGCGGCATGAGCTACGGCGGTGACCTCGCCAAGGCCATCGCATGTGGCGCAGACGCCTGCATGATCGGCTCACCGCTGGCCAAGGCCAAGGAGGCCCCGGGCAAGGGTTTTCACTGGGGCATGGCGACGTTCCACCCGGAGCTGCCGCGCGGGGCGCGTGTCCAGACCAAGACGATCGGCACCCTCGAGGAGATCTTGACCGGGCCGGCCGACGAGAACGACGGCTCGCTCAACCTGATGGGCGGCCTGCGCAACGCAATGGCGACGTGCGGCTATGAGTCGATCCAGAGTTTCCAGAAGGTCGAGGTCATGGTGGCGCCCGCGATCAAGACCGAGGGGAAGAAGCTGCAGACGGCTCAGGCCGTGGGGATGGGGTGAGCACAGGGGGCGCGCTCGACCCCGCGCTCGCCAAAGCCGCCCCGGGCGGTGTCCTGGTCGTCGACTACGGCGCGCAGTACAGCCAGCTCATCGCCCGGCGGATCCGCGAATGTCGGGTGTTCTCCGCCGTCGTCCGGCATGACGTCTCGCCGGCTGAAGTGGCCGCGCTGGAACCCGCTGGACTCGTGCTGTCCGGCGGGCCGGCCTCGGTGTACGAGGAGGGCGCGCCCGCGCTGCAGCCGGAGCTCCTCGAACTCGGCATCCCGGTCTTGGGCATCTGCTACGGCATGCAGGCGATGGCACAGACCCTTGGGGGTGAGGTCGCGCACACCGGTGGCGGCGAGTACGGGCGCACCGCGCTCAGGGTCACCTCGCGCGCCGGCTTGTTCGGGGATCTGCCGGCCGACGTGTGTTGGATGAGTCACGGGGACGCCGTGGCCCGGCCGCCCGACGGGTTCGCCGTGACTGCCCAGACCGATCTGTCGCCGGTGGCGGCGATGGAGGACCCGGCGCGCCGGATGTACGCCGTCCAGTTTCACCCCGAGGTGGTCCACACCCCGTTCGGCACGGACCTGCTCAAGAGCTTCCTGTTCGATGTCTGTGATTGCACGCCGACGTGGACCGCCGCCCACGTCATCGACGAGCAGGTCGAGCGCATCCGTGCGCAGGTCGGCGACCAACGCGCCATCTGCGGCCTGTCCGGCGGTGTGGACAGCGCCGTGGCCGCGCTCCTGGTCTACAAGGCCATCGGTGACCGTCTGACGTGCGTGTTCGTCGATCACGGGTTCATGCGCCACAAGGAGGCCGAGCAGGTCGAGCAGGCGTTCGGCCATCATTTCGGGGTCCCGCTGGTCCACGTGCGTGCGCAGGACCGATTTCTCGACAAGCTGCGCGGCGTCACCGACCCGGAGGAGAAGCGCAAGGCGATCGGTGCCGAGTTCATCCGCATCTTCGAGGAGGAGGCCGGCAAGCTCGGCGAGGCGCCGTTCCTGGTGCAGGGCACGCTGTACTCCGACGTCATCGAGTCGGGCGGGCGGGACGGCGCCGCCACGATCAAGAGCCACCACAACGTGGGCGGGCTCCCCGATGACATGGCGGTCGAGCTGGTCGAGCCGCTGCGTCAGTTGTTCAAAGACGAGGTGCGCGCGGTCGGCGAGGAACTCGGCCTGCCCGACCCGATGGTCTGGCGACAGCCATTTCCGGGTCCGGGTCTCGCCATCCGCATCATCGGCGAGGTCACCGAGGAACGCCTCGACATCCTGCGCCGCGCCGACCACGTGCTGCAAGAAGAGGTCCGTCGCGCCGGCCTCTACCGCGATCTGTGGCAGAGCTTCGCGGTGCTGCCCGCAATCCGCAGTGTGGGCGTCCAAGGCGACAGCCGCACGTATGCCTATCCGGTCGTCATCCGCGCCGTGACGAGCGACGACGCGATGACCGCCGATTGGGCGCGTCTGCCGTACGAACTCGTGGAGCAACTCTCAAATCGCATCATCGCCGAGGTCCCAGGGGTCAACCGCGTCGTCCTGGACGTCACGTCCAAACCCCCCGGCACCATCGAGTGGGAGTAATACCCAGCCCGTGTGACGTCGGCGTCGACCCGTCCGCCGCGCGGCGTGTTAGCGCGCCTCGCTCACCCGCGGGCGGCGATGGAGCTGAACGTCGGTCACCTGGCCGGATTCCTTGAGCATGACGAGTGTCCCGTCTCGGCGGTCCTCGACGAACCGCACCAACTCACCCAGCTCGGTGGCGCCGATGCCGTGCGCGAGTCGGACTGCCAGGGCCATCCGGTCGACGACCGGCAACGTCGCCGGCTCGTCCGAGATATCACCATGCTGGCCGGGTGCGATGCGAAACGGGCGGCTCGGCGCCGGAACCTTGCGGCTTTGCAGGTGATGCCAGCAGTACGGGCTGCCTCGGAACGGGCTCTGTTGGCAACGCTTTCCATGACCTGCGACTGCGATACACCGGGTTACCGGGCTTGCTGCCATCTTGCACCCCACCTCGTCGGCGTCCGGACTTTTCTTGCCGGGGACCACGGCCGGACACGCCACAGTCGTTATATCCTGTCGGGACGGCGTCGCGCATCCCCTACGGTTGCGATAGGCCGCGCTATTTCCTAGCATTCCCCGGCTGCACCGCGGCGCATGGGCGCCGCTTTCGCTGTTTGGGACGATTTTTCGCTGAAGGGCACGAATGAGCACACAGAGCGCAAAAGCAGGAACCGTCGACCGCCGCTGGTGGATCGTCGATGCCGAGGGCCAGAATCTGGGCCGTTTGGCGACGGTCATCGCGGAGACGCTCGCCGGCAAGCGCTCGCCGTGGTACACCCGCCACGCGGACACCGGCGATTTCATCGTCGTCGTCAACGCCGAGAAGATCACGGTCACGGGCAAGAAACTCCAGGAAAAGCGCTACTATCGCCACTCCGGGTACCCCGGTGGACTCAAGTCGCGAACGTTGGCCGAGCAGCTCGACCGGCGACCCGAAGAAGTGCTGCGCATGGCCGTACGCGGCATGCTCCCCAAGAACCGCCTGGGACGCCAGCAACTTCTCAAGCTCAAGATCTACGCTGCCGCAGAGCACCCGCATGCGGCGCAAAAGCCAGAGCCGCTCCGGCTCACCAGAAAGGCTGAGGTATGACGGACGAGACGATCGAGACGCCCTCCACCGAGGTGCAGGAGCCTGCCCAAGAGGCGCCTCCGGCTCCCGAGGAGGTTGCGGCTCCGACCGTCGCGGTCGCCGCGCCAAAGCCCGGTGCTGAGCGCCCACGGGCGACCGGCAAGCGGAAGACCTCGATCGCGCGCGTCATCGTCAACCGCGGTGGTGACGGTTCGATCACATGCAACGGCCGACCCATCGAGGAGTACTTCCCGCGCGCTGCGTTGGTGCGCACCGCGCGCTCCCCGCTGGCGATCGCCGGTCTCGAAGGTCAGCTGTCGATTGTCGCGCGCCTCAACGGCGGCGGCGTCACAGGTCAGGCCGGCGCCTTGCGCCACGGGATTGCCAAAGCGCTGATCGAGCTGGACGAGAACCTGCGCCCGCAGCTCAAGAAGGAAGGCATGTTGGCCCGCGATGCGCGCATCAAGGAGCGCAAGAAGGCCGGTCTTCGCGGCGCACGCAAGCGTCCGCAGTTCTCCAAGCGCTAAGCACTTCCTCCGTTTCGTGGCGTCCGTCAAGGCGATCCGATCGCTCTTCGGCACCGACGGTGTGCGAGGGGTCGCCAACCGTGATCTCACGCCCGAGTTGGCGATGGCGATCGGGCGTGGCCTCGGCGCGCGCCTGAGTCCGGGTGGCACGGTGTTGGTGGGTCGCGACACGCGGCGCAGCGGCTCCATGCTCGAGGCAGCGCTTGCGGCCGGATTGGCAAGCGCAGGGGTCCACGTCGAGCTCGGAGGGGTCCTGCCGACCCCCGCCGTCGCCGAGCTGGTCGCGCGCGGTGACTTCGCGGCCGGTGTGGTCATCAGCGCCTCGCACAACCCGTTTCCGGACAATGGCATCAAGTTGTTCGGACCGGATGGGTTCAAGCTGCCGGACGTCGAGGAGGCCGCCATCGAGCAGGCCATGGACAGCGTGGGACCGCGTCCCGAGGCCGACGGCTTGGGTTCGATCGATGCGTGGCCGCAAGGGCGTGACCGTTACGTCAAGGCGCTCCTCGAGCGGTTCCCGCTCGATCTCTCGAGCATCCGCGTCGTCGTTGACTGTGCCCATGGCGCCACCGTGGTGAGCGCACCGGACGTGTTGCGCGGACTCGGGGCGCAGCTCGTCGAGGTCATCGGCGCTGAGCCCGACGGCGTCAACATCAACGTCGCCTGTGGATCGACGCACCTGGATACGCTGGCACAGGCTGTCGTGCGAACCGGTGCCGATGTCGGGTTGGCGTTCGACGGCGACGGCGACCGCCTGCTGGCCATCGACCATGCCGGCAACCACGTGGATGGCGATCAGATTCTCGCGATCCTGGCGCTGCGGTTGCGTGATCGGGGCGAGCTTGATGGCGGGTCGGTCGTGACGACCACCATGACGAATCTTGGTTTCCGCTCCGCGATGCGCGCCAACGGCATCGAGGTCCGCTGGACCGATGTCGGCGATCGCTACGTGCTCGAGGAGATGCGCTCCGGTGGCTTCGTCATCGGCGGCGAGCAGAGCGGTCACCTGATCAACCTCCGCTCCGGGCCGACCGGGGACGGGTTGGCAGCCGGACTCCAGCTGCTGCATGCAGTGGTCGAGGCCGGCCGGCCGCTTTCGGAGCTCGCTTCCGTCGTGCAGCGCATGCCGCAGAAGTTGGTCAGCTTTCCGGTGGCCGACAAGGAAGGCCTTGCCGAGGCGGTCGATGTGTGGCGCGCGGTCGCCGATTGCGAGCGCGAGTTGGGCGAGGACGGACGGGTCGTCGTTCGCGCGTCAGGCACCGAACAACTGGTCCGTGTCATGGTCGAAGCCCCGACCGACGAGGCGTGCGAGAAGTGGTGCGCTACCATCGCCGAAATCGCGCGACGGGCCCTCGGGGGGATGTCAGCGACAGGCGGCGAAGAGGATTGACCCGGCGGTACATCGTGCCGATCAAGCGGAGTCACCTTTAAAGGGGTTGCTCGTATGTGCGGCATCATCGGTTACGTCGGGCCACGTGCCTGCAAAGACCTCATTCTCGATGGTCTCGAGCGCTTGGAGTACCGCGGATATGACTCCGCGGGTTTTGCGCTCCTGGAGCGGACCGGTGAGCAGTTCGCGCAGGTGCACGCGGTCGGCAACCTCGCCAAACTGCGCGAGGCCGCCGGCGACAACCACTCCGCGGCGACGACCGGCCTGGGGCACACCCGCTGGGCGACACACGGCAGGGTGACCGAGCAAAACGCGCATCCGCATTCAGACCAGTCGGGCAAGGTCGCGGTGGTCATGAACGGCATCGTCGAGAACTATGTGGAGCTGCGTTCTGCGCTTGCGGGCAAGGGCGTTGCGTTCACGAGTGAGACGGACACCGAGGTCATCCCGCACCTCATTGCTCAGGCCTACCGCGGCGACATCGTCCAGGCCGTACGCGACACCGTTGCGCAGCTCGAGGGCCATTACGCGTTCGTTGCGATGCACGCCGACGAACCGGGGCGTCTGGTCGGGGCGCGCAAGGAGTGCCCGCTCGTGGTCGGTGTCGGCGACGGTGAGCGGTTCTTCGCCTCGGCGATCCCGGCGTTCCTGCGCGAGACCAAGGACATCCAGATCATCGAGTCGGGCGAGATCGTGGTGCTCGAGGCCGATTCGACGACGGTGTGGAACGGGTCTGCAACGCCAATCGTCCGTGAGGTCACCCGGGTCGAGATGGATGAGGATTCGGCCGAGAAGGGTGGCCACGAGACGTTCATGCTCAAGGAGATCCACGAGCAACCGGCGGCGCTGTGGGACACCATCGGCGATCGTCTCAACGTGGACGGAACAGTCGACCTGCCTGACCTGGGCCTGGACGACGCAGAGCTCGCGCGGGTCGAACGGATCCACATCGTCGCGTGTGGCACGTCGTTCCACGCCGGCCTCGTCGGTCGGTACATGATCGAGGACTGGTCACGCGTCGCGGTCAACATCGAGGTCGCGAGCGAGTACCGGTACCGCACCTGTCTGGCGGGCCCCGGGGACCTGGTGATCGGCATCACCCAGAGTGGTGAGACCGCCGATACGCTGGCGGCGATGCGTGTCGCCCGCGAGCGCGGTGCGCACGTCGTTGCCCTCACGAACATCATCGGGTCACAGGCGACCCGCGACAGCGACGGGGTCATCTTCACGCGGGCCGGCCTCGAGATCGGCGTCGCCGCCACCAAGACCCACACCGCCCAGATCATGGCCCTTGCACTGCTGGCGCTCAAACTCGGTCGCCTCAAATGGGCACTCACGTCCAACGGTGCGGTCGACATCGCGACCGATCTGCGCCGGCTGCCCGAGCTGGTCAAGGGGTACCTCGAATCGGCCGCCCCGGCTCAGGTCTATGAGGTTGCGGGCCGGTACTTCGATCGTCCGTTCTTCCTCTACCTCGGCCGCCACGTCGGTGTGCCGGTGTGTTTCGAAGGGGCGCTGAAGCTCAAGGAGATCAGCTACATCCCGACCGAGGCGTATCCGGCCGGCGAGATGAAGCACGGTCCGATCGCTCTGCTGGAAGAGGGTTCCCCGGTCGTCGTCGTCGCGACCGACGGGCACGTGTTCGACAAGGTCGTTTCGAACATCCAGGAGGTCAAGGCCCGCGGCGCACGCGTGATCGCGGTCGCCACCGAGGGCAACCGTCTGATCGGCGAGCACGCGGACGACGTGCTGTGGGTCCCCAAGACCCCGCCGCTCCTGTCGCCGATCACCGCCAACGTACCGTTGCAACTGTTCGCCTACGCGATCGCTCGCGCGAAGGGCCTCAACGTCGATCAGCCACGCAACCTGGCGAAGACCGTCACCGTCGAGTAGCG
>JANMKR010000048.1:0-33613 GCA_031372145.1 Actinomycetota bacterium | reverse complement strand
GGGCAACCGCGTCCGCGTGACCGTCGCCACACCGCTCCCCGTCACCGCCGAGGTCTCCACGCTCGCCGCCGCGGAGCTCGACCTTCGCCCCGGGCGCCTCATCACACTCCGCTTCAAAGCGGCCGAGTGCCGCCTGACGCGCCGCGCTCCGAACTCCCTGCAACGCTGAGTACCCGCACGGCGATCGGACTTGCCGACGCACCTGTCTCGACCGGGAGGCGCGGTACTCCTGGTCTGTCCGGCTCGGGTGCCGGTGGTGCTCGACGACTTCTTGCCTGAGGCCCAACAGCAGCCCATCATCGTCTCGCTCTACCGCGGGCCCACAGCTGCGACGGGTTCAGGTGACGCTGTCTTGCTGCGGCTGAGCCATAGTCCCACCGCGATCAGCCAGACCGGCAGAAGGATGAACCCGAAGAACCCGGCGGGTGTGAGGAGCGACGCTCCGATGATGATCGTCGCCCACGTGAGCTGGGTGGGGAGCATCTGGTTGAGGCGTGCGCCGAGGCCGGTTGCCAGGAGTAGGGCGGCAAAGGCGGCGTTCCAGCCGAGCCAGTCATAGGAGTGGAGCTGGTTGAGTGTGTAGACGGCTTGTCGTTCCCCCGCGTGTGCTGCACTCGTCATGGCGGCTTCGAGCATGCCCACCAGCGCGAAGATCGCGGCGCCAAGGAGCGCGCCCCCGAACGCGACCGAGCCGTGGCCGGTAGCACCGCCCCCGTCCTCGAGGCGCCTCTTCAGCCCGGCCCCGAAGACGAGCAGTAGGAACGCGATCAGGGGCGCGACCAGCAGGCCTACGATCTGGTGCTGGCCATGGTTGTTCTGCCAGTACGAAAAGGTGTCGGCGAGCCCGGACTCGCTGCTCGGGTCGCTCCGGTTCAGGACGAGTCCGACAAGGAACAACAGGCCGGCCAGCACACCGGCCAACGGCAGGAAACGGTCGAATCGGTTGGACGCCATCTCAGTCGAATGCCGCGACGAGCATGAAGGTGGCGAACCAGAGGACGGGAACCGCGGCGAGGACGACCGCGATCGTCGCCTCGCGTCCTCCGCCTGTGCGCCTCGCGGCCAGGCCGAGGGCGATCGCGCCGAGCCCGACGAGCGGTCCAAGCACCCAGAAGATCCCACCCACGGTGAAACCACCGCCGATATAGAGCAGCAACGATATGACGGCGAGTACCAATGCCGCACGTCCGTGTCGTCCCTCTGCTGCCCGGGTGACTGCCAGATCGCTCATGTCGTTCTCCTTGTGTGGTCAGTTGGCGTGGTGCGCCGGTCGGTGACGACGGTACGAGCACGGTGCGTCCCGCTGCCAGGGGGCAGTGTCCCGATCGAGTCCCGAACAGCGTCACGGATCGCATGTCGTCCCTGGCCGAAGCGTGCGAACCCGTCTACGCTCGCCTGATGGAGCAGATGGTGAGGCCGATGTGATGCGGGGCGTGGCGACGGCGGGCGCTGTCTCGAACGCCCGCCGCGGGCGAGGGAGCGTGCAGTTGCGCTGGGGGGTATTCGCTCTGACGGCCGCCGCGGTCGTCGCCGGAATCGCACTCGATGTGCAATCCGGCTCCTATCGGACGCTCTTCTACCTCGGGGTCAATGTCCTTCTCGCGCTGATCGGTCTCCTTCTGACGACACGCAAACCCGAGCATCCGATTTCGTGGATTCTGGCGATCACCGCACTCTGGGGGGCTGTGGGCGGCCTCATGTACGCCTACGCCGTCGAAGCGCTCGTCGCCGACCCCAGCTCCCTTCCGGGTGGGATTGTCGCAGCCTGGTTCGACAACTGGTGGTGGCTGCCGGGCCTGGCCGTGCCGCTGAGCGCGTTGTTGCTGTTGATGCCCGACGGCCACCTGGCATCGCGTCGGTGGTGGCCCGTCCCTACCGCGGTGGTGGTGGGGGCGGGGCTCGGGTCGGTCGCTGTGTCGGCTTCTCCGACGTTCGATCTCGGCACTGCCACGCCGATCGAGAACCCGCTCGCTCGCGTCGGCGGCACTGCTGTCGCGGTCGCCGGCATCGTCGGTGTCATTCTCGTCATCGGCGGTCTGGTTGCATCACTCGTGGCCTTCGTCGTCCGCTACCGGAGCTCCGACGGCGACGAGCGTCAGCAGTTGCGCTGGGTCGGCGTCTCGCTCGGCCTCGCCGTACCGCTCTTCGTCATCGGTGCGCTGTTGTGGGGGGTCGTTCCTGGCGCCGAGGTGCTGCCGGTGCTGGCGTTCCTCTTGCTCCCGGCCGGCATCGCCGTTGCCGTTCTCAAGTACAGGCTCTATGAGATCGACCTGGTCGTCAATCGGTCGCTCGTCTACGGCATGATGACCGTCGGCGTTCTCGGCAGCTACGTTGCCCTCGTGGGCGTGGTCGGTGCCTCCCTCGCGCCGGGCGGAGACCTTGTCGTTTCGCTCGTCGTCACGGGCGTCGTGGCCGTTTGCTTCCAGCCCCTGCGTGAGCGCGTGCAGCGTTTCGTCAACCGACTGATGTACGGCGAGCGTGACGATCCGTACACCGCGATCGCCGGGCTCGGCCGAACGCTCGCAACCTCGCTGCAGCTCGACGCCGTGCTTCCCACCGTCGTCGAGACGTTCGGACACACGCTTGCCCTGCAGTACGTCGGGCTCGTCCTCGCTGGCGACGATGCTGCGGCCGAGTACGGCACGCCGGGGGCCGACGTCCTCGCGTTTCCACTCGTACATCAGGGCCTCGCCGTCGGTGAGCTCCGGCTCTCACCGCGGCCGGGCGAGCGCCTTCGGGAGCGCGACCACCGTCTGATCGTCGACCTCGCTCCCCAGATCGCCGCCGCAGTCCACGCGGTCGGGCTCTCGCACGAGCTTCAACTCGCGCGACAGCGGATCGTGCAAATGCGCGAGGAGGAGCGGCGACGCATCCGCCGAGACCTGCACGACGGCCTCGGGCCCGCTCTCGCGGGGCTCACGTTCACGCTCGAGGCCGTCCGTAACCTCACCGAGTCGGACCTGCAGCGAGCAGACGAGCTCCTCGTTTCGGCCACTGAGCAGGTACAGACGATGATCGGGGACGTTCGCCGGCTGATCTACGGCCTTCGCCCTCCGACGCTTGATCAGTTGGGACTCGCGGCCTCGCTGCGTGGCCTGGCAGCGCAGGAGTCCTCGAACGGAACCTCCGTCACGATCGACGCTCCGAGCGCGATTCCACCGCTTCCCGCCGCGGTCGAGGTTGCTGCGTACTGGATCGCCCAGGAGGCGCTGACGAACGTCAAGCGACACGCCCATGCACGGACGTGCCGCGTGCGTGTGACCGTCGAAACGATTGCGCTGGGTCTCGAGATTGCCGACGATGGCGGAGGGTTTACGAGCGGATCGGCCGGGATCGGTCTGCACACGATGCAGGAGCGTGCCGCCGAGGTTGGCGGCACCTGCGAGATCGGACCGCGAACCGGCGGCGGGACTCTGGTGAGGGCGTCGCTCCCACGGCTGGCGGTCGAGGATGCTGCTCGATGAGCCGGCCGATCCGGATCCTGATCGCCGACGACCACCCTCTCTTCAGAGCTGGCCTTCGAGCTCTGCTCGATTCGGTTGCAGACACGGAGGTCGTGGGCGAGGCCGCGACGGGTGAGGATGCGGTCGACGCAGCCCTGTCCCTCCTCCCCGATGTCGTCGTGATGGACATCAACATGCCCGGCCTCAACGGCATCGACGCGACCAGACGCATCCTCGACGAAGCGGAGGGAATCAACGTGCTCATGATGACCATGCATGACGACGACGATGCAGTCTTCGCTGCCATTCGCGCCGGTGCACACGGCTACCAGTTGAAAGGGGCTGCCCAGGACGAGACGCTCCGCGCGATCCGGTCGGTTGCGAACGGAGAGGCGATCTTCGGCCCCGGAATCGCCGAGCGGCTCCAGCGATTCCTTGCCACGCCACCGGGGCGTGACCCGAGCGAGGTGTTTCCACAGCTCACCGACCGGGAGCTCGAGATCCTCCAGTTCCTCGCGCAACGGAAGGCGAACGCAGAGATTGCCGCGAAGCTCTTCCTCAGCCAAAAGACCGTCCGCAACTACGTCTCGGCCATCTTCGCGAAGCTCGAAGTCGCCGATCGTGCAGAGGCCGGCCTCGTGGCGCGAGCCGCGGGGCTCGGCGAGCGACAGCTCGCTGAGGAGTAACGGTTGTGCGCCGCTACCCGGCGAACCACGCCCGAGCCCGTCCGATGAGGTGAACGCCGAGATACTGGCTGAGACGAACGCAAAGAGGTGGAGTGGCGCTCCTCGGTTTGGTGGACAATTTCGGTGGGATGTTGTTCGGGGCTCGAACTCCGCCAGCCCTCAGAGAGCTTCGTCGATACCTTCACCACCCGCCTCATCCCGCGACCGCGTCTGGCGTGCCCGCAGCCAACGCGAACTGGCGGTCGTCGAATACGTCGCCTGGTTCTCACCACCCGTCTGCACGAGAGCCTCGGTGACGTCCCACCCGCCCGAACACGAAGCCAACCACGCCAACCACGCTCCAGCCTGATCATCGCGAGGTTGTCGGCAACGGCGTGATCCCTTACGTGGAAAGGGATCAGGGAGAATGGGCGCGGCAGGACTCGAACCTGCGACCCGGGGATTATGAGTCGCTCAAAAGGGCTTCGGTGCGGCTCGCTAGAGCTGGGAAATTCCTGCTATTTAAGCATATTCGTCCGAAAGCAGTCACGGCGGTCTCGGCAGATCTCGGGGCGTCGAGTTACCACCTTGTTATCACCCTGCAACGTCTGGCCGGTGCCGGCGGGCCTGGTCAATGCCCTAGCCAGAGTGCCCCCCGGCGGTCTTTCCCGTCGTGGAAGACCGGGACGGACGGATGACGTTGAAAGCCGGATGATGCCGGGCATGGGAGCCCGCAACCCGGATAAATGTATGACTACGACGCAACGCGGTAGTGATACGTTTATGGCATGAACGCTCACCAGCGCCGCGAGGCGGCCATCGCCGCGATCGAGCTCGTTCGTGATGGGGCACAGGCTCGGGAGGTCGAGTCGGAGATCGTCGACTTCAAAGAGGAGCCCGGGACCGTTACGCGAGGCGGCGTACGACGCGGGATCGATCCCCGGGATGAGGACGCTGCTCGCGCTCTTGCCGCCGAGGCGGCCTGCCTGGCCAACTCCGACAGCGGCGGCGTCCTCATCGTCGGCGTGAACGACGCCGCCGCGGGTGAGGCGGCGTTCGTCGGTGCGCACCTGGACACCGCGTGGCTTCGCACCCGAATCTACGCACTCACCGTGCCGGGGCTCGCCATCGACGAGCCTGAGGAGATGCGGGTTGCGGGCGCCCGGATCTACTTGGTCAACGTCGCCCCGGCGCTGGAGGAGATCCGGTGCCAGGGGAAGTTGAGAGCCCGCCTTGGGACCGACTGCGTCGAGCTCACCGGCGACCGCGCCCGCGAGTTCCTCGAGCGGCGCCGCAACTACGACTGGAGCTCCGAAGCCTCGGGGCTTCGCCTCTCCGATGCGGCGCCCACCGCCCTCTCGTCCGCTCACCGCCACTACAGGGACGAGCACGGAGTCGAGGCTCAGGGCGACCTTGCGCTCATCCGTCGGCTCGGGATCGTCGTTGACGACGGGGAGAACCCGGAGCTCACCCGCGCGGGGGCGCTCCTTCTTTGCGCGTTCGACGGCGACGCCGGAGGCCTCGACCTCCAAGTCAAGGTGGCCGAGGGCGCCCCGTCGCAGAGTCGCCTCGAGCTTCGCGCGCCACTCCTCGCGGCCTTCGATGAGGCGTGGTCCGTGCTGGACGCGGCCTTTCCCGCCACGTCGGAGATCGTCGGAGCGCAGCGACGCCGAGTTCGCCCGCTCCCCATGACGGCCATACGCGAGACCCTCGCCAACGCGATCGCCCATCGTGATTACCGGCTTGTCCGCGGGGCCACCGTGATTCTCGCCCTGGGCGATCCCACCCGCGTGCTCAAGGTCACCTCACCCGGGACCTTGCCTCCCGGGGTGGCGCTCGACAGGCTCATCGCGACCCCGTCCCGGCCTCGAAACCCAGCGCTTGCGCGCGCTCTTCGCGTGCTCGGCATCGGCGAGGGAGAGGGCATTGGCATCGATCGGATGTACGGCTCGATGCTCCGCGACGGCCACGCCGCCCCAGAGATTGACGAGGCCGGCGGCGATGTGTCGGTCCGGCTGTCGGGCGGCCGACCAGACCCAACGATCCTTGAGGTCTACGACCGGATCTTCGCGAAGGACCCGAGCCTTCAAGACGACGTCCGTACCCCGATCGCTTTGACGCTCCTGCTGGCTGAGACGCCGCTGCGGCCGGAGCGGTTGGCGGAGGTCGCCCAGTGCTCGGTGGCCGAGGCATTCGAAGCGCTGGAGGGGCTGGAGCGCGTCGGCGTGGTTACGAGGCTCGCGAACCGGGCCCGTTCCTTCGCGCTCACGCCGGCTGTTCGCAGCGACCTCGGTAACCGCGTCGCCTACCAACCGAGACGAGCGATCGAAGAGCACTGGCAGCTTATCCGGGCGTTCCTCGACTCACGTCCTGCGGTTGGACGCGAAGACGCGGCGGAGTTGCTCCAGGTCAGTCCTGTGCGCGCGTCGCAGATCCTGGGCGAGCTCAGTCGGCGAGGCGACCTCGAGCCGGTCGACAAGGCCCGGGGACGGGGAGTCCGATACCGGCCTGCGGTGACCGATGGCGGGAAGCCCCACCACCGTCGGCGCGGTCACGTCGATCCGTGAGGGCGCGCTGTGGCTTCTCGTGCTCGGCCGGGTAACCAGGCAGGCCCCCTGCCCCAGCGCCCCACCGCCTTCCGAGAGGCGCGCCGACAACCGTCGCAGCGGCCCCGTCACTCGACACGGCACGCTCGTAGACCCTCTCTGAGAGCCAACGACCGATAAGGCCAACTGCTGGGTTCGCCTCGCTGCCCGCCTCGGTAGCGCCCGACTCTCCAACTCCGTTGGTTTCTTGTCACACATAATCACCAGTGGTGTAGGCTCCCTGCGTGTTGAGCATCGGGAAGCTCGCGGCGGGCAGCGAGGGCTACTACCTCGCGTCGGTCGCGCGCGGGTCGGAGGACTACTACCTGCACGCCGGGGAGGCTCCCGGCCGGTGGGTCGGTGCCGGCGCCTCCGAGCTTGGGCTGGCCGGGGACGTGGCTGGCGAGGACCTTCACGCGGTCCTCGGCGGCGTCGACGCGAACGGGACGGTGTTGGCGAGGCGGAAGGTGCCGGGGTGGGATTTGACGTTCAGCGCCCCGAAGTCCGTGTCGATCCTCCACGCCCTCGCCGGGCCGGGTGTGGCGGGTGAGGTGCGCGATGCGCACGAGGCGGCGGTCGACGCGGCGCTCGAATACCTGGCGCGCACGGCGGCGTTTGGGCGGCGTGGGCATGCGGGGGCGGTTGAGGTGCAGGCACCGGGGTTGGTTGCTGCGGCGTTTCGCCACCGCACCAGCCGCGCCGGGGATCCGCAGCTGCATACCCATGTGCTCGTGTCGAACATGGCGTTGGGGAGCGATGGGCGGTGGGGTGCGTTGATCTCGCCCCGCTTGTATGCGTATGCGAAGACCGCCGGGTACCTCTACCAGGCGCACCTGCGCCACGAGCTGACCCGCCGCCTCGGGGTGGAGTGGACGCCGGTGCGGTCCGGGGCGGCGGAGATCGAAGGGGTCGCGCCTGAGGTGATGCGGGCGTTCAGCCGCCGCCGGGAGGAGATCCGCGAGCTCATGGCGGAGCGCGGCGAGCGCGGTGGCGCGGCCGCCCAGATTGCGGCGCTTCAGACGCGGCGGGCGAAGGCCTACGGGGTGGAGGCGACGACGGTCGTCGGGGAGTGGCGCTCACGCGCCGCCGGGCTCGGCGTCGATGAGGTCTCCCTGTCGAGGCTGCTCGGCCGGGTGCAGCATCGGGTGCTCTCGCCGGCGGAGGTCGACCGGGTTGGGAGGGGGTTGATTGGGCCGGAGGGGTTGACGGGTGCGGTGGCGAGCTTCACCCGCCGGGATCTGATTCGCGAGTGGTGTGGTCAGCTCCGCAGGGGTGGGGAGGTGGGGCGGGTTGAGGAGCTCGCCGACGGTGTTCTTCGGTCGGAGGCGGTGGTTGTGCTCGCGTCGGGGGCGGCGGTAGAGGCGATGGTGCGACTGGCGGATGGGCGGCTGATGCGCGCCGACCCGACCGAGCGGCGCTACAGCACCCCGGAGATGCTTCGCATCGAGAAGCAACTGATCGACACGGCGCTGCGGCGACTCGATGCGGGAGTTGGTCTCGCGGCAACTCGCGCACTGGATGCGGCGATCGCGTCGCGTCCGACACTCGGGTCGGAGCAGGCGGAGATGGTGCGGGCGCTCACCACATCAGGTCGCGGGGTTGAGGTCGTTGTCGGCAGGGCGGGAGCGGGGAAGACCTACGCCCTGGATGCGGCCCGGGAGGCTTGGGAGGGCTCCGGTCTCCGGGTGATCGGGTGCGCGACCGCGGCGCGTGCCGCGGAGGAGCTTCGGGTGCAGGCTGGCTTGGATAGCTACACGATTGCCGGGCTCCTTCGCGACCTGTCCCTGGAGGGCGGTGGGCTGCCGAAGGGGATCGTCGTCGTGGTGGATGAGGCGGGGATGGTCGGCACCCGCGCGCTCGCCGAGCTCGCACGGGTCGTCGACCGTGCACGGGGGAAGCTCGTCCTCGTCGGCGACCCTAGGCAGCTGCCGGAGATCGACGCGGGTGGGGCGTTCCGCGCGCTGGCCACACGCATCGGTGCGGTTGAGCTCATCGACAACCGCCGCCAACATCACGAGTGGGAGCGGCGGGCGTTGGATGAGCTTCGACACGGCAGCGTCCACGTCGCGCTCGAGGCCTACCGTCAGCACGGCAGGCTCGTCACCGGCACGAGGGCGGATGCGGTGCGCGCCCGACTCGTCCGGGACTGGTGGCAGGGGCGTGGACAGGGCGGGGACGGAGTGATGGTGGCGTTGCGCCAGGTTGACGTCGAGGACTTGAACGCGAGGGCCCGGACGGCGCGTCGCCTTGCCGGGGAGCTGCCGGCGGTCGAGCTTGAGGCGGCCGGCCGCGGGTTCGCGGTCGGCGACCGCGTCGTCTCCTTGGAGAACGCCCGGCGGATCGGTGTGCTGAACGGCCAGCGCGGGACCGTCACCGCCATCGACCACCAGGAGCGCGTCGTGCGGGTCGCGCTGGACGCCGGCCGCGAGGTCGAGATCCCACCCGCCTACCTTGACGCGGGGCGCCTCGCCCATGCGTATGCGATCACCGGTCACAAGGCGCAGGGGTTGACGGCCGACCGTTGCTACGTGTTGGGTGACAAGGCGATCTACCGCGAATGGGGGTATGTCGCCCTCTCCCGCGGGCGGGAGCACAACAGCTTCTACATCGTCGCTGGAGAAGACACGAAGGCGCGCGACCTCGGCCAGGTCGCGATCGACGCGGCTGACCCGATCAGCCGAGTGCAACGCGCGTTGGAGCGAAGCGGCGCGAAGGAGATGGCGCTCGGCAGCCGCGTCGGTCGACAGGCTGGAATGCAGTTGCGTGAGCGGTCCGATGATGAGGTGCGCCGCGAGCGCGACGAGCTTGCCGCCGCGATCAGTCACGGACCCCCCGACCCCACGGACGAGCTCGACCGCCTGCGCGAGCAGTGGGCCCCGATCGAGCACGCCCTCACTGACGCGCGCCGCCAACTTGCCGACGCGCGAGCCCCGCTGAGCGAGCGTGGTCTTCGACGGGCCGAGCGCGGCGCGCTCGAGGGTGCAGCCGTCGAGGCGCAGTCCCGGGTGCATGAACTGGAGGCGCATCTGCAGGACCTAACCCCCCAGGTTCGGGAGGTCGGGGATCGACACCGCGAGTGGCGGGAATGGGCCACGGAGGCTGCGCCCCAGCTTCGGCGGTACCTGGCGGTCGAGGCGGAGCTCTCCGAACGTGGGCATGAGGCGGCCCGCTGGGCCCAGGTTCTTGAGGTCGGGGAGGTCATCGATCTCGTCGGGCGGCGCCCCGACGGATATGCCAGCCGGTCACGGTGGCGGCAGGCGCTCGTGACCATCTCGGGCCACATGCTCCGATGGGGCAGCCAACCAGGCAACGCCGGCCAGGCGCAAGTGCAGGAACTCGAGGCCGCCCGCCAGCGGCAGGCGAGGCGGGTTGAGCGCGCCCTCGCTGACACCACCCGCCACCCCGAACTCGACCTCAGCATCGATCGTGACATCGGCCCGTCGTTGTGACCGACTCCACCGCGGGGCGCGCCGGGGGCGAGCGGCGTCTATCGTCCCGGCGGATGCGGGTGGGTGTGTACATCGACGAGTTCAACCTGTATCACGGGGCGCGCGGGTTGTGCGGTCGCGGCACGCCGGGTTCAGCGACAGATCGGGACACGCGGGTGGACTACCGGGCAGATCGATGAGGCGATTCAGTCGGGTCAGCAGGTACGCGCGGTCAACAAGGCGACAGGCAACCCGGCGAGACGGTATGTCCATCCGAAGACAGGCCAATCGGTGGTGGTGGACGACGTCACCGGCCAAGTGATCCACGTCGGCGGCCCAGGGTTCAAGTATGGGCCTGGCAGCGGAGATGTTCCGTGACAGGGGCCGCCGAAATTTTCGTCCGCTTGCTGGACGAGAACATCGACGTCTGGCGGCCCGTTAGAGCTGAGCAGATCGCTCCCGATCGCTTCCGGATCGTTGACCAGCACTACGATCGTGGAACGGAGCGCTGGGAGTTTGAGCCGGGTGATGAGGTGCTCTGCGAGCTCATTACCTCCCCCGATGAAGACCGTTTCCTAGCCGCGACGCGACGACTATGAAGTTTTCGCTGAGCGTAACCGTGCGACTCCTACTCGAGTTCGTCACCGGGCTGGTAAACGACAGGGCTACTCGTTCTGCCGACGGGCATCGGGGCTTGGGCGGTCAGCGAAGTGTCCAGCGGCGCCGATCTACAGCTACGACCCACCTGCTGCGGTTGCGACCGCCCCGACACAGCTGCCCGTCGCCGCGATGCGCAGCTACGACGTTGCCCCCGAAGTTCCGGGCGTCCACGCGCTCGCGCCGGCCTCCGCCCCTGCCGCAAAGGCAGGCAAAGGCGCCGTGGAGTTGTCCGCTGAGCAAGCAGCAAACCTCTCCGCTACGCGAAGAAGTTGCCTGCCGGTGCGGCGAACCTCAAGTTGTCCGTCCCCCCGACGGCTCGGTGCGCTTCTCGACTGACGTTCCGGGAAGGGTTCCCGATTCGTATGCGCGGTACATCAAGACGGTCGACTCGTCCGGTCGAACCACCGGATACGTCAAGGAGACGTACGACCCGACCGGCGCCCTTGTGCACTCGAAGGACAAGTTTGGACCGGGCTCGTGACGACCCCCTCACGAAAGCACCTCCTGCTCCTGCTTGTCGGCGGTGACGCACCGATTGCCGAGATCGTCGAGCAGCTTGCAGCCTTCGAGTGGGACAGCGATCGCGAACTCGTGGTACTGACCCGTGCCCATGCGCTCTCCATGCTTGATCGGTACCTACAAGGGGAGGTCGATCGGGCGGCGGTTGAAGCATGGGCCGAGGCAATCGAGGGCCGTGAAGACATCGGCTATGAGCCAGAGGCGGAGGAAATACTGGGCGACCTCGTGTTTGAGCTTGCCAACCCGGAGCTGGCGGCGACGCTGGATACAGACCGTGCGTCCGCGTGGGTGCAGAGGATGCAATAACCGCCTGAGCGCGATGCCAACCGCGAGCGGGCGGCCGCCTACAGATCGATCTCCGGAGCGCCTGCTGCAAGGGCGAAGGCGGGTGCCAGGTGGCGTCTCCCCATCCTCTTCAGAAGTATCCGCAATTAGCGAGCAAATGGCCATCTAGGTGGGGAGACACGACAACCTCTCAGAAGCCACTGTTCAAGGGAGTTTGGGCATCAACAGGAGCCAAGCTCGTCAAGAACCAGCTCTTGTGATTGGGAACTGCGGTAGCTCATCGGTCACGTGTGCGGCGCGAGTCGCGAGCCGGGCTCGAAGGCACGAAGGCGTTGTCGCCGGGGTTGGTTGGCTGCGGTGAGTCGCCGGTCGAGCCGACCTGTTCGCCCACCTGGGATATCTCGGGAAAGACGGGCTCCGGGAGGTCGTCCGAGACGAGGTGGACGTAGGTGGCGAGGGTGAAGGCGGGGGAGTGGTGGCCGAGCACCATCTGCACCTGCTTGGCATTCCAACCGCTGCGGAACAGCATCGAGGCGCACGTGTGGCGCAGCGTGTGCAGGGACGCCCACGGAACTCCGGCGCGCACCGCGGCCGGCTTGAGGACACGCTGTAGCAGGTTCCTTCCGTCGAGCTGGGTTCCCGTCTCGCTGGTGAACACAAGATGCTCGTCGCGTGCGAACCGCGCCTCGGCACGGTGGTTCCACAAGGCTTGGGCGAGGCTCGTACTGATGGGGACGTCCCTGATTCCGTAGCGGCTCTTGGGGGCGTCTAGGGTGCCCTTGTAGAGGCGGCGACGGACCCTCACCCGGCGGGCGCCGAGGTCCACGTCCTCCCACCGCAGCGCGATCAGCTCACCGATCCGCAGCCCGGTCTGGGCGAGGAACTGCACGAGTAGTCGCCACCCCTCCGGGACCTCGGCCAGTAGCCGTCCGAGCTCCGCCTCGGTGAGGGCCCGCGCATGGCGGTCCGGAGTGGTGCCCCCGGGAAGGCGCAGGCCGGCGCATGGGTTGCTGCGCACCACTCCTTCCTCGACTGCGGTGGCGAACAGCGCCCGCAGGGGAGCCATGATGTTCCGGACGGTCGAGGGGCGCCGTCCAGCGGCGGCGAGCTCGGAGGCGAGGACCTTGACGTGCCGCGGCTCGATCTGGGACATGCGGCGCGGCCCAAGAATCGGCAGCACGTGGACTTCCAGGTCCCGCCGGTACTCCTCGAGGGTCGTTGATCGGATGCCTCGGCTGGTGCGCCCCGAATAGGTGCGCACCCAATCCTGGGCGTACTCGGCGAGGGTCACCCGCGACTGCTCCCGGTACTCGCCCCGCGCGAGATCCGCGGTGAGCGCGGCCTTCAAAAGACGGGCCTCAGCCATCGTCGCCGCCGACCGGCGACGCTGCGCGCCCGTTGCGTCACGGTAGGCAACGACGTATCGGTTGCCGCGACGGTAGATGCCGGGAACCCGCGTCTTCTCCAAAGGGGCCGCCATCCATGGGATGTTACCACCTTGTTATCACCAGAAGGATTTCGAGGCACGAACCGAGGCGCTTGAGAGGCAGAAAATGCCTTGAAACCAGGGCTCCCAGGGGATGGGCGCGGCAGGACTCGAACCTGCGACCCGGGGATTATGAGTCCCTTGCTCTGACCAACTGAGCTACACGCCCCGCGGCGGTCAGACTAATGGTCTGTCTCAGAAATGTCGTTGCGATTCGGCGGCTGCACGACGCGATCTCGTCGGATACGCAACGAACTGCGACTCGGGCGCTGTCGTACGGGACGTCGTTCTTGGCGGAGGTCTGCGATCGGAGACGGGTTGGACGTCAGGCGCGCGTCGACGTCAGCCGGGTCAGCGCGTACGGCGCCGCGTCAACCGAATGTGACCGGCCGTCCAGGATCATCTCGGCGATCATGCGTCCCGTGGCGGGGGCGTTGAGGATTCCCCATGCGCCGTGTCCCGTGGCGACGTAGACCCCCGGTGTTCCGAGAACCGGCCCGATCAGCGGGATCCCATCGTCGGTCACCGGGCGGTAGCAGGCACGTCGTGCGGTGATCCGCGCGGTTGCGAGCAGGCTCGAGTGCGCTCCGGCGATGCGATGGAGTTCGTCGCACGCGACGGCGCTCGGTGCGATCTGGTCGGGATCGTCGGGGAGTGGATCCTGCTCGGGAAAGCCGTTGACATAGACCTCGCCGTTGGGGCGTGGGTAGATCTCGGGTGACATTCGACGACCATCGCTCGTCTGGTAGTCGCCGAACACCGCCTGTGCCGGCACGTCGGCGGCCAGGGTGATGCTGGCGCCTTTGAGTGCGTGGATCGCCGGCAAGGGAATCCACTCGCGTGCACGTGCCATCCACGGTCCGAGGGCCAAGATCACAACGTCCGCAGGCATCAGCACCCCGTCCACGATCACCCCGCGCACGCGCCCGTCGGTCCCGCCGACATCCAGCCCACCCACCGTTCCGGTCACAAGGCGTGCTCCGCCTGCACGCGCCCCGTCAACGAACGCCTGCGTCAACTGCAGCGGGTTGACCTGGGCGGTCGTCGTCGGGGTCCCGATGATCGAATGCACCGCGACGTTGCCATCGAGCCACGCCGGGCTCGGGAGTCGTCGGGCGTCGTCGACGGCGCCTTCGTCCCGACCGGCGACCAGCAGCGTTTGGACCCGTCGGTATCCGGTCCGCGGTCCCCACGCGGCGGCCAATTGCTCGTGGAGGTTGAAGCTGGCGCGCGCCAGGGGCCCGACCGCAGTCGAGTCATTCCAATCGAGCGCGAGGAAGCCACCCGCGCGTCCAGACGCAGCAGCGCCCGGGCGGGCGCGTTCGACGATCGTCGGCGGCGCCCCACGCGCGGTCAGGAAGTGCGCAACGGCCGCTCCGACGACACCCGCGCCGCACACCACGATGCGTTGCTCAGCTGGTACGTCCACCTCCTCGACACCACGAACGGCTTGGGCGGAGTCTGCCACCCGTCGCGCGTGATCCTCTGTTGAGCCGGGGAGGGTTCGGTATTAGTGTGTCCATATTCGGCTGTCACGGGGGGAGCTCACGATGAACAGGTCTCGGACACTTGCAGTGCTGACTGCCGTCGGCTGCGTCGCGGTCGGGGCCATATCGGCACACGCTGCCACTCCCGCGCAGTTCGGCCAGAAATGCAAGACGGCATGGACCGGGGCTGCCGGATCAGCGGCGTTTCGTGCCTATCAGGCTAAATGCGTGACCGCCGCCACGGCAGCGACCAACGCCGCGACCGATGCAGGCAACCCCACGAACGTCGCCGCCAATCGCAGTCGGTCCATTGCCGCGTGTGGCAGACGATTCCCCACGCCGAGGAACACCGCAGGCAAGCGCCTGGCCTTCGCGTCGTGCGTCAGCGCCGCCTCGGCCTCGCAGCGATCGTTCGCCGGGCGGCCCTTGACGACCATCCTCTACGGGTTCAACGAGGTGCCGGCCGCGGGTCCCGCAACAGGCACCGCCAGCATCCGGCTCAATCAGGGGCAGGGCCGCGTGTGCTTCACATTGACGATCACGGGCCTTGGTGGCTCTCCGGTCGTGGCCGCCCACATTCACAAGGGCGCCGCCGGCGCCGCCGGTGACCCGGTCGTCGGGCTCACCAACCTGGCGTCGCTCGATCAGGGTGCGCCCGCAAAAGGGTGTGTCCAGGGGGTCTCCGCGGGCCTCATCAAGGACATCCGCACGAACCCGTCGGGCTACTACGTCAACGTCCACACGGAGCGGTACCCGGCTGGTGCGGCACGCGGGCAGCTCTCGAAGTAACCACCCAGACTGAACGAGTCACCCGGTCCCAGGCGGGCGGACGAGGCCGTCGGCGGTCACTCGCGACGTCCGATCGCTACGTTGGTTGTCGTGGGCGCCGCACGAGCAATTCCGATGACACCCTGGTCGCAGGCCGGATCGCGGTGGACGACACGGCCGTTCGGCCTGGCGGTCCTGCTGATCGGTCTGTGGATCTTCGGCACGGGCGAGGCGATGTTGCTCGCGTCGACACTCGGCAACTCGCCGTGGACCGTTCTGGCCGAGGGGATCTCCGAGCACAGCCCGCTGTCGGTGGGCGCCGCGACGTTCGTCGTGAGTTTGGCGGTGCTGCTCTTGTGGATCCCGTTGCACGAGCGTCCTGGGATGGGAACCGTGCTCAACGCGATCGTGATCTCGATTGCCCTTGACGTGATGCTGGCCGTATTCGGACATGACCACCCAATGGTGGTGCGCGTCGGGATGATGCTCGGCGGCGTGCTGGTCCTCGCATTGGGTGGCGCCCTCTACTTGACCTGCAACCTGGGTCCCGGCCCGCGCGATGGATTGATGACCGGTCTGCACCACCGCTTCGGGTGGCCCATCGCCGCGGTTCGAACCGGGCTGGAGGTGTCGGCGCTTGCCGCCGGCTGGCTCCTGGGCGGCACGGTCGGGATCGGCACGGCGGTATTCGCATTCGGCGTCGGTCCGACCCTCGCGATGTTCCTGCGGGTTCTCGGGAGCTTTGCGGCAACCAGGCGGCCCCCGGTCGGGCCGGCGGCGGACAGCGGGGGGTGACGTTCGTCGGACAGCGTGCCCGGAGTAGGGTGGCGCCATGAGCCGACGGATCACTGTCGTCGTTGCGGTTGCGGTTGTGACGATCCTTGCGGTTGGGATGCGTGCCACGACCTCGGAGGCGAGGAACCAGCTGCGGCTGGGGCCGATTGCCGTGACGGCGCCGCAGGTGGCGACCTCGGGCGGGACACGGACGTTCCACATGATCCGGTTCCCTCCAGGTCAAGGAGTGCACCTCGAAGCGGTCTGGCTGGGTGGTGGTCCCGGGCGAACGAACACGGTGGGTGCCTACGTCAGGGCCAACGCCGGTCGAGGTGCGGTGGGAGGGCTCAACGGGGACTTCTTTCTGCTCGCGCGCAAGGTTCCGTCAGGCAACCTTTTCTTGCACCGCGGACGGAGCTTCCTTGGCAACACGACGCGTGGCGCCGCAGTGTTCGCAGCAGACGGCGGCGTCGACATCCAGCCTGGCAACGTCGCGTTCTCGACCCTGTTGCAACAAGGCCAGCGCGAGGCGACTTCTGGCAAACCTGTCTATGTCAACGCCGGTCACATCGGTGCGCTGGGGACGCTCGAGCCCTACCAGCGCAACCCGGCCTACCAGCGCGCCGCGATCGGCCGAATGGCAAACGGCGATACGGCCTTGATCGTTGTCGGAGGTGGTGGCCTGCCGGCACGCGCGTTCGCCCAGGGGCTGATCAAACTGGGCCTGGTGGAGGCCCTCGGCATGGACATCGATTCGAGCGCCAACCTCAACTGGCGCGGCGCGTCACTCAACCGTCCCAGCTTCCAACGGTCGATCCCGACAGGGATCATCGTCGTTCGCAGCCCGACCGGGTAACGCCGGGCTCGACTGCCGAGGGGCGCAGAGCGTCCTATCGCGCGAGTTTGATCGTCTTCTTGGATGTCGCGCCGTCTGCCGTGGTCAGCACGATTGTCGCCATGGCGGTCTTGCGGTTCTTGAAGAGGCGCTGAAGCGCGGCACGTGACTTCTTGGGGACGACCAGGATGAGCTTGAGCGGATGTCCGGCTGCGAGCGCCTTGGACGATTTGGTCAAGGCGATCTTCTTGCCGCCCGGCAGGGCGATCGAGCCGGTTGCGGTCACGATGCAACCCAGATCGCAGGTGGCCTGCACCGCCACGCCCCGTGTGTCTGCGGCGCGCTGTCGGGCCGCTCCGGTCACCGTGAGTCGTGCGACCACAGGGGCGAGTCCGAGCGGCGGGGTCAGCGGCGACGGGATCGCCGGCGCAGGCGGTGGTGACACGGGGCTGAGCGTCAGGGCCTTCGTCGCGGTGTTGGTCTTGCTGGAATTGTCGGTGACCCGGAGCCGCACCGTGACGGTCCCGGCGGTCGTGTAGCTGCGATTGGGCGTCGCACCGGACGTCTCGAACGTTCCGTCGCCGTCCAGATCCCAATCCCATGCGAGGATGATCCCGTCGGGATCGTTCGAACCCATCCCGTCGAAGTCGACTCGCTGACCCACGGTCGGGGCGAGGGGCGTCATGGTGAACGCGGCGGTCGGTTGTCCCGCGTCGGTGACGGTGATGATGCCGAACATCTTGTCGGGGTGAATCCGGCAGTGATAGTCGAACGCCCCGGCGTGGGTGAACGTGTGAGGGAACGTGTCGTCGATCGCGTGGTTGACCGTTGACGATGTGAGGCCGGGATCCGAATCCCACGCCTCGGCCTGGCCTGCGGCTGACTCGATGATGTGTCCGGTGTCCTGACCGACCCAGCGCCACGTGACGGTGTCACCGAGGTTGATCGCGGCGTTGCCGTTGTTGGGGCTGAGCGTCTTGTTGTTGCCGACGTTGACCGTCTGGTTGGCGGCGACGGCGCCCGTCGCGATCGATGCCCACGTGATCAGAACGGCAAGACCGACAAGGTGGTGACGGCGGCGACGTGTCAACTGAGAGTCCCTTCTCGTACGAACCAACCATCGAAAGGTAGGCCCCACGACCCCCGATGTCTCCTCCCCAAAGGGACGGTTGAGCCCCAACTTTTGGGGGGGTTTCGCGATCTCCTCGCGGGTGTCGCGACCAGGTCGCAGCAGTCGAGCGGTGGGTTGTCGCCGACGGTCCACGGATCTGCCGGCATGGACGAGCAGAGCGTGCGCCGCCTTTTGCGGCCTCTCGCCGCCGTCGTGGTTAGCATGCCCCTCCGTGTCAGTTCCCAGAGATGTCACCTCCGACGACTTCAAGGCCGCGCTCGCCCGGTGGGCGAGCGGGGTGACGATCGTGACTGCCGCCGGGCCGGTCGGGATGACGGTGTCGGCGTTCAGCTCGCTCTCGCTCGATCCGCCACTCGTCCTCGTCGCGCTCGCACACGCGGCGACCATGCACGATCCGGTGCTCGCCGCGGACGGATTCGCAGTGCATATCTTGGAGGAGGATCAGCCGGAACTCTCCACCCGCTTCGCCAGCCCGGTGGACCGGTTCGACGGGCTTTCGTACGACACCGGCCCGTTTGGCGCACCACTGCTTCACGGCGGGGTCGCGCGGCTCGTCTGTCACAAACACGCCGTCGCCCACGGCGGCGACCACACGATCCTGATCGGGCGGGTCGTGCAGGTCGACGTTCATGCGGGCGAACCGCTGCTCTACCACCGCGGCGTCTACCGTGGGCTCGCGCCGCCGAATGTCTAGCCCCCGTGCCGACCAGCCGATCGGGATGTTCGACTCCGGCGTCGGGGGGCTGACGGTGCTCGAGGAATGCCTTGTCGCGCTCCCTGCCGAGGACTTCGTGTACTACGGCGACACCGCCTGGTTTCCCTACGGCGAGAAGTCACGCGTCGAGATTCGTCACCGCGCGCAGGCCATCGGCGAATGGCTCATCGCGCAGGACGTCAAGCTGGTCGTCGTCGCCTGCAACACTGCGACCGCGGCGGCGCTGGAGCATCTGCAACAACATCTGGACGTCGCGGTGATGGGTGTGATGGCCCCGGAGGCACGCGCGGCGGCACAGACCACCCGCAACCGTCGCATCGGCCTGCTCGCCACCGAGGCCACGGTCGCCAGCGGCAGCTACGAGCGCATGATCATGGCCAACGACGCCGGCGTGTCGGTCACGTCAGTCGCGTGTCCTCGTCTGGCCCCCGCCATCCAGGCCGGGTCGGGTTGGGATGACGAGATTGTCGACATGGTGCGCGAGTACACCGAACCGTTGCGCGAGGCCAACGTCGACACCGTCATCCTCGGGTGCACGCACTACCCGATGGTCGAGAAGCTCCTTCGCCGCCAATTGCAGGGCGTGCAGATCATCAAGGCGGGCGAGGAACTCGCCCGTGAAGTGGGCGACGCCCTGCGCCGTCGTGACCTGGTGCGCCCTTCTGGGCGTGAGGGCTGTTACCGGTTCGCCTGCAGCGGCGACCCGGACGCGTTCCGCGACATCGGCAGCCGATTCCTGCAGATGCCGCTCCGGGATGTGACCCGCGTCGACCCCGGAGCGCCGGTCACACCGTAACGCTGGTGGCGCGCCGACCTGGCGACCGCGGCCGCCGGTCGGCGCGTGACGAGCGCGGTGAGTACCGTGGTGGCAATGGGCCTTGAGCGCGAGTTCGTCACCCTCCACGCCCTCGACGGCGAATCACACGATGCGCTGTTCCATGTTGATGAGCGAGCGTCCCGCGTCCGCGCCCGACGCACGGGCAGGCGGACCGCGCAGATCCATGTGCACGGGATCATGGGGAACTTCCTCGTGGGGACCCTGCGGTTCCTGCCGGCCCCGTACGCCCGGGTGGGCCTGCCGATGCTGGTCGTCGAGACGCGAATGGGCAACGTGGGCCAGCTCTTCGGAACGGCCATTCCAGAGGAGGCGCTGCTCGATCTGGATGCCGCCATCACATGGCTGGCGGAGGCGGGCTACGACGACCTCGTCGTGAGCGGCTACTCGAGCGGCGCGACGATGGCGGTGCGATTTGCGGCAACGCGACGGCTCCCGCAACTCAAGGCCGTTGTGCTCTACGGCGCACCGTGGGGTTTGCCGCAAGCTGCCCAGCAACGATGTGCGCATTGGGAATCCGACCCGTCGTACGACGACGTCGCCGCCTCCGTCCGCCGCCACGTCGCGGACGATCCCGACGCGCGTGCGCCCGACCGATTGTTCACGATTGCCCAGAGTCGGGGCCCGACGAGGCGACCCACGGACAGCGAGGTCTACACGTGGCGCACGTGGTGGCATTCGCGTGGACCGAACGCCGTGCCCGCCATGACGTTCCGGCAGATCGGCGGCGTCACGGTGCCCATCCTGTTCGTTCAGGGCACCGCCGATTCGGTTGTCGTCCCCGACGAGGTCGAGCGGCTGGCGGCCCTGGCCCGGGCGGCCGGCAACGCCAACGTCGACATCGCGTGGGTCGAGGGCGCCGACCATTTCTTCCGCGGGCAGGAGTTCACCGTCACGGACACCGTCATCCGGTGGCTCAATCAATGGGTGTGAACCGGCCCCGTCATATCGACCGTCGGCGTGTCCACCACGCCGATGACCGGAAGCTTCGGCTCGACCCCGTCACCGTCGACACGCAGGATGGCCAGACCTGGGACGGACTCGTGCTCATCCCGTCTGGCGGCGGCGATGCCGCGCGGCGCCGTCTGGCGGTCATCGTCGTCCACGGTTCGGTGGGCAACTACATCAGCGGCGTTCCCCGGCGCGTCTCGCACGGGCTCGCACAGGCCGGCTTCACGGTGATCTCGGTCAACACCCGGATGGCCAACTTCGGAGTGTTCTTCGGTGGCGGGCTCCTGCATCGGACGCCGCTCGATCTTGAGGCCTGGGTCGGTCTCGCGCGACGGATGGGCCACCGCCGGATCGTGCTCCTCGGCTACAGCATGGGCGCCACGATGGTCACCCATTACCAGGTCGTGTGCCACCCGCATGAGGTCGTCGGACTCTGCACGCTCGCCCATCCGCTGTCGCTCCCCGGGTCGCT
This sequence comes from Actinomycetota bacterium, assembly GCA_031372145.1. Taxonomy (GTDB): domain Bacteria; phylum Actinomycetota; class Thermoleophilia; order Miltoncostaeales; family Miltoncostaeaceae; genus CALMEC01. The sequence goes on along the minus strand of JANMKR010000048.1, from coordinate 12,573 downwards.
CCGCCGTCGCTGGGAGCGGTTCGGCGCCGATCCCGACTACGAGACGATCACGAATCGGGCGCGCGCGATGCTGGGGGAGTCCGTCGACGACGATGGCGGTGCCGACGAGATCTTCATCGTCGAACGGGCGTCAGGACCCACGCTTGCGCCGACGCATTCTGAGAACTGGCCGTATCGCACCTGGTGGCATTCCCGCGGACCGGAGGCGCGCTCCGCCGTCTCGGCAGACTGGGTCGGGCGCATCGGGGTTCCACTCGCCTTGATCCAGGCGGGCAACGACATGATCGTGCCACCCGGAGACGGCGAGGAACTCGCCGCGATCGCCCGTGCCGCCGGTGTGCCCGATGTGCGGCTCGATTTGGTACCCGATGCCAACCACGTGTTCAGCGGTCTGGAGCACGTCGCCGTCGACCGGTGTATCGCCTGGATTCAGGATGTCATCCTGCGGTGATCAACGACCTGAGCGCCTCGGTGCGAGGGACTACGGCGCCACGGCGGAGCGCTCGGCCATGAACGCGTCCGCCACGCGGTCGCGGTCGTAGCCCAGGGCCAGAAGGACGATCAGTTTGATCCGCGCTTTGAACGCGTTGAGGAATGATGCGGGGATGGCGCCTGCGGCGTACAAGGTCTTGCCGCCGCCCTCGTAGCCGTAGATCGGAAGGATCGGTCCGATGTCGGTGCGCGTCGAGATGATCACGGGCTTGTTCGTCGCGGCGATGATCGGCACGAGGTGAGGAGGAAGGTTACCGGCGCCAAGGGCGGCGATGACGACCCCGTCGGCACGCTCGAGCGCCTCGGCCAGCCCTTCACCGCGCCACCCGGCGTACGCCGTCATGATCTCCACGTTGGGCGATGCATTCGGCGGATCGAGGGGGTAGCGCTGCTCGGGTCGCGCGAAGTACCGCAGCATCGGTTCGCCGTCGAGCGAGTCGATCCGACCCAGTGATCCGGGGTATCCGCCGAATGCCTCCAGCGCCGTGGTGTGGATCTTGGTGACCGTGCGCGCGTCGAAGATGTCGCCGCCGAACACCACGAGTGCGCCCCGACCGGCAGAGAACGGATGCATTGCCACGTGCGACGCGGCCCACACGTTGAACGGCCCGTCCCAGCTGGGCTCCTTGGAGTGGCGCATGCTCCCGGTCAGGATGACGGGCTTGTCGGTCTGGACGGTCAGATGCAGGTAGAACGCCGTCTCTTCGAGCGTGTCGGTGCCGTGGGTGACGACGATGCCCTGGACGCGTTCCGACACCTCGTGGATCACGTCGCGCAGGCGGTGCATGTGCGTCGGCGTGATGTGTGGGCTTGGCAGCGTGAACGGCTGGTGCACCTCGGTCTCGAACGTCGAGAGGTCCGAGATCCGGTCGGTCAGCAGCCGTTTGTCCGGTTTCAGGTCCCCGCGCTCGTCGGGGCGGCTGCCAATTGTCCCTCCGGTCTGGATGATCGCCAGACGGGGGCGCTGGGGTGCGGGGTCAACGATGCCGTCAGGCTAGCGGAGCCGCGTGTTCCATTCTGTCCGTGTCTGTTGCACAGGATTTTCATGGATCGACCACTCAAGCTGCATCGGAGTGGTCTAGTTTGGGCCGGTGCGACCTCGGGATGAACGCCGGATTCTGGTGATCGAGGACGATCCGACCATCGCGACCGCGGTGGCGGATCGCCTGCGGACCGAGGGGTTCGACGTCACGGTCGCCGGTGACGGGCTCGTGGGCGTGGAACGGTTCGAGGAGCATCGACCCGATCTCGTCATCCTCGATCTGATGCTCCCCGGCATCGACGGTCTTGAGGTGTGTCGACGGATCCAGCGGGGTGGGCACGTCCCGGTGCTCATGCTGACGGCGCTCGATGGTGAGACCGACACGGTGGTCGGGCTGGCCGTGGGGGCGGACGACTACGTCACCAAGCCGTTCTCGCCGCGCGAGCTGGTCGCCCGCGTCAAGGCGATCCTGCGCCGGTTCGAGGCGGCCGAAGTCGTGGCGGCAGGGCCGGTGCATCAGGAGCTCGCGATCGGGGCCTTGCGCATCGACACGGCCCGTCGACGGGTCTGGCAACGCGACACCGAGGTGGCCCTGACGGCGACCGAGTTCGATCTGCTCGTCTACCTGGCGAGCCCTCCGGGAGCGGTGCGTACGCGGGAGCAGCTGCTGATGGATGTGTGGGGATACAAGAGCGCGCACGGCGCCAGGACCGTCGACTCGCATATCCGAGGGCTTCGTCGCAAGCTCGGGTCCGAATGCATCCGCACCGTTCAGCGCATCGGCTACGCACTGCAAGAGCACGAATGAGGCGATCCGAGGACAGATCGACCGAGGACCGTCCGACCGGCTTCCGTCCGCTGGATCGGGTCACGTCGATCAAGTTCAAGCTCTCAATCGTCATCGTCGCTGCAGTGGCGGTGGCCGCTGCGATGAGCCAGGTCGGACTCAAACTCGGCTGGCCCGTATGGATCCGGCCGCTCATCGCCGCCGGCGTCGCGCTGATCATGGCGCAGTTGCTCGGCAAGGGTATGACCAAACCCCTGCGGCAGATGGCCGCGGCCGCGCGGCGTCTGGCCAAGGGCGACTACAGCGCGAGCGTCACCACGAACGCCCGCGACGAGGTCGGTCAGCTGGCCCGGGCGTTCGGCTCGATGAGCGAGCAACTCGCGACCGCCGACCGCCAGCGTCGCGACCTGATCGCCAATGTCTCACACGAGCTGCGCACCCCGCTGACGGCGCTGCAGGCGACGCTCGAGAACCTGCAGGACGGCGTCATTCGCGAAAGCCCCGAGGTGCTTGCAACGATGCACGGTCATGTGGAGCGGCTGGGCCGGCTGGTCCACGAGCTGCTCGAGCTCTCGCGGCTGGAGGCTGGCGAGAGCCCGCTGGCCATCGAACATGTGGAGCTTGCCGAATTGATCGACGAGGTCGCCGACGAGGCACGGGCGCATCACGACGGCGCCCACGTTGACGTATCCGTGGTGCCGGCCGAACTGGCGATCGCGGCCGACCCGATGCGGTTGCGTCAGGTGCTGGGCAACCTCGTCCACAACGGCCTGCGCCACGGAGGACGCAACGTCATGATTTCGGCGTCCCGTGTAGGCGCATCGGTGCGCATCGAGGTCGCGGATGACGGCCCCGGCATCCCGGAGGCCGAGCGCGAGCGGGTCTTCGAACGCTTCTACCGTGTTGATCATGCGCGGTCGACGAGCGGCGCCGGGTTCGGTCTTGGCCTCGCGATCGTCGGTTGGATCGTCGCGCTGCACGGGGGCCAGGTGCGCGCCGAAGCCAACGCTCCGCACGGCTGCCGGATGGTTGTGCATCTGCCGGATCAACCTGTGCGACACGTTGTGTCAGAGGTCGTCAGAGCGGCTGATTGACGACCAATGCGTGTTCCGCCTCGCCGTCGCCGGGACGTTGCCATCGCGCCGCCGTCGACCCGCCCGCTATCACACGGCGCCTGGATTGTCAAGGGCCGGGGTGCCGGGCACCGTGACTTGACAACCGTCGTTCGGTCTGGAAGCACGCCCGGCATTTCGGACCGGACGAACGCGCACGCGACGTGGGCTGGAGGGACCCAACCGGGGTCATCGAGCGGACTGTCCGGCTGCGGTACCGCGCGTCGTCCGGGGGCATCGAATGGCGGTTTCGCGCGCTTCCACGCGATTGAGGCCTATGACACCGGCAGGCGGGTGCCACCCCAGCGGATACGGTAGTTCATGAACTTCGTGCGCGAGTCGAGCGGCACGTAGGGGATCTGTGCGAGCTGGCCGAGCAACTCCTGGTGGTAGCCGCGATAAAACGGTGGCGCTGGGCCGCTCGTGAGGCTGTAGCGGGTCTTGCCGGCGCCCAGATCGAACCTGGGCAACCAGTAGGAGAGTGCCCGTGAACCTTTGAGCACGTGCGTGCGTGCCCGGCTGGCAAGCGCTCGCCATTCCTTGGCTCCAACGGAGCCACGCCCGAAGCGGTCGGCCTGGCGTGAGAACCGGTCCAGGCTGACGACCGCTTGCATGAACCCGTTCAACACCCGCTCGTCGTGAAGATAGGCGTACTCGAGGAACCAGTGACCCGGTCCCCTGTCTCGCCAGAGCACGCCTCCGTTGCGCCAATCGACCGAGAACGTCTCCAGATACTCGGACGCGGTCCGCAACGCCAACTCCTGCTCATGGCGTGGAGCACCCACCGGGAGGGCCGGCGCCAACGACGCCAGGAGCACCGCCGTGCCCATCCCGTCGCGCCACGGGACACCGTGCTTGCCGTCGGGTGTGCCGAACCAATTCTCGTTGATGCGGAACGTGCGCCCCCTGCCGGACCGGTCGGTCGTCGACAGCGTCAGCGCCTCTGAGAACGCCGCCCGGTAGTCGTCCAAGCGCTTCTGCGCGAGGATGGTCTTGAGTGCGGTGCCGGCGATCACCCAGTTCAACGCGAGACCGTGGCCTTTGTAGAACGTCCACGCAAGCTGTGACCCTGGGACCAGGACACGTTCCTTCTGACGTGCCGTGCGGCCGGTCCGAGCCCACGCTGCCCGTATCGTCCGGTTCCAGCGCGCGGGGCTGGGATGCGGACAGTCCAGTGCAGCTGCGAATGGAAACCGCGATGGCACGAGCTCGGTCAGGTTCGCGTCAGGGGTGGTGACCGTTGTGGGTGCGGAGACGTTGCCGAGGGCATCTCGTGTGCGGATCGCAAGGGGTTGCTGTGGAGGCGACTGGAACACCGCCGGGGTGGGCGGGCGCCAGCCCGGGGCCGGTGGGACCGCATCGACTAATTCGAATTCCGGCGACCCGACGCCCGCCTCCACCAGGGGGACGTCCAAGCTGAACGTCAGCTGTTGCCGGCTCGTCGCGCCCACATCGGGACCGCCTGGCGTGCACACGTAGACCGGATCCGTTTGGGTGAACCTGACGGCACCGACGCGTGGGGCCAGCGTGTCGAACACGATCGCCTCGGTCAGCACCGGATCCAGGACCGTCGAGCCGTCGCGGTACCGAACCCAGAAACGGACGCTGCGCTCTTCGGGGCCGTTCGTCGGGATGGCCACCTGGACCTCAAGGGCGACCTCGGCCGTGACGGGAAACGTCGTCCGTGTCTGAAAGGTCTCGTCGAGGGCGACCTGGACGGATGTCGCATCAGCGGGGGGTTGCAGTGCGAGCGTGACGCGCGGATTGTTCGTCGCGGGCGCACCGCCGTTGATCACGAGCCCGGTGGCGCCGAACGCGGGGACTGCGGCGAACGCGGTGGCAAGGGCCGCGATCGCGCACGACAGCGCGGTTCGCGGGTGTCGTCGGGTACGCGTCGTCGGTCTCACGACGCGCAATGATCGCATCGCGATCGGGCGACGCTCAGCCGGTCGGGTTGGACGTGGCCAGGGCCGCCAGTACACGCGGCATCGTCTCGGCCGCTTTCGTGTGCAAGCGGACCGTGGCGCGGGCGTCGTAGGGCGTCTCCCCTTCGGTCAGGATCGCGAGTGCGCCGCGGTTGGCGAGCACGTACCCTGGCAGGTTGCTCACCGGCGCCACCAGGAGTGACGAGCCGATGACCAGCATCACATCGGCCAGTCCGGCGTGCTCGAACGCGCGGTCGATCTGTTCGCTCGGGAGCATCTCGCCGAAGCTGATCACATCGCTCTTGAGCTGGAATCCGCAAGCGCAGCGGGGAACCCCGTCATCTGCCGCGTCGGCGCGCGCCAGCAGATCGGCGGTGGTCAGACGGAAGTCGCAGCGCAGGCACCGGCCCGAGCTGAGCGATCCATGAACCTCGATGACATCGTCACTGCCCGCCCGACGATGCAACCCGTCGATGTTCTGGGTGATCAGGGCCTTGACGGTTCCGCGTCGCTGCAACTCGGCCACCGCCTCGTGCGCCGGGTTCGGCTCGACGCTCGCAACCAGGTCGAACCGTGGTCGGTGGAATTCCCAGAAGCGCGCAGGCTCGCGGATGAACACATCCAGTGAGGCGACCTCCATCGGGTCGAATTTCTCCCACGTCCCGCCGGGTGAGCGAAAGTCCGGGACGCCGCTCTCGGTCGAGATCCCCGCTCCGGTCAGTACCACCGCGTGTTTTGCGCCGGCGAGCAGCGCTGCCAGATCCTCGGCTGAATGCGACATCCGGGCGAGCGTACTACGCTCCTGCCGATGCGCGCCGACCAGAGACGACCGGACGAACTCCGGACAATTGAGATTCAACCCGGCTTCATCGCGTCGGCCCACGGCAGCGTGCTGATCAGTGCGGGCAACACACGCCTGATCTGCACGGCGATGATCGAAGACTCCGTTCCGCCGTGGCTGCGCGGCAAGGGCCGTGGGTGGGTCAGCGCCGAATACGGGATGCTGCCCGGGTCGACCGGTGAACGGCGCCAGCGTGACGCCACCCGCGGAAAAGTCGACGGGCGAACCCAGGAGATCCAGCGCTTGATCGGCCGGTCCCTGCGGGCGGTCACCGACCTCAAGGCGCTCGGTGAGCGCATGGTGTGGGTCGACTGCGACGTCATCCAAGCCGACGGTGGCACACGCTGCGCCGGGATCACGGGCGGGTATGTCGCGCTCGAGATCGCGTTGCGCGGACTTGTCGACCGAGGGGTCATTCCCGGGCTGCCGTTGACCGATTCGGTCGCGGCGGTCAGCGTCGGAATCGTCGGCGACGAGTGCCTGCTGGACCTCTGCTACGTCGAGGACTCCACCGCCGAGGTCGACATGAACGTCGTCATGACCGGAACGGGGCGGATCGTCGAGGTGCAGGCCACGGCAGAAGGGCAATCGTTCGCCCGGGATGAACTCGACGCGATGCTGACGCTGGCCGAAGGTGGAATCGACACGCTTCGTGCCGCCCAGATCGACGCGAGCCTCGCCGCCAAAGCGGTCTAACCGTGCGGATCATGCTGGCGACGGGGAACGCGGACAAGGTCCGCGAACTCTCCGGGCTTCTGACGGGGATTGACGTGCAAGGCGCGCCGGCCGGTTTCGACGTCGACGAGACCGGCAGCACCCTGCTGCAGAACGCCTGGCTCAAAGCCGCCGAGCTTCGGCGCGTCGCAGACGCCGACACCATTGTGGTCGCAGACGACTCCGGGCTCTTCGTGCATGGCATCGGTGGGCGCCCCGGTGTGTTCTCGGCCCGATACGCCGGGCCCGACGCGACCTACGAGGACAACTGCCGCCGCCTGCTCCAGGAGCTCGACGGCGTCGACGACCGGCGGGCGTGTTTCGCCACGGTACTGGTGGGTCTCGGCGGCGACGGGACCATCTACGTCGCCGAGGGCAGCTGCCCAGGCGTCATCACGCGTGCGCCACGGGGAGATCGCGGGTTCGGCTACGACCCCGTCTTCGCACCGATCGACGACCCCGCCGGTCGCACCATGGCCGAGATGAGCGGACGCGAAAAAGGCGCCGTGTCCCACCGCGGCCGGGCTGCGCGCCGGTTGGGGGCGACCATACGCCGCCTCTGACACGGCTCTTGGGCGGCCTATGACCCGGCCTTCGGCCGGTTCAAACGTCTTCGGCGGCTGGATTTATGCGGCGTCCCAGCATGGCGCTCTTGGGTGGGTCAAATGTCGTCTCGGGGTTGGATTTCGCTGCGGTGGAGGCCGCGTGGGCTTGGGGCTGGCAAGATGCACCGGTCATGACGACACAAGCCCCGCTTCCCGGAGGAATGCCTCCGACCACGACACCGGCCACGTCGCCTCCGGCGTCTCGGATGGTGTCGTGGTTCGTGAGTTCGGTGCTGGTCGGGTGGGTCATCGCCTACAACGCGCTGCGCATCGGTGGGCGTTCACCGCGCGGCGCGGCGTTGACGTCGTTGCTGATCGGCATTGGCATCGGCCTCGTGATCTTCGGCGCTGTCGTGTTGGTGTGGCGCCACTACGTCGCGGCCGGCCGGTTTCGTCCCCACCACCTGGAGGAGATTCCGCCGCCGGATCGCCAGGACAGTCGGCAACGCAGCGCTCTCGAGGTTCTGTGGCCGGCTGTTGGGGTCTTGGCGGTCGCCGCGCTCATCGTCGGCGTGATCCTCGCCGGGAGTTGGTTACAGACGGACGGTCAGCGCAGCTTCACGCGTGTCGTGCTCGCCGCATGGGACCTGCTCGTCGGGGCGTGGCTCGTCATGGAGGCGGTCGAACTCAGGCGCGGGCATGGTGAGGCGGTCGAGTCGATTGGGCTCGCGGCAATGCTCACGGCGGTCCTGGCCGGAGTCGCGTTGTCACGTGGCATGTTCGAGCCGTCGCAGGTCGGCCTGATCGTCCTTGCGGGCATCGGCGGTGCACTCGCCCATTTCGCAGGGTGGCGTCTACTCGGCTCCCGCGGCGTGCCGTTCGGAATCCTGGTGACCTTGATCACTGCCGCCTTGTCGATCGTGCTCCCGACCGTCCTGTAGTGGGTTCCCTGTCCGGGGTGCGCCTCGATTGCCCGCTGTGCGGGGCACTCGTCAACGATGGTGATCCCCCCGAGCCCGGTCACTGCCCCGGGTGTGGCGCCCGCTACATCGGCGGCACCGAACGCCCGCATGGGGCGGCCGAAGCGACGCTCCAGGCGTTCGGCATCGCGGGGGACCCGGACAAACTGGCACGTGCCCTGTTCGAGGTCGGCCCGGAGACCGGCGTCGCCGTCACCTCGGACCGCCGAGAGGGTTTCTACGCCTGGTGGGTCTTCGTCGCCCCGGACGAGGCCACCCACACCCGGTTGGCCACCCTGGCCAAATAGCCAGAGCCGTCCTGCGGCGGCGAACAAATCCAGCCGCCATCAGCGTTTGAGGCACCCGAAGGGTGGCTCATAGGCCGCCCAAGTGCCGTGCTGAGGGCGGCGTAGAGAAGCCCTATACTCGAACGGCCCAATGCACATCCTTGTCACGAACGACGATGGGATCGAGTCCCCAGGGCTCTTCGCCCTCAAACAGGCACTCGACCCACTCGGTGACGTCAGCGTCATCGCTCCGGACGGCAATCGCAGCGCCATGGCGAGGAGCATCACGATCCGGCGTCCGCTCGCGGTGGACGAGGTCCAGCTGCCGGACGGCAGTACGGGCTACGCGACCGATGGCACGCCCGTCGACTGCGTCCGGTTTGCGGTGTTGGGCCTGCTGGGCAGCACACCGGATGTCATCGTCAGCGGGATCAATCACGGCCTCAACCTGGGCGATGACGTCACCTACTCCGGGACCGTCGCGGCGGCGTTGGAGGGCGTGTTGCTGGGTTGGCCGGCGATCGCCGTCTCGCAGCAGTCGACCAACCGCGAGCACTGGGACAGTGGCAATGCCGACTATGACTTTCGCGCCGTGGCCGCGTTCACAGCCCGCCTCGTGCCGATTGCAATGCGTGAGCGGTTCCCGCGGCAGGTGTTGCTCAACGTCAACGGCCCCGGTCTGACACCCCCGGATGTGCGCGGCGCACGCGTCACGCGGCTGGGCAGACGGATCTACGACGACCGCCTGGAGCTGATGGAAGGCGGGGAGGGCACCCGCAAGCGGTACCGCATCTACGGTGAGAATCCAGGGCATCATCCCGATACCGGTACCGACTTCGCCGCGATCGAAGCCGGTCACATCTCGGTGACGCCTTTGCATTTCGACCTGACCGATATCGGCGGTATGGAGCATCTGGAGCGTCTGGCGCTGGACGAGCTGCTGGCCGAGCAGCATTTGCCCGGGTGAGTGCACCGGCGGGGTACGACCCGATCCTGTTCGACCTGGACGGGACGGTCATCGACTCGGTGACGTTGATCAGAGAGTCCCATCGTCATGCGGTGCGCACGGTGCTCGGCACGGAGCTCCCGGACCAGACCCTCGTCGCGATGGTCGGCCGGCCATTGATCGACCAGATGCGCGAGTTCTCGGTCGAACACGCCGAGGAGCTCCTGCGCGTCTACCGCGAGTGGAATCACGCGCACACTCGCGAACTGCTTCGTGCGTACGACGGGATCGACCGGCTGTTGACCGAGCTCAATGCCGCCGGGCGCACGCTCGGGATCATCACCTCCAAGTCCGGGCCGACCGTCGACCTGGCGTTTGACGTCCTGCCGTTACGCCATCATTTCGCCGTCGTGATCGCAGCCGAAGACACCGATCGTCACAAACCGGACCCCGCGCCGATCCACACGGCGCTCGAGCGGCTGGGCGCGGATCCCGCGCGTGCCTGCTACGTCGGCGACGCCCCGTTCGACGTCGAGGCGGCGCAGGCCGCTGGAGTGCCGGCGATCGGCGTGACGTGGGGGTTCTTCAGCCGCGATGTCATGGTGGCATTGGCGCCCGATGCGATCGTCGACACGACCGATGAACTCACGGCCGTGCTGCTGGGACGGTGAGCGCCCCGGTCGAACGCGCAGCGGCCCTGCGTGAGCTGATACGCGAGGCGAACTACAACTACTACGTCCGCGACGCACCCACCGTGGACGATGCGCAGTACGACGTCTGGTTGCGCGAGTTGGAGGCGATCGAGGCGGCATACCCCGAGCTGCTCGACCCGGACTCGCCCACGCAACGAGTCGGTGCGGCGCCGGCAAGCGGGTTCGCCGAGGTCACCCATCGCGAGCCCATGCTGTCGCTGGCCAACGCGCGGGGCTCGGAGGAGTTGGTCTCCTGGTACCGGCGAGCCCGCACGGTGATCGAGCAGGAGGGTCTGGGAGATCGGCCCGTGCAGTTCGTCGTCGAGCCCAAGATCGACGGCCTGGCCGTGTCGATGACATATGAACACGGGCGGCTGGTGCGTGGCGCCACACGTGGAGACGGGGTCGTCGGCGAGGACGTGACACACAACCTGCGGACGATCGGCGCGGTGCCACTGGCGCTGCGGATGCCTCCGGGACAGGCGCCGCCGCCGCTCGTCGAGGTGCGGGGTGAGGTCTACCTGCCTCTGGCGGCGTTCGCCGAGTTCAACGCGACCCGGGCCGCCGCAGGCCAGCCGACCTTCGCCAACCCTCGCAATGCCGCGGCCGGGAGCCTGCGCCAGCTCGACCCCCGCATGACCGCCGAACGTCCGCTCAGCATCTGGTGTTACGCGCTGGGCTTTCGTGAGGGGCTCGACGTGGACGGACAGCAGGCCACGCTCGAGTGGTTGCGCTCGGTCGGGTTCCGCGTCAACCCGCAGATCACGGTCGAGGCGACCCTCGAGGCGGCGCAGGAGGCGTGCGAACGGTGGGAGGCTCGTCGCGGTGAGGTCGACTACGACATCGACGGCGCGGTCGTCAAGATCGATTCGTTCGAGTTGCAGCGCCGCTTGGGTGCGGTGGGCCGTGCGCCCCGATGGGCGGTCGCGTACAAGTTCCCGCCGACGACCGCGACGACGACGCTCCGCGACATCCTGGTCAACGTCGGCCGCACAGGTGCGCTCATTCCGTTCGCGGTGCTCGACCCCGTGTTCGTGGGCGGTGTGACCGTGCGGCAGGCGACGCTGCACAACCACGAGGACATCGCCCGCAAGGACTTGCGCATCGGCGACCGCGTGGTGGTACAACGTGCCGGTGACGTCATCCCGCAGGTCGTCGCCCCCCTGGTGCAGGAACGCACGGGCGAGGAGCGACCGTTTGCGATGCCCGAACGGTGTCCGGTGTGCGACACGCCGCTCGCCCAGACCGAGGGCGAGGTCGTCATACGCTGCCCCAACCGTGCGTGCCCCGCGCAGATCTTGCAAACGATCATCCACTTCGCCTCGCGCGGCGCCATGGACATCGAGGGTCTCGGCGAGAAGACCCTGGTCAAGCTCTACCAGGACGGACTCGTGCGTGACATCGCGGACATCTACCAGCTGCGTGTCGAGGACCTGGCCGGCCTCGAAGGATTTGGCGAGATCGCTGCGACCAACCTGGTGCGTGCGATCGAGGCATCCAAGATCCAATCGTGGCCACGCGTGCTGTTCGGCCTCGGGATCCGCCATGTCGGCGACGTGACCGCAGGAGCGATCGCCCAGGTCGCGCCGACGGTCGACGCCTTGCTGGCTGCCGGTCCGGCGGACCTCTCGGCAGCCGACGGGGTCGGTCCCGTGGTTGCGGCGGCGATCGCCGAGCATTTCGCCGTCGAGCGCAACCGGGTGACGTTGGAGCGTCTGCGCGAAGCCGGCCTCGAGATGCGCATGGATGTCGTCGTCCCGCCCGCCGACGGTCCGCTCGCCGGGATGACGATCGTCGTGACGGGAGGGCTGGACGCGCTCTCGCGCGACGAGGCCAAGCGTGCGATCACCGCGGCAGGTGGCAAGTCCACCGACTCGGTCAGCAAGAAGACCAGCTTCGTCGTCGCGGGGCGTGACCCCGGCAGCAAACTGGCCAAGGCGGAGTCACTGAGCGTCCCGGTGCTCGACGAAGCCGGTTTCCTGGCGGTGTTGCGCGGCGATGCGCCACCGCCGGGCCAATGAGACTCGCCAGGTGGACGACCCGGCGAAGGCGTCACCCTCACGCACAAGAGTCGCCGTACCATCGGGCCGCCGAACGATTCTGGAGGCGCGTGGACGTTTCGCCGAGTCACCGGTCGGGGGCTGCCCTGTGAGTACGCGGCTCAGGCGAGCAGCCGCAGCCCAGGCTCGCGCTCATAGAAACGCTTCTTGGCCGCGGCGATGAACTTCACGCCCAAGTCGGTGACGCCGCGGTCGGTTTCCACCCCTGCCTTGTGCAGCAGCGGTTTTGCG
>JANMKR010000046.1:0-1875 GCA_031372145.1 Actinomycetota bacterium | reverse complement strand
GTCGGGCGGCCCAGCCCCAGCCGGTCGGTGTCGTCGATGTACGCCCGTGTGTACTTGGCCGCGGCCTCGGTGCTGCTGAAGCCCTCCCTGCGCCCGGCGTCGTAGATCTTGTCGTTGACGGCGGTGACGTTGCAGACCAGCACCGCGCGGTAGCCCTGACGATCCAGAAACCGCTTGAGCACCGAGAACACGACAAACGGCCGCGCGTTGCCGATGTGGATCCGCGAGTACACCGTCGGCCCGCACGCGTAGATGCCCACCACGCCGTCGGGGCCGGCCACGAGCGGCTCCTTGCGCTTCGTCAGCGTCGAGTAGATGCGTATCCCGGTATCGCTCACAGGGCCTCCACGAGGGCGACGGCCTGGCACGCGATTCCCTCGCCACGGCCGGTGACGCCCATGCCATCGGTCGTCGTGGCATGAACCGTGACCGGCGCGCCCACGATCGCCGACAGGACGGTCTGCATCTCCTGGCGGCGAGGGGCGAGCTTTGGCGCCTCGCAAACCACCACAGCGTGGGCATTGGCGACGGCGTAGCCGGCCGCGCGGACCCGGTCCATGACCACCTGCAACATCCGCTCACCGGTGACGCCCACCCACTCGGAGGTTCCAGGAAAGACAACCCCGATGTCTTGGTCACCGATCGCCGACAGCAGCGCGTCACACAGGGCATGCGCGACGACGTCACCGTCGGAATGGCCGGCCAGACCCGACGGGTGGTCGATGTGGATCGTGCCCAGCATCAGTGGTCGACCCGGCTCCAGCCGGTGTGCGTCGACTCCGAGTCCGATTCGGTGGTTCATACGCCGCCCCCGTCACGGCTCTTGCGCGGCCTGTTCGCCGCCGGCCCCAAAGGACATATCGTGCGGCGGCTCAAACGTCGGTGGCGGCTCATCCGATCGGCTCCTGGCGGGGCTCGCGACCCTTGAAGCAGGTGAGCGTCGTGTACCCGGCGCCACGCAGCGCTGCGACGGCCGTCGGGTAGTCGCGCGCGACATCGTCCGGGTTGTGGGCATCGCTCGACAGTGTGGCCGGCACACCGGCTGCGTGGAACTTGGCGAGCCAGCCCGGGTCGGGATACAACTCGCGCACCGGCTTGCGCAGGCCGCCCGAGCTGCACTCGATCGCGACACCGGTCTCGGCGATCGCGGCGACCAGGTCGTCAACCCGGTCGGCGAATGTCGCGGGAAACCGGTGGCCGAACACCTTGGGCAGATCCGGGTGGGCCATGACGTCATACAGGCCTGACTGGGCGGCGGCCACGAGCTCGTCGAGGTAGCGATCCCACACTGCCGGGGCCCCGATGTGTTTGGCCGCCGGATCGTCCGGGTCGTCGATCGCGAGGCCCTCGAGCCAGTGGACCGATCCCAGTACGACATCGAACGGATGGGCTGCCAGCACCACGGCGATTTCGTCACGCCGGTCGGCGAGCCAGTCCATCTCGATGCCGACCAGCACCGGCAGACCCGCGGCCTTGGCCTCGACCAGGGCGTCGCAGTGGGTGCCCAGATCCTCGGTCGCCTCGCCCTGCCACCAAGGGCTTGAGTGCCAGTCATGGGCGACCGTGAACCGGTGGATGTGCTCGGTGATCGCGATCTCGCCGTCCGCCCGGGCCTTGGCCCGCTCGACGTACCGGGCGATCCAACAGACCGACCGCGGGCCGCCATGAGCCTCCCAGCGGCGGGCATCACGCGCGCGCGCCCCGACGCCGTCGGGCTGCAGGTGCATGTGGTAATCGGTCAGCACGGCCCTGGACGATACGCGGTTCGTCAAGACCACTTGACACAGGTGACCCCGCTCGTATACTCATAACATATTAGTTATATATCAGGGAGTCATGGCCACCGATCAACTCAGCCTCGTGTTCTCCGCACTC
>JANMKR010000040.1:0-8926 GCA_031372145.1 Actinomycetota bacterium | reverse complement strand
TCGGCCTCACACACGGCCGCGATCGTGCTGAGCGTTGCGATGACGCGACGTTCGTCGGCGGTCGTGCCCCATTGAATCGCAGCCGCGGGTTCGTCGGCGGCGCGGCCACCGTCGATCAGGGCGCGCGAGATCTGAGCCAGGTTCGACATCGCCATCAACAGCACCAGGGTGCCGGGCACCGGCGCGAGCGCACGCCAGCGTTCGCGGGCGGCGGGTGAGGTGGGATCGTCATGGCCGCTTGCGATCGTGACCGTCCGCGCGAGTCCGCGATGTGTCACCGGGATGCCCGCGGCCGCCGGCACCGCGATCGCGCTGCTGATGCCGGGTACGACCTGAAAGGCGATGCCGGCTTCGACCAGCGCCAGCGCCTCTTCGCCGCCGCGACCGAACACGAACGGATCCCCGCCTTTGAGCCGGACGACGCGCTTGCCTCGCCGTGCGTGGTGGATGAGTGCGTCCGAAATCTCGTCCTGCGTCATGCCATGGCGACCGGGGGCCTTGCCGGCGTCGACGCGTTCGCAGCCGGCGGGGACGAACGCCATCACGGCCTCGGTCCCGAGCCGGTCGTGGACGACGACCTCCGCCTGCCGCAGCAGGCGAAGCCCACGCAGGGTCAACAGTTCCGGGTCGCCGGGACCTGCCCCGACCAGGGCCACGGTGCCTGGCCTCACGCGGGTGCCTCCAGACCCAGATGTTCCTGGATCAGGGCAAGCGCGCCGTCACGGTCCCCTGCCGCCAATCGTTCGACGACGCCGCTCTCGAGCAGACGCTCGACGGCGGCGGCCCGGGTCGGCATCGTCGTGAACCGCTGTTTGAGCTCCTCGCGCGTCTGGCGCATGAGCGTGACCAGCTCGCCCCATTCGGGGCCGATCTCGGCCTGGATGCGCTCACGGACGGTCCGCGCAACGACGGGGCTCGCACCGCCGGTCGAGACCGCGACGGCCAGCTCACCATGGCGCATGATCGACGGAACGATGAAGTTGCAGAGCGGCGGGACGTCGACGACGTTGACGAGCATTGTGCGCGCCTCGGCGTCCTGCCACACCCCGAGGTTGACGTCCGCGTCAGCGGTGGCGGCGATAACCAGCAGGCAGCCGTCCAGATCCGCCGTTTCGTAGCCGCGGCGCTGGAACTCACCGATCGCGCCCGAGGCAACGAGCGCCGCCAGGCGGGGGGTGATCTGCGGGCTGACGAGCCGGACATCGGCGCCTGCGTCCAAGAGCTTTTCGGTCTTCTCGGTGCCGACAGGGCCGCCGCCGACCACCAGACAGCGCCTGCCGGTCAGGTCGATGAACGCAGGGTAGAAGACCTCGGGCGTCCCCCTGGGCGTCGCATCGGTTGCGAGGTCGTGGCCATTCGCCCTTGCCATGCGGCCAGGATACCGGTAAAACACCATAAACACCATCGTGATTCTGTTTTTTGCGGGCCAGACCGCGTGGCGGGCAGGTTGGACAGCCCGGTTTCGTGGATTCCCGCAGGGTCGACTGCTATAACATTGAATTATTGGAGCGATCAGCGTTGCATATGAGTGAGACGCGGGTGGGACGGTGACCGAGACGCTGCTTCTGATCGTCTTCGGTTTCGGCGTGGGCATCCTCGTCGGGACCACCGGCATGGGCGGCGGCTCACTCATGACCCCGCTGTTGATCATCGTCTTCGGCATCAAGCCCGTGCTCGCGATCGGGACGGACATCTTCTACGCCGCGGTCACCAAGACCGTGGGGGGATGGACGCACTTCCGCAAGGGCACGGTCGACATGGGCATCTCGCTCTGGCTCGGCGTCGGCAGCATTCCTGCGACGATCGCCGGAGTCTGGGTACTCAAGATCATTGAGCGCCATGCCGGAGCCCAGTTCGACTCGATCGTGCTGGGCATGGTGGCAGGTGCGCTGCTGATCACCGGCGTCGCGGTCTTGTGGCGGGCGATGTTCTCCACGGCCTCGCATGCGCGCGAGCGCACGACCATTGACCTGCAGACGCGGCACAAGGTCGCAGCGGTCGGCGTCGGCGTGCTTGTCGGCTTCGTGTTGGGCGTCACCTCGGCGGGATCCGGTGCACTGATCGCGCTGTTTTTGATCATGCTGTTCCGGCTGACGCCGCACCGGGTCGTCGGCACCGACGTCTTCCACGCCGCGATCTTGCTCTGGGCGGCCAGCGTCGCGCATTTCGCGTCTGGCAACATCGATTTCGCCTTGGCGGGGTCGATCATGATCGGCTCGATCCCCGGCGTGTGGGTCGGCAGTCATCTGGCGGCGCGCATGCCCGAACGAGGCTTGCGGCCGGCGTTGGGAATCGTCCTGCTGGCAGCCTCCATGGGTTTGATCACAAAAGCCGGGTACGACATCCCGCCCTACGTCATCGTCGGCATCCCAGTGCTGCTGGCGCTCTGGGCCTGGCGGCGGACGGCACGCATGGGCCGCGTCGTCCCGGCCGTTCCCGGTTCCACCCTTCCGGTGGTTGTCACCCAAGGAGCTGACGCGCCCTGAGCACCCACGAACACCTCGAAATGCTCGAGGCCGAGGCGATCTACATCATGCGTGAGGTCGCAGCGCAGCTCGAGCGACCCGTGCTGCTGTTTTCGGGCGGCAAAGACTCGGCGGTGCTGCTGCGCCTGGCCGAGAAGGCATTCCGTCCTGCGGGCTTTCCGTTCCCGTTGATGCACATCGACACCGGGCACAACTTCCCCGAGGTCATCACCTACCGCGATGCCCGCGTGGCCGAGCTGGGCGAGCGGCTCATCGTGGCTTCGGTTCAGGAGTCGATCGACACCGGCAGGGTGATCGAGCAGACGGGTCCGCGGGCATCGCGCAACCAGCTGCAGACCACATCGCTGCTCGACGCGATCGAGAAGCACGGTTTTGACGCGGCCATCGGCGGCGCGCGCCGCGACGAGGAGCGCGCGCGGGCCAAGGAGCGCGTGTTCAGCTTCCGCGACGACTTCGGCCAGTGGGACCCGCGTGCGCAGCGCCCGGAGGTATGGAGCCTCTACAACGGTCGTGTCCGCAAGGGCGAGCATGTGCGTGTGTTCCCGATCTCCAACTGGACCGAGCTCGACGTCTGGGAGTACGTGGCCCGCGAGAACATCGCGTTGCCGACGATCTACTTCGCGCACGAACGCGAGGTGTTCGCCCGCGACGGCATGCTTTACGCCGCCAGCGACGTGGTGGAGCGCCTGCCCTCCGAGGAGCCGTTCACGACGTCGGTGCGGTTCCGCACGGTTGGTGACATGAGTTGCACCGGAGCCGTCGCCTCGACCGCCGGCACACTCGAGGACGTCGTCACCGAGATCGCCGCCACGCGCATCACCGAACGCGGCGAGACCCGCGCCGACGACCGCGCGAGCGAGGCCGCCATGGAGGACCGCAAACGGGTGGGGTACTTCTGAGCCCGGTCGTGATTGATCGCGTCGACCTCTGCCGTCTGGTGACATGCGGATCGGTCGACGACGGCAAGAGCACCCTGATCGGGCGCTTGCTGTACGACAGCAAGCAGGTCATGGCCGACCAGATGGAGCACATCGAGGAGGTCAGCGAACGGCGGGGGGACGGGTACGTCAACCTGGCGCTGCTGACCGATGGCCTGCGCGCCGAGCGCGAGCAGGGCATCACGATCGACGTCGCGTACCGACCGTTCGCAACGCCGCTGCGCCGGTTCATCATCGCCGACTGCCCCGGTCACGTGCAGTACACGCGCAACATGGCGACCGGCGCATCGACGGCCGACGTCGCGGTCATCCTGATCGACGCGCGCCACGGCGTCGTCGAGCAGACCCGGCGCCACACGTATGTGTGTTCGCTGCTGCGCATCCCGCGCATCGTCGTCGCGATCAACAAGATGGACCTGGTGGAGTTCGCACAGGACCGGTATGCGGAGATCGAGGCACAGTTTCGGGCCTTCGCGGACGATTTGGACATCGTGATCGACCTCATCCCGATCTCGGCGCTCGATGGTGACAACGTCGTCGACGCCAGCACGCGGATGGACTGGTACACGGGTCCTTCATTGCTGAGCCACCTCGAAGGCATTCCTCTGGACCGTGAGCAGGCAGACCTGCCCGCGCGCTATCCCGTGCAGTGGGTCATCCGTCCGCAGGCGGCCGACCACCACGACTACCGTGGG
Source organism: Actinomycetota bacterium (assembly GCA_031372145.1). GTDB lineage: Bacteria > Actinomycetota > Thermoleophilia > Miltoncostaeales > Miltoncostaeaceae > CALMEC01. The sequence goes on along the minus strand of JANMKR010000040.1, from coordinate 4,807 downwards.
TACGCCGGCCAGATCGCCTCGGGTGAGTTCCGCCCCGGTATGGAGGTGCTCGTGCTGCCGACCGGACACCGGACCACGATCGCGAGCGTCGAGACGATCGACGGGCAGCTTGAGGTCGCCGAGGCGCCGCGCTCGGTCACGATCCGCCTCGCCGACAATCTCGACATCGCCCGTGGCGACATGATCGTGGGCGTCGACGGCGCCCCGGCGGTCACGCGTGAGCTTGTCGCCGACGTGTGCTGGATGAGCGATCGTCAGCTGACGCCAGGTGCCAAGTACGTCATCCGCCACACCACGCGCGAGGCACGCGCCGTGGTCGATGCCATCGAGCACCGCGTCGACATCCATACGTTCGACCCCGTCCCATCCGAGGCACTCGGGTTGAACGACCTCGGACGTGTTCGGCTGCGCGTGAGCCAGCCGCTCGTCATCGACCCGTACCGGGCCAACCGGACGACCGGCAGCTTCATCCTGATCGACGAGGCCACCAACGACACCCTCGGGGCCGGGATGATCGTGGACGGCCACTAAGTGCCCGCTTGCGCAAGTACAACCACGTCTCCCGGCTGCAAACCGTCGCCAGGCGGTGTCCTCGGTCGCGCCGTGATGGGAACCGAGAGCGGCAAGACACTGCGTCCTTGCCTGACTCGGTTTTCGCGCGGAATACGTCGCCGTACCTACGAAAGCGGCACTAAGGGGTGACGCACGACTCCGCGACGTCGCAGTGGACGTTCCTGACCAACCACGCGCACGTGCTGGTCTGCATCGCGCGCGACCCCGACGTGCGCGTGCGAGACGTCGCCGACCTGGTCGGTGTCACCGAGCGCGCCGCGCAGGGCATCGTCGGCGACCTGGTCGAGGCCGGGTACGTCAACCGCACGCGCGTCGGTCGACGCAATACGTACTCGATCAACGACGAGCTGCCGCTGCGCCATCCGCTGGAACATGACCACGCGGTCGGCATCCTGCTCCAGGTCGCGACCTCGCCGATCCGGGACCGGCGCCCGGTCTGACGGCCGGTGGGACCGATGCCGGGGACGTCACGTGCCGGTCATCCCGACTTTCGGCGAGTGGCGCTATCCTGAACGCATGAACAACGACACCATGTATGGCCGCGACGTCACCGTCGCCCAGGACCGTTCCGCCATCGGCGTATTCGGCTGGGTGATGGGCCTCGTCGCCATCGCAATCGGCTTTCTCTCGCTCGGCTCGTATCTGGGACGCGATCTCGCCCACGGTACCGCCACCGTCTGCTCGCTCCTCGGCGTCGGGATGCTCCTGGTCTCGTCGTTTGCCGGACGGCGCTTTCGGGTTGGTGGTTTCGCGATGGGCTGGCTGTTCGCCACGGCGACGCTCATCGGGCTGGGCCTGGGGCCCGTCCTCAAGTACTACGCCACCGTCGAGGCGGGAACGCTCACCCAAGCGGTGGCCGGGACCGGCGCCACGGTGCTCGCGATGGGCTCGATCGGGCTGCTCCTCAAGAAGGACCTCGCGCCATGGATGAGGCCCGTCTCACTGATCGTGTTCGGACTGTGCGGCGTCGCGATCGTGTGGTCGCTGATCTCCGGTCCGCTCAACCCGGTGTTCAGTCTGGCCATCTACGGCGTCTCGGCGTTGCTTCTCGTGATCGACTTCAACTACTTGCGCAAGCACGCCACCGAGGACGACGCGATCTGGCTCGCGACCGGCATCTTCGTGTCGATCGTCAACATCTTCATTTCGCTGCTCAACCTCCTGCGCGGCTGACGAACGCCATCACCCGCGCGTCGGGCTTGTTCAGCCCCGCTCGATCCGGGTGACCTCGCCCGCGCCTGCGACCATCTCGCCGCCTGCCGTCATGACGCGGAGGCGGCCTTGGTCGTCGAGTCCACCGGCGGTGCCCGACGTCTCGCGATCGCCGGTTTGGACGGCGACGCCGAACCCCTGCAGCAGATCACGTTGTGCGAACGCAGCCAGCGCGGCTGACGGGCCGTCGGCGAGCCACTCGGCGTAGCGACTGCTCAAGGCCCTCAGCACCGCGACGAGCACCTGCCCCCGCGACGGTTGCCTGCCGGCGTCCGCAAGCGCACCCGGTTGCCACCGTGCGTCGGCCAGCTCGGGGATCCCGCGCACGTTGATGCCCATGCCGACGACCACCCACGCGACGCCGCTCTCATCGGCCGACAGCTCGCAGAGGATGCCAGACACCTTGCGGCCGTCGATCACGATGTCATTGGGCCAGATGATCCCCGCGCCGTCGCCGAGCGCCTCGGCGACCGACATCGCCGCGATGATCGGGAGCACGCCAACCTCGGCCGACGACACGGGCGGGCGAAGCAGGACGGAGCACAACACGGCGTCACCGGGTTCAGCCCGCCAATCACGCCCTCGCCGCCCGCGACCGGTCGTCTGGAAGTCTGTGCCGATCACGAGACCCTCGGGGGCGCCTGCACGGGCCTGAGCGACGGCGTCGTCGTTGGTCGATCCGGTCTGGGGACTCCAGCGGATGGGTCCTGTGATCGGCGGCATCAATTGGGCCTGGATGAGGCGGGGCACGATCGGATCGGCGTCGGCCGCCAGGCGGTAGCCTTCGTGGACACCGTCGATCGCGATGCCGTGGCGTCGCAACGTCTCGACATGGCGGTGGATGGCGGCCCGTGAACAGCCAAGGCGCTCCGCGATCATCTGACCCGAGACCCCGTCGCTCCCCGCGGTCACCAACTCCTCGAGGACCTGTTCACGGCGTTCGTCGCTCTCGCTGCTCATCGGTGGACCGCCCGGTTCGTCACGGGTCAACCGTACAGGCCGTGACGACCTCAGGTAATGTCATGCCCGCAGACAGTCTGAGCCCGAGGAGGCACGAGTGAGCACGTTGATCCCAGATCGTCAGAAGCGGGGAGCGGGGGGCATGAGCGGACCACGGATTGCGCGCATCGCGGTGTTCGCGGCGCTCGTGGCGGTACTCGGGCTGACTCCGGCGATCAACGTGCCGGGCATCTCGGTGCCCATCACCGCCCAGACCCTCGGCGTCATGATCGCCGGGCTCATGCTGGTGCCGATCGAGGCCTTCCTCTCGGTCGCATTGTTCGTCGGACTCGTCGCCACGGGCCTCCCACTGCTGTCAGGGGGTCGGGGAGGACTCAGCGTGTTCACCGGCCCCAGCGCCGGGTTCGTCTTGGGCTTTCCCATCGCGGCTGCGGCAGTGGCGATCCTCATCGGCGCGCTGCGGCGCATCGGTGGCGCAGGACGACGATCGGTCCAACTGGGGACACACTTCGTCGCGGCCACGCTCGGTGGCGTCATCGTCCTCTACTGCATCGGCATCCCCATCGGCTCACTGGTCGGGGACATTCCACTCGACAAGTTCTTCCGGGCGTCGATGAACTTCGTCCCCGGTGACTTGCTGAAGGCAGCGGCGGCAACGCTGGTTGCGACGTCCGCGTTCCGCGCGGCGCCGTACCTGCAACCGCATCTGGCACGAGCGTCCGCATAGGCCAACAATGCTGGTGACCTCCAACGCGTTGGCAGCGCATCCGGCGCAGGATGATCGGGTGGCGCTGCGGGGGTCGGAGGGCACGCTGTCATATGCGGGGCTGCGCGCTGACGCGGCAGCGGTTGCCGGGCACAGCGCCGGCTGGTCGGGGCATATCGACGACCGATCACCGTTCGTCGCCATCCTGGCCGATTGGACGCCACAGTTCGTCGCATGCTTCGTGGGGCTGGCTTCGGCCGGTTGGGCGGTTGGTGTCCTCGACCCGTCGTGGTCTGCGGGCGAGGTCGCCGGCGCCATCGCGCAGCTCAATCCGTGCGCGGTCGTCGTCGGGGTGGCGAGCCATCCGGCTCTGGCCGACATGACCCGCGCGGGCTGGAGTGTCGCGCCCCCGTTGGGTGCCGGGTGGACCGTCCTGACACGCGACGGCGCGGCAGTCAGACGCGCCGCTCCCGAGGCTGCAGACGATGCCGGGTTTTACGTGGGGTTCACGTCGGGCAGCTCTGGCCGTCCCAAGGCCTTTCTGCGCTCACATCGTTCGTGGTGGGAGAGCTTCGAGCGCTTCAGCGAGATCTGTCCAATCGATCCCGAGGGGACGGTGCTGGTCCCCGGTCCGTTGTCCAGTTCGCATTTTCTGTTCGGGGTGCTCCATGCCCTCCACGTCGGAGCAACGGCGGAGCTCGTGACCTCCGCGGAATACTCGCCCGAACATGTCGCCCACCGATTCGAGCGATCGGACCGGTGGGCGGGCCTGTACGTCGTGCCGACGATGCTCGCCCAACACGCACAGGGCCTGCCGCGTACGACGGGCTCCGAACCCGACTACATCTTCTGTGCGGGCGCCCGTCTCGATGCCGATGTGCGTCACCGCACCGGTCGGCGGTTTGCGACCAGCCGTCTTGTCGAGTACTACGGCGCGTCCGAACTGTCGTTCGTGGCAATCCAGGTGGACGGCGACGGCACGCCACCGGGGTCGGTGGGGCGGGTGTTCCCGGGGGTCGAGGTCAGCATCCGCGACGAGGGTGACCAGGTTGTGAGGCCGGGCGAGCCCGGTGTCATCTTCGCCCGCAGTCCGCTTGTGTTCATGGGCTACCGCGGCGAGGCGCCCCAGACCGGCGCGCGGACGCTCGAGGAGGGCTGGCTGACGGTCGGTGACCGCGGGTCGCTGGACGAGCACGGGTTCCTGTCGATCGCGGGGCGTGGCTCGAGCCTGATCATCACCGGCGGTGCGAACGTTCAGCCCGAAGAGATCGAGGAGGTGCTGGCCGTCGTCCCCGGGGTCAGCGCATGCGTGGTGGTCGGTCTGCCGGACGCGACGTGGGGCGAGGTGGTGTGCGC
>JANMKR010000032.1:0-21096 GCA_031372145.1 Actinomycetota bacterium | reverse complement strand
CCTGCTCGGTCGTCGCCGTCCGATCCCCGAGCTTTTGGGCCACACCGTCCAGCAGCGCCAACTGGGCGAGCGTCTCGCCGTCAACACCGTCATCCAGGGCTCGGCTGCCGACATCATCAAGGTCGCAATGGTCCGCGCGCATGCCGCGATCAACGCCGCCGGACTGCGTGCACGGCTGGTGCTCCAGATCCACGACGAACTCCTGGTCGAGGTTCCGGCGGGCGAGCTCAAGCAGGTCTCAGCGATCGTCCGCGACGCGATGGTCGGCGCCTATGTCCTCGATCCGCCGCTCGAGGTTGACCTCGGGGTGGGCGAGACCTGGCTCGAGGCCAAAGCCTGAGGTTCACTCCAGGCGATAGTCGTTTTTGGCGTTTTGGTCTCGGTCCACTACCGTTCGTCGTCATGAGGACACGGATGTTCCGGGTGATGATTTTCGCTGCCCTGACGGCGCTTGGAGCCGTTGGAGGCGTCGCGGTCACACGCGCCGACGCAACCGCCCGTGTGGTGGGGGGCGCAGACGCTCCGGCGAACTCGTGGCCGGCGATCGTCGCGCTCGTCTCAAATGGCAAGACGCCGTCGCTCGGCCAGTTCTGCGCCGGAACGCTGATCGATCCGTCATGGGTGGTGACCGCCGCGCACTGCATCACCGATGGCGCCGGTGCGGTCGTGCCGGCTGCCTCGCTTGACGCGGTTGCAGGCCTGACGAACCTCGCCACCGACACCGGTCAGCGCAGGAGCGTGACGAGCATCATGCGCCACCCTGCCTTTGTACCGGCTACGTTCGTCAACGACGTGGCGCTGCTGCACCTGCAGACGCCGGTCGTGCCAGGACCGACGGTGGCCACGATGCAGCTGGTCTCGCCGATCCGCCCTGACTTGTGGGATGGCGGGAGCCCAGCCCAGATCGCCGGGTGGGGCGAAACCCTCAGGCCAGTGACGCCGTTCCCGAGCGTGCTGCAGCAAGCGACCGTGCCGATCCAGTCGGACGCGACGTGCAGCACGGCATACGGTGCGGACTTTTTCAGCGCATCGATGCTCTGCGCCGGTCCGCTCGCTGGAGGGATCGACACCTGTCAGGGCGACAGTGGCGGTCCATTGACCGTCTTCGACAACACAACGCGGGAACTGGTCGGGGCCGTGAGCTGGGGCGTCGGATGCGCTCAGCCAAACCTGCCCGGGGTCTATACGCGGCTCGACGCCTACCGCGGTTTCATCTTCGGCTCGAGCGGGCTCAACCTCGTTCCCAACACCGTCGCCGCGCCAGGAACGCCCACAGGCCCGAGTGCGGCCGGCGGGACGCAGTCGGCGACGGTGTCGTGGAGTCCTCCGGTCGTCACCGGCGGCCGTGCGATCGAGACCTTCGGCGTCAGGGTGATTCAGAACGGCGTGTCGGGATCGCTCGTGCCCGTGCCGGGCAACCTGACCCAGACGACGATCACGGGGCTCAACCCGGGCAGTTCGTACACGTTCACCGTGCTTGCGGCCAACGACGTGGGAATCAGCCCGCCGTCACCTGCGACCGTGGGTGTGATCCCGACGCCGCTGCCACCGCTCAACACCGTCGCGCCGGCCGTCAGCGGCAGCGCCCGCCGCGGTTCGGTGCTGAGCGCGACCCCTGGTTCGTGGAGCTTGCTCGGAACGACCACGATCGCCTGGGAGCGGTGTGACGCGACCGGCGCAAGCTGTCAGGACGTCGTCGGCGCCACCTCGACCAGCCTGCAGTTGACCACCTCCGAAGTGGGTTGGCGGCTACGGGTTCGGGTCGATGCCCAGAATTCCGGCGGGACGACCACGGCGCGATCCGGTCTGACGGCGGTGACGACAGCGCCTGCGCCGGTGGTGGTGAGCGCGCCGACGATCTCGGGGCGTGCGCGCGTGGGCCGTGCGCTCGATGCGACGGGCGGGGTCTGGTCGGAGCCCGCCAGCCTGCAGCTGGTCTGGCAGTCCTGCGATCCCTCGGGAAGCGCGTGTGCCGACATCGCGGGCGCCGTGGGTGCGACGTTCACGCCGGTCCAGGATCTCGTCGGTCGGCGACTGCGCGTCCGCGTCGCCGGATCCAACGGGGGCGGGGTCGGGGAGGCGTTCTCGCAGGCCACGCCGAGCGTGCGTGCGGTGTTCGCCATCGCCGTGGTTCGGGCGCGTCGGGTCGCCCAATCGATGACCGGGCTCATCACGATCACCATTCGCGTCCACGTGGAGCCCGGTGCGCGGCTGGCGATCCAGCTGCGCGACACGCGGGGCAAGGCCCGCAGGCTCCAGGGGCGCATGTCCAGGATCAACGGGAAGACTCCACTGACATCCGGCGCCACGATGCTGACCGCGCTCGCACCGTCCAGCGGCGTGATGGACGTGTCAGTGGTTGTGGGCGGTCGGGCCCGTGGCGTTCGTCGCTCGGGCACGATTGTGCTGACCGCGAGCGCGAGCGGCGGCGAACGCGCCGTGACGGCCACGACCTTCCGGGCCCGTCTCTGAGCCACCCACGGGCGTCAGTTGATGTCGACGTGGACCAGATCGACCTGGGTCGTGAGGGTGCCGCCTTTGGGCATCACCGCGAGGCGCAGGCGGATGTTCTGTGCGCGTGTCGCCGGGCTGAACCCGAGCGATGAGAGGTCGACCGAGTTGGTGACGTCGGTGTTCGCGGCGGTTGTGGCTGCGAGCGTGAACGACGTCCAAGTCGCGCCGGCGTCGGCGGATGCCAGCAACACGAAGCGGCTCCCGGCGCCCGGGACGGTTGTCGTGCGATAGACGAAGCGGGCGACGACGCTCGACACGGTGCCGGGCGGCAGGGTCGGCGTGACCGGCGTGAACTCGACGTACCCTGCGGCGTCTTCAGCCCAGGTCGTGCCGCCATCGGCGGTCAGGACGATCGACGGGGCATCGGACACGATGATGCAGCGGTTCGCGTCACTGCACGAGAGGCCGTAGTAGTTGGCTGACGCCACCGTCAGCAGGGTCCAGGTGGTGCCGCCGTCGATGGTCTTGCGGACCTGGCCGCCGCCGCCCGAGTAAAAGCCGGCCGTCGTCGACAGCATCTGGACCCGCCAGATCGACTGGGTCGTGCCGCTCGTCTGTGCGCTCCACGTGGTGCCGCCGTTCGTCGTCTTGAGGATCACGCCGCTGTCCCCGGTCGCCCAACATTGAGTGACGCTGACACACGACAACCCGAGCAGCCGTGTCGCCACGCCCGAGGTCTGCGCGGTCCACGTGGTGCCGCCGTTCGTCGTCTTGAGGATCACACCGCCCGCTCCGACGATCCAGCACGTGGTGGCCGACACGCAGTCGACATCCCACAGCACCTGTGCCGTGCCAGACGTCTGGCCGGCCCAGGTCGTGCCGCCGTTCGTGGTCGCCTGGATCGTGCCTGCCGCGCCGACCGTCCAGCAGGTCGTGGCGGAGACGCACTCAAGGTCCCAGAGGTTCTGCGTCGTCCCCGAGGTCTGCGCGGCCCACGTGGTACCGCCGTTGGTGGTCGCGACGATCGTTCCGGCGGCACCGACGGTCCATCCGGTCGTCGTCGTGGCGAAGAACACCTGTTCAAGGCTTTGCGTGGTGCCGGGGGCCTGCGCCGACCAGCTCGTTCCGTTGAAGAACGAGATCGAACCGGTTCCGCTCGCCCATGCGTGGGTGGCATCCAGGTAGTGCACCCCCGCGATGTAGGTCGGCGCGGTCGGCCACGTCGTCGGCTGGTAGCGCGTCGCATCCGCGACCGCGACGCCGGCGAGCTGGGTGCCGGCCGTCGTCCAGGGGCCGGTCAATGCAGTCCCGGCACCGGAACCCGACACCCGGTCGACACCGCTTGCCATCGGCAGCGAGTGCGTCGAACGGATCGCGGTGTCGGCCGTCCAGCCGTTGCGAAACGCCTGCACGGTGTAGTAGCTCTCGGCGTTGTAGGGCGCGGTCGCGTCGTTGTGGCTGACGGCTGCTGCGCCGAGGGTGGCGATCGTGCTCCACGGGCCGGCCAGGGTGCTCGCGCGCAGGACCCGATGCCCCGCGACGAACGAGCTGGTCGATGCCGTCCAGGTCAGGTTGACCTGCCCGGCGGTCGCGCCTGTGGCATTCGGATGGGTGCTCGACACTGCGGTTGCAGGGGCAAGTGTGCCGGTCGCGATTGTCCCCGACGAGGCGACCCCGTCGGTCAGGGCGCCGGCCGCGACGCTCGCTCCGACGCCGAGCGCGAGGAGGGCGATCGTCAGGGTTGCGCGCAGACGGGCCCTCATCGTCGGCCACCCGGAATGACAAACGTCGGAACGAGCGTTGCGGAGCGGCCCTGCAGCTGGTTGGCGGCGTTCGCCGGCAGCGTGATCGTCATTCGCAGGTAGAGCTTGGCGCCCGGCTTGAGCTTGGGGATGCCTTTCAGGAACATCCTGGCCGGGACCTTCGTCGGCGCGACGACGACGGTCATCCGTTTGCGGCATGCATAGCTCGGAGCCGGACCCGGCAGCTGGATCCACGGTTTGGAGCAGCGCTCGACCGTCACCTGGAGGCCGGTTGGATCGGCGACGAGTGGCGACGGCGCCGGCCGCAGTCTCGTGCGGCAACGTCTGATCTTCTTGTGCTTCTTGATGACCGTCGCGCAGGTTCTGACCCAGTGCGCGCCGTCGGGGGTTGTGGCGCCGGCCGGGGCGGCCACGATCCGGCCACGTGCGGTGACGGTCGACTTCTCGGCGAGTTCGAACCGGATGCGTCGGATCGTCTTCTTGCCGCGGTTCTGCACCAGGGCGATGCGCTGGGCTGAGTCGCCGGGGGCGAAACCCACGATCGGCAATGTCGCCAGCGAGGCCTTGACCCGCAAGGAGGGCCTGGCGTTCGCAATGTGGAGGTGGCCACCTGCGACCGCGAGCGCGAAGCTGCCGCCGCCGATGCATGCGACGGCGATCACCGTCAGTGCGACGCGGCGGATGAGTGATCCGTCGCTCACACCTTCACCCGGGCGGTTGTCCCAGCTGGATGCCAGATGCGCCAGAGGAGCATCAACAACAGCACCATCGGGACGATCATCGTCGTGGTGATGGAAACGTTGCGACTCCGCAGAAATGCCAGGGCCCACCCGAGGTTCGGCACGGCCGTGCGGGTTCGGTACACGGGTCCGTGATCGAGCCGGACGCTGCCCCACTCGTCGGGGGCGGAGTTGGCGTCGCCCTTGGTCCGGATGACCGGTGTCGCGCCCGAGGCGGTCACCTCGATGACGCGGTGGGTGATCGACGGGCGTCCGTCGATGGGGGGGTTGAAGCTGATGACCTGCCCGACGCGGACCTGATCCGGTCGCTCGGGCGTGGCAATGATCACATCACCGGCCTCCCAGTGGGGCTTCATGCTGTCGGACAGCACGACGCTGACCCGGTAGGCGCCGGTCTTGGGGCCGATCGCGAGGAACACGAACGCCATGACCACGACGCTCAGCGCCGCCCATGTCACCACGGTGGCGATGCGCGTGCGGTCCAGGTGCGGGCGCATGCCCGTGGTCCCGAACCGTCGCCGCGGTGCGCGCGGAGACGGGACCGGGACGCGCGCAGGGGGCACTCCGCGTGTGGAGTGCCCCCCGGCAGGCATAGCTCGTTTGGGATTCGACATTGCAGTCACCAGGTGACGGCGTTGCGGTGACTACTTGCTGGCTGCGGCGCGCTGCGTCGCGTTGAACGTGTACTGGATGGTCGAGGACTTGCCCTGGAACGTGTTGTCCGCGGACGCGGGCAGGGTCAGGGTGACGCGCAGCCGGTCGGTGCCGCCGGCGGTCAGCGATGCCAATGCCCCAAGCGGCAGCGCGGAGCCGATCACGGCCCGCGATGCGATGACCGAGGAGGTGGCGCCGGAACACGTGTACGTGAAGCCGGCGCCGACGGCGGTCTCGGTCCACGCCACGGAGCACTTGTCGACGACCATCTGGAGGCCGTTCGTCGCGTCGGTGTCGAGCAACGATGTGGCGGTCGCGTTGGTGGTGAGCGTCGCCGAGGCGAAGTCGATGCTGCCGGCGTTGGTGATGTCGACGGCGCGCTGGATCGTGTCGCCGGGTGCGACGTTGCTCGCGCCGACCGTCAGGCGGTTGACCGAGCCCAGGGCGATGTCGACGGTGCCGCTGGCGACGGTCTGGGGACCGGCGGCGACGGAGTCGGTAAAGAGGGAGTAGGTGCCGACGGTCGCAAGGGCGCCGATTGCGCCCAACACGCCGAGCGTCGCGAGGATCCGGCGTGAGTTTCCGCCAGTGGAGACGTGGGGGTGCATGGAGTCCTTTCAGGAAAGCAGCGACCAGGTTTGTCGCGAGTACGAAGCAGAGTTAATCCCTGTATCGGCCCGGCCCAGAGCCCGCTTGAAGGCGATTCACACCTTTTACATACTGCTTACGTACCGCGGCGGCGGCGGCGTATCGCCGCGCCACCGCGCCTCCCTGGACACGACAGCTACACGGCGGCGGGCAGCCGGACCCAGAACGTGCTGCCCGTGCCAGGGCTGTCGACTCCGATCGGTACGCCCAGAACGTGCGCTGGGCTGAGTCCGGTCAGCTCCAACGCCTGACCGTTCGCTTTGGCCACGCGAAGATCGGCGGCGACGAACATCAAGCCGACCGGGGCAGCGGCGATCACCGTCTCCAGCAACGCCTCGTTGTACCGCCGTGTCTGTTCGTTTACCGTGACGACGTCGGTCTGGTCGCCGGTTCGTGCCTGGGCTCGTTCATCGCTCCGTCCAGCGCCATGCACGGCCGCATTCGGGCGGACGGTCACCGATCAGGACGACTCGGGGGTGGTCGCCGTCAAGGTCCGGTAGCGGTATCCGAAGCCCCGCACGGTTTCGATCGGCGACGCGGGCTGTCCGGCGCTCATGAGCTTGCGACGGAGGTACCCGACGTACAGCTTGACTTGATCGGGAAACACGGCATCGCGACTTCCCCAGACGAGCTCAAGGAGCTGATCGCGTGTCAGCACCTCGTCGGCATGATTGATGAAGACCGTCAGCATCCTGAACTCCAGCGGGGTCAGGCTGACGGCGACCCCGGCCACCACGACCTCGCGCGTGGCGAAGTCCACCCGCAGGAGACCGTCTTCGAAGATGAGCGGTCGGTCGCGGGTGGTCGGTGCGCGGCGAAGCAGCGCCGCGACCCGGGCGGCCAACTCGATGGTGCTGAACGGTTTGATCATGTAGTCGTCCGCGCCTGCGCGAAGACCCCGAACGCGTTCCCATTCGAGGGCACGCGCCGTCAGCATGATGACCGGCAGATCTGAGATGTCCCGAATGCGTTCGAGGGTTTGCCAGCCGTCCAGGCCGCGCATCGTCACGTCGAGGACGACGATGTCCGGTCGCGCCTCGTAGAGCAGACGAAGCGCGGCTCGTCCGTCCTGCGCCTCAACGACGCTGTAGCCGTCGGATTCGAGCACCGTGCGGACCAAGCCCCGGATGTCGTCATCGTCATCGACGATCAGCGCACAGCGCTGGTCGGCATCGCCGGTCATCCAAAACCCTCCGGCCGCGGGTTCCCCTGTCCGGGGTTGTGCATGGTCGCTCCATCGACGGTTGCGGGGTCCATCGCGTTGCATACCCAAACGGGCGCGAACAAAACCCTCCCGGATTGTCGGGGTCCTTCTCACCGTTCATACCTGACACATACCGCGAGCCTGCTGCGGTCGGGATCTCCGACGTGGTCGCTGAGACCGATACACCTCATGCACGACGTATGGCGGCGACTGTGGAGGATCGAGATGCGAAACAGGTCAATCGGGAATGAGCGAGGCCACCGCCTGGCCGAGGATGATCTGGCGAAACGCGGGGCGGTCGAATACCTCGCTGCGCGGCGCGCGGCACGGCATGCGTCGGCGATCATCTCGGTGATTCAGGATGGATTGCTCACCGTGGACGAACATGGTCGGATCGCAGACGTCAACGTCCCGCTGTGCACGATGAGCGGGTTCACACGGGCCGAACTCATCGGCCGGCGCCGATTCCCGTTTCTCCCGGATGCCGATGCAAAGGCGAACGCGGCCGTGATTCGAACCGCGCTCAACCAGGACGATCTGCCCGCGGCCGTTCGGATCACCCTTGTCAGGACAACCGGTGAACGTGTCCCGATGATGCTGTGGTTAGCGGCGCTTCGCAACAGCGAGGGTGATCTGCTCGGCTACGTCGGCGCGCTTCGTGAGCTCGTCGTCGCCGATCCCTGGGGTGGCAGCGTCGGCGTGTTCGACGTCGCGAAGCCTGCCGCGTGACGCACGCCATACACCGCGGTTGTGGCCGCGAGGGCGCACTCGCGCGCACCCGCATCGCGTCCGCAGCGACACGGCATGCCGGAATCACAGAAATGCAGTGGCTTTAACGTAGAATTCGGTTTCATGCCAGTGAGCACCGTACATCCACACCTCCCGCGCCTGTCGCAGGGCCTGACCGGGGTCCTGTGTCTCGAAGCGCTCGCGTTCCAGGACCGCTGGGTGGTGATCGTCGCCCTCGGCCTCGTCATCGTGGCGCGTTTCGTCCCGAAATGGTCGCCCGTACATTGGTTCTTCGCGCGGCTTTCCCGGCCGGCTGAGGAACTGGAGCCCATCGCGCCGGTCCGGTTTTCGCAGACGATCGCGGTGGGTGCGCTCGTCATCGGTGCGATGCTGCTGTTGTTCGGTTCTCCGGTTGCCGGGTGGGCCGTCGTGGGGTTGGTGTCCGCGCTGGCGCTGGTGTCGGCGACAACCGGCATCTGCGTCGGATGCGAGATCCATCGCCTCGCGCTTGCACGCCGCAGCGGTACCGGCGACGTTCGCGCCGGGCTCGGTCTGGAGGGCCCGGGGCCGTGGCTCGTCGTGCTGACGGCACCGGGCTGCGCGCGCTGTGAGCCGGTTGCGCGGGCGCTCGAGGAGATCGCGCGCCCGCAGCCGGTCGTCCGGGTGGACCTGAGCCGAAACCCACAGGCGGCCCGGATCCCCGTGCGGAGCGTGCCGGCGGTCATCGCGATCGGCGGCGACGGTCAGGTTCGCCAGGCGCGAGCAGGCCGGCTCGATCGCGTGGTGCTCGAAGAGCTGGCTGCCGCCGTTTGAGGCGAGGCGACCTGGCACCCGGTCCCTCCTGCCGATACACTCATTTGTCCGACCGCCTGCGGTCCGATTAATCCTGCACACCAAACAAGGAAAACCCTCGAATGCAGTCCGAAACCGACGCTCCCGTCCACACGCTCGACGGCCCCGAGTACATCGAGATCGATGGACAGATGGTTCCCAACTACGACCTCACGTTTCCGTCGTTCGAGGAGGGCGACGTCGTCAGTGGGAAGGTGGTTCGGATCGACAAGGACGAGGTCCTGGTCGACATCGGCTACAAGAGCGAGGGCGTCATCCCGTCCAACGAGCTGTCGATCCGCAAAAGCGTCAACCCCGCGGACGAGGTCGAGCTGGGCGAGTTGGTCGACGCATTGGTGCTGCAGAAGGAAGACCAGGACGGGCGACTCATCCTGTCCAAGAAGCGCGCACGGTTCGAGCGGGCGTGGAAGCGCATCGAAGAGGCTGCCAACAACGGCGAGATGGTGACCGGCCGGGTCATCGAGGTCGTCAAGGGTGGCCTGATCATCGACCTCGGGGTGCGTGGCTTCCTGCCCGCCTCACTCGTCGACATCCGCCGCGTGCAGGACCTGGACGAGTTCATGGGCCAGGACCTCGAGTGCAAGGTCATCGAGCTCAACCGCAGCCGCAACAACGTCGTGCTGTCCCGCCGTGCGGTCATCGAAGACGAGCGGCGTGAGGTGCGACAGAAGATCTTGGACGACCTGCAGCCCGGCGCGATCGTCGAGGGCGTCATCTCCAACATCGTCGACTTCGGCGCGTTCGTCGACCTTGAGGGCATCGACGGGCTCATCCACATCTCGGAGCTGTCGTGGACGCACGTCAACCACCCGTCGGAGGTTCTTGCGATCGGCGACCACGTCGAGGTCAAGGTGCTCGACATCGACCGCGACCGTCAGCGCATCTCGCTCGGTCTCAAGCAGACCCAGGCCGACCCGTGGCAGAGCGTCGTGGACGCCTACCAGGTGGGCGACGTCGTTGCCGGCAAGGTCACGAAGGTCGTCACGTTCGGTGCGTTCGTCGAGATCCATGCCGGGGTCGAAGGCCTCGTCCACATCTCGGAGCTCGCCGAGCATCACGTCGAGAACCCGCGCGAGGTCGTCGCACCCGACCAGGAAGTCGCGGTTCGCATCATCGAAATCGACGGGGAGCGTCGTCGCCTGTCGCTCAGCCTCAAGCGCGCCAGCGAGGTGTCGCTGGACGAGGGGCAGGAGGGCACCGTCCAGACCTTCGGTGGCGACGAGCCCGACGAACACGAAGCGACCGTCGCCGCGGATGCCGACGACACACCGGTGCAGGAGACTGTTGCCGAGGAGGCGCCCGTCGCGCAGGCGGTGAGCGAGCCGTCCGCCGAGGAGGCACCCGTCGCCGAGGCGGTCAGCGAACCGGTTGTCGAGGAGCGTCCTGCAGCCGAGGTCGTCAGCGAGCCGGTTGCGGAGGCTGCGTCCGAGCCGGTTGCGGAGGCTGAGCCTGAGGCCGTCGTCGATGCGCCTGTCGTCGTGGAACCCGCCGCAGTCGAAGCGCCCTCCGAGGTCGTCGCGGACGAGGTGGCGGCCACGGACGAGGTGGCACCCGACGCAGCCGTGGGGACCGACGCCTAGCCCCGATGAAGATCGCGAGCCGGTCACGCCGCGCAGCCTTGGGCTGACCGGCGGGATCGGCTCGGGCAAGTCGGCTGCATTGGAGGCCTTCCGCCGCCTCGGCGCCGCGGTCCTCTCCAGCGACGAGGTGGTGCACGCGATCTACGTCGAGCCTGTCGTGGTCGATGCCGTCCGGCGCAGATTCGGCGCCGCGGCGCTGGCGCCGGACGGCCAGGTGGACCGTGTGGAGCTGGGCGCGCTGGCGTTTGCCGACCCCGAGGGGATCGCATTTCTCGAGCACCTCGTCCATCCGCGGGTCGGTGCGGCCCGGCAGGCCTGGCAGGACGCCCAGCGCCGCCGGATCCCGCCGCCGCCCCTGCTCGTCTGCGAAGTTCCGCTGCTCTACGAGGCGGATCTGGCCGACACGTTCGACGGTGTGCTCGTCGTGACGGCGTCGGAGCCGATCAGGCGCGCTCGGGTCACCGCCCGCGGGCAGGACTTCTCCGCTCGCAGCGGACGTCAGATGACCGAGGACGAGAAGATCGCGCGGGCGGACCGCTACCTTGTCAACGAGGGGTCGATGTCACAGCTTGAGGAGTGGGTCGCGGAGCGTTTCGAGGAATACCGCGCATGACAACCGTCGCCGCCGGTCGGGTGCACCGCCAGCGCCGGCACATACGCGAGCGCTGGGCCCTCGTTGCAGGTCTTCTCGTGCTGCTCGTCGGGGCGGGCGCGCTGACCGTGCACCTGGCAATGCCGGCGTGGTATGCCCGATTGTGGTACCCGATGGAACACGTGTCCGCGATCACCGCCGAGGCCGCTGCCGCCGGTGTGGAGCCGGATCTCATCGCGGCGGTGATCTACCGGGAGAGCAAGTTCAAGGAGGACGCGCTGTCTGATCGCGGGGCGGTTGGGCTGATGCAGGTGCTCCCCGAGACCGCCGGCTGGATCCACCGGCAACGGGGGGCGCCGGCTGCCGAGCCTGAACGGCTCGCGGAACCCGAGGTCAACATCGCCTACGGCACGTGGTATCTGCATTACCTCAGCGACAAATACGGCAGCCCGGACCTGGCCCTTGCCGCCTACAACGGCGGTGAGACCAACCTGCAGCAATGGATCGCCACGGCACGGCGGGATGGGCATGCGCTTACCGTCGCGGAGGTCCCGTTCAGCGAGACACGGAACTTTGTGGGCGCCGTCAACGATGCGCGATCCGTCTACCGGCGGGCCTGGTCGACACCGCTCGGACTCCCGTAACGTCGGGAATCCGATCAGTCGTGGCAGCCGCGGCTGCCGCCGCGACGTCGCAGGTGACGGCCCCGCGTCCCGGTCGCGGGGCCGTCGGTGCCCCCCAAAGATGAATCGATGAGGCGCCCGCGCAGCGTAGCCGATCGAGCGGTCCTCAGACGACGGTTGACTGAAAGAATTCTGTCGGTTCGATTGCGTCCAATCGGCGTGATTGCGCTCGTGGACGTCGTCGCAAAATGCGACCACCGGACAGCGATCGCGCGGCTCCGGTCCAGCCGGCGCGGTCAAGGATCCGGACGACCGTCGCCGCCGGATCGCACGCGACTTCTGTGACGGTGCACTAACATCGATCGGATGTCTTCGTCGTTCACCCTCGCTTCCACATATCAACCGACGGGGGATCAACCCGAAGCCATCGCAGAGCTCCTGGCGGGCTTGGATGCCGGGGAGCGCTACCAGACCCTGCTCGGTGTGACGGGCTCCGGCAAGACGTTCACGATGGCGAACCTGATCGCCCAAACCGGCCGGCCGGCGCTGGTGATCGCCCACAACAAGACGCTGGCGGCGCAACTGTGCAACGAGTTCCGGGAGTATCTGCCCGAGAGCGCGGTCGAGTACTTCGTCAGCTACTACGACTACTACCAGCCCGAGGCCTACCTCCCGGCGACCGACACGTACATCGAGAAAGACTCGTCGATCAACGACGAGATCGACCGCTTGCGCCACGCTGCCACGAGTGCGTTGCTCGCACGACGCGACGTGGTCATCGTCGCCTCGGTCAGCTGCATCTACGGCATCGGCTCCCCTGAGGCGTACCACGATCGGCTGCTCTTGCTCACGGTCGGCGAGGAGCATCGGCGCGACGACATCTTCCGCAAGCTCGTCGAGGTGCAGTATCAGCGGAACGACATGGTGCTGGAGCGCGGCAGGTTCCGCGTCCGGGGCGACGTGTTCGAGGTCCAGCCCGCCAACATGGAGACGGCATATCGGGTCTCGATGTTCGGTGACGAGGTGGAGTCCATCGACCACTTCGACGTGCTGACCGGCGAGGTGCTGGAGTCGGTCAACCACGTCGGCATCTGGCCGGCTACCCACTACATCACGCCGCCGGCCACCGTCCAGCGGGCGCTTCGCGAGATCCGGGACGAGCTCGAGACGCGGGCGACAGAACTGGATCGCGAGGGTAAGCTCGTGGAAGCCCACCGGATTCGTCAGCGCACCGAGTACGACATGGAGATGATGCGCGAACTCGGCTTCTGCAACGGCATCGAGAACTACTCGCGCATCCTGGACGGACGTGCACCGGGGTCGGCGCCGAGCACCTTGGTCGATTTCTTTCCCAAGGACTTCCTCTGCTTGATCGACGAGTCGCACAACACGGTGCCACAGCTTCGCGGGATGTTCGAAGGCGACTCGTCGCGCAAGGGGTCGTTGATCGAGCACGGGTTCCGCCTGCCGTCGGCGCTCGACAACCGTCCGCTCAAACTCAACGAGTTCCTGGAACGGGTGGGGCAGGTCGTGTTCGTCTCGGCGACCCCCGGTGAGTTCGAGCGGCGCAATGCCAGCCGGATCGTCGAGCAGATCATCCGCCCGACCGGCCTGGTCGATCCACAGGTCGACGTCCGCCCAACGCGCAACCAGATCGACGATCTGATGAACGAGATCCGCGACCGCGTGGAGCGTGACGAGCGCACGCTCGTCACGACGCTCACCAAGAAGATGGCCGAGGACCTGACCGAATACCTCGTCGAGGGCGGCTTCAAAGTACGGTACCTGCACTCCGAGATCGACACCATCGAACGCATCCGCATCATCCGCGATCTGCGCCTCGGAGAGTTCGACGTGTTGGTCGGCGTCAACCTGTTGCGCGAGGGGTTGGACCTGCCCGAGGTGACGCTGGTGGCCATTCTGGACGCCGACAAAGAGGGATTTCTGCGGGGAACGACTGCGCTGATCCAGACGATCGGCCGCGCTGCGCGGCACATCGACGGTCGGGTCATCATGTACGCCGACCGTGAGACCGATGCGATGCGCACCGCGATCGGCGAGACCGACCGGCGCCGGGCGATCCAGGTCGCCTACAACGAGGAACACGGCATTACGCCGGAGTCGATCGTCAAGGGTGTCAGCGACATCGCCGAGTTCCTGGGACTCAATGGTGGTCCGGCCCAGTCGCGGCGCACCAAGGCCAAGGAACTGGCTCAGAGCGATGCGACCGATGCGGAGCTGGAGCGCGAGGTCGTGGTGATCGAAGAGGAGATGTTCCAGGCGGCCGAGGAACTGCGGTTCGAACGGGCGGCCGAGTTACGTGACGCGCTCAAGGAACTGCGGCGCGAGTTGGATGATCGGCGTGGGATGTCCCGGGCGCCACGCACCGCGCCGACCCCGGCCAAACGCGGTCGCAGATCGGGAAGCCGCAAGCGGTGAGCCCCAGTCGGCCCGGCGCGCACGTGTGGGGAGACGACGACGTCGTGTTCCGAACACTGGCCGCCCCGGGGTTGGACGAGGACGACCTGTTCGCCGCGCAGTCGGGCCTGCCGGGACCGGGCCCGCTGTGGGGCGACGGGTGGCCGTCGACGTTCCCGCCCGCGGATGAGGAGTCAGATGACGAATCCGACCGTCGCCGGCGTCACGACGAGATGCTCCGCAAGTGGAAGCCGTCGGAGATTCCGCCGGCTGTGGAGTGATCAGGAATCGCGATCCGGCCTGATGCGTTGGGCGGCGGCACGATCGGGCACCCCGCCGGTCACAGCGTGATCCACTCGGTGGCGACCCCGGTGCCATCGGCCCCAGAGCGGTCCTCGAACAACAGGCTGACGGGACCGGGCGCCAGGTCGGTCAGCGTGAAGTGCGCGTCTTGGTCCAGTGTGGCCTCGGGGTGCTGCGAGCGACGCAGTCGCACCGCAATCGGCCGGCCCGGTGCAGGTCTGATGAATCCGTCCAGGTGGAGGCCGTGGGTGTCAGTCGTGGCCTCGACGACGACGATGAGGCCCTCGGTCGCGAACACGAGGACGCGTACGGTCGGCGCCCCGGGGTGACCCCAACCGGTGTCGGCGACGACGCGGGCCAGACCCGTGGACATGGCTTGTCGTGAAAGTGCGGCGAAGTCGGACCCACGGTCATCCACGGCACTCGACCTCCTGCAGATCGGCGCAGGGTGGCTTCCTGACCACGGATCGTGCTCGGTCCCACACCCGGCGCGGTTGACGATGTCACGACGAAGAGGAGACCACGGGCCCGTCTGAGACACCGACCTCGTGCAATGCGCGCTCCAGCCGGTCGAGGACCCGCCGCCGGATGGGTCCGATGCTGCTGACGGCGATACCGTGACGGGCTTCGATCTCCTTGTAGCTGGCATCCGGGTCATCCAGGAACGCGGCGAGCAGGCGACGCCCGGTCGGGCTGAGCTCGTTCATCACGCCCCCGATCGCCTTCGCCAGGTGGTGTCGCATCAGGCCGCTGTCGATGTCGGGCTCGGCACCGACCGCGTCTGGAACGAGTTCGATCTCGACCAGGCGTGATCGGTGCCGAGTGTGCGCGATCCTGAGCGCCTCGCGGTACGCAGTGGTGCGAAGCCACGAGGAGATGGCATCGGGGTTGCGCAACCGGTGGATGTCATCGACGAACCGCAGCCAGGTGGTCGCGGCAGCATCGTCGTAGTCATCCGGTGAGAGCCCGCGGATACGTCGCACCCCGTGTCGGACGATGTTGTCGTAGCGCTCGACGAGCGTCCGCCATGCCTGCTCATCGCCGGCGCGGGCCGCGATGACCAGCCCCGCCGATTGGCTCGGACGGGTCGCCATCGTCGCCGAATCCCCGTGCTCCACGACATCCTCCCCCAAGAATGATCTCCGTGAGGTTCATTCTTTGTCGTGTACCGCGTGCGTCGCCACCACCCCTAGGGGTGGGCATGTCACACCTGCCGTCAGGCGAGTCGTCCGCGTGGAACCCTCGCCAGGTTCGAGACATCTTCGCCGCCGAGACCGGCGTCGGTCAGGCGCGCCTCCTGGGCGGCGATCACCTCGGTGACGGCCAGCGCGATATCCAGGCGCCGGGCTTCGGCCAGCGCGATTCGCAGATCCTTGAGGTGGAGTTCCACGCGGAAGCCCAGGGGGTAGTCGTCTGCGATGACGTTCTCGGAGCGGTTCTCGAGTACCCAGGATTGGGCGGCACCCGCGGAGAGCGCGGCCACGAGGGCGTCCATCGGCAGCCCCTCCCGCTCGCCGAGTACCAGCGCTTCGCCGAGCGTCGCGTACGTGCCGGCGATCAGGACCTGGTTGACGGCCTTCGCGGCCTGACCTGCGCCGGCAGGGCCCAGGTGGGTGATCGTCGCGCAGAACGCCGCAAGCGCCGGTCGCGCCAGCGCCACATGCTCGTCCGTGCCGCCCACGAACGTGGTCAGGGTTCCTTTCCGCGCGCCTTCAGAGCCTCCTGAGACCGGAGCGTCGACCGCGCCGATGCCGCGGGCAGCCAGCTCGAGCGCCAGCGAACGGGTCACCGCGGGCGAGATCGTCGAGCAGTCGACCAGCACCGATCCCGGTGCCATGCGCTCGGCCGCGCCGGCCGTCCCCAACACGACCTGTTCGACATCCGGCGAGTCCGAGACGCATGTGAACACGACGTCGGCGCCGGTGGCGGCCTCCGCCGGGGTGTCGGCCCACTGGGCGCCCAGGGCGAGCAGCGGCTCCTCACGGCCTTTGGTGCGGTTGTGCACCACCACGCCGTGGCCCGCGCGCACCAGATGCTCAGCCATTGCCGAGCCCATCGTTCCCAGTCCGATCCAGGCGATTCGCATGGCCGGATCCTATTGGGCGCCATGAGAAGCGGTGGGACCGCACGTACATCAGGCGTCGGCGAGTGACTCCCGGATCGGTGACGGCACCGCGACGAACGGACATGCGGCCTGCATGATCGCCTTGCACTCCACCCACCAGTCCCGGGTGATCTCGAACACGCGGTCACGGTCGAACTTGGGGCGCTTGAAGGCGATTCGGGGCAGCGTCATGGGCGCTGCGGCAGCGTCAGCGGACATCGCGGAACTCTCTCTTCTCGCGTGGGGCGGGTCGCGTTCGGGCTTGCCCTCTTGTTATCGGCCCCTGGGGCCGAAACCCAAACCTCTGTTACGGCGCCGCGACCGTCGCCTGCTCCGTCGCCGCCAGTGCCATGGCCAGGTACAGGGCATCGAGCGGCACCCGGGCGCCGGGTGTGTCGAGCGCCGTCGTCACGGATGCCAGCACCGGTTGGATCCGGCTGAGCCCATGTGCTGCGGGTCCGGGGCGCGGGTCGCGGCAGACGGAGCGGGCGAGCGCAAGGGTCTCGCGAGCCGACTCCTTGCGGTCGTGCACGAGCCCTTCGAACGCCTGGCTGCAGTACACGTACAACCGGGCCAGCGGGCCGGACAAGGTGAGCGTCTGCGGGCGGGACGGCTCGGTCGGCGCTTCAGCCGAACGTCCGTCGAGGACCGCGTCCATCGTGCCGCCGAGCATCGCTCGCATCCCGGCCTCGTCGAGCCCGGCGGCCGTCGCACACCGGAGGGTCAGATAGAGACCCAGCAGCGGGCGGCCGTAGGGCGGGTCCGATCCGTAGACGATCCGCTCGGGCGGCACGCGGGCAAACAGCTCAAGGAGATCCAGCGGGCCGAACACCGAGGTGTCGAAGAACGCGGCCGGGTGGTCGGCCAGGCGGGTCGCGAACACCGCCTGATCGGCGATACCGCCGTGGGCCAGGATCAACGGCGCTCCGGGATGGCGCAGCGCCATGTCACAGAGCGCTTCGGCAATGGGTTGCAGTCCCCGGCCGGCGTGGATCAGGATCGGGACGCCCGCCGCTTCGGCGACGCGAAAGATGTCCTCGGCTCCGTCGCCGTCGAACCCGAACGACTGTGCACGGGGATGCAGTTTGATCCCGCGTGCGCCATGGGCCAGGCACCGCTCGGCCTCGGCAACGGGGTTGTCCGCAGGGTCGAGCCGACAAAACGGGATGAGCCGGCCGGCGGATTGGTCGGCCCACGCGAGGACCCGGTCGTTGGGAACGCGATACGCCGGGTTGCGATCAGGATCGTGCAGGGCGAACACGCACGCACGGCCGATGTGGACCTGATCGAGCTGCCGAAGCAGTGTGGGCAGGTCCAGCGAATGGCCGTCCTCGTCGAGCCCGAGGTGCGTGTGGACGTCAAGCACCTCGGCACCGGCTGGTACGAGCGCCTGCACCTCGTCGCCAAATTGCACCAGTTCGGGTCGCATGGGCGCAGGATAGGGCGCTGCCGGTGATGTTGGTCGCCGGGATCGCACGCCGGTATGACAAGGCGATGGAGGACAAGTCGCGGCCGCAAACTGCGGGGGCTCCGATCGACAGGCATCAGGCAGCGGAATCGATGCGAGTAAGCTAGATGGGTGGCGAGCCCTCCTTCAGGTGTCATCCGTGTCATGGGCGCCCGTGAGCACAACCTCAAGGACGTCTCGATCGAGATTCCGCGCAACGCCCTCGTCGTCATCACGGGGCTCTCGGGCAGCGGCAAGTCGAGCCTGGCGTTCGACACGTTGTACGCCGAGGGCCAGCGTCGGTACGTCGAGAGCCTGTCGTCGTATGCCCGCCAGTTCTTGGGCCAGATGGACAAGCCGGATGTCGACACGATCGAGGGCCTGTCGCCCGCGATTTCGATCGACCAGAAGACCACGAGCCGCAACCCGCGCTCCACGGTCGCGACGGCCACCGAGATCTACGACTACCTGCGTTTGTTGTTCGCGCGCGTGGGTGAGCCGCATTGTCCGACGTGTGGCAAGCCGATCTCCGGTCAGAGCGTCGAACAGATTGCCGACCGGGTGCTGGAATTGGAGGAGGGCACACGCTTCCAAGTCCTGGCGCCGTTGGTGCGCGGGCGCAAGGGCGAGCACCGTGACGTGCTCGACCACATCAAGAACGAAGGGTTCGCACGCGTCGCGGTCGACGGCGAGACGTATCTGATCGACGAGACCCCGCAACTCGACAAGAAGCGCAATCACACGATCGAGGTCGTGGTCGACCGGCTCGTCATGAAACCCGACCTGCGGCGGCGTCTGCACGAGAGCCTGGAGACCGCGGTCAACCTGGCCGACGGGCTCGTGCGGATCGAGGAGGTCGGGGAGGAGGCGCGCTCGTGGATGTACTCCGAGCGCTTCGCGTGCACCGAACATGGCGCGTCGCTGCCGGAACTCGCGCCGCGGACGTTCTCGTTCAACTCGCCGCATGGTGCGTGTGAGGTCTGCACCGGCCTGGGCTTCACGCTCGAGGTCGATCCTGAGCTGGTCATCGATCCCGAGCGGAGCCTGCGTGGCGGTGCGCTGCTGCCGTGGTCGGACCGTACGACGGATTACTACGAGCTGTTGCTCGAGGCCGTTGGCGACGAACACGAGATCGACCTGGACGTGCCGTTCGGCCGGCTGCCAGACGACCATCAGGACCTTGTCGTCAACGGTCCGGGTGGACGTGGCGAGCGCGTGCAGATCGGCAAGCGCCGCAAGCGCCGGCGTGGCGGCTACACGTCGGGGCTGACGTGGTTCGAGGGGCTCATCCCGCAGCTTCGCCGCCAGTACCGCACGACCGGTTCCCAACAGATCCGCGAACGCATCGAGCAGTTCATGTCGTTGGTGCCGTGTCAGGGGTGCGGCGGGGCACGGCTTCGCCCCGAGGTGCTTGCGGTCACCGTCGGTGACAACTCGATCGCACAACTCTGCGAGTTGTCGGTGTCGGACGCCTTGCGGTTCTTCGACACGGTGCGCCTGACCGAGACGCAGGCGTTCATCGCGCAGCGCGTCATCCAGGAGGTCACCGAGCGCCTGCGGTTCCTGGAAGCCGTGGGCGTCGGGTACCTGACGCTCTCCCGAGCGGCCGGCACGTTGTCGGGCGGCGAGGCCCAGCGCATCCGACTCGCGACGCAGATCGGCGCCGGCCTGGTGGGCGTGCTCTACATCCTCGACGAGCCGTCCATCGGATTGCACCAGCGCGACAACCGCAAATTGACGGCCACACTTGAGCGCCTGCGCGACCTCGGCAACACGGTCATCGTGGTCGAGCACGACGAGGACATGATGCGCTCGGCCGACCATGTCATCGACATGGGGCCGGGGGCGGGTGAGCACGGCGGGTACGTCGTGGCCGAAGGTTCGGTCGAGGACGTCGAGGCGAGCGCGGATTCGGTGACGGGGGCGTTCCTGTCAGGTCGGCGTCGCATCGAGCCACCCAAGAAGCGCCGCCGGCCGGCGGGGTGGCTGACCGTCACGGGCGCGCGTGAGCACAACCTGCAACAGATCGACGTGGCGTTTCCGGTGGGTGCGTTGACCTGCGTGACGGGCGTGTCAGGCTCGGGCAAGAGCACGCTGGTCAACGAGATCGTCCTCAAGGCGCTCTCCAGCCGCCTCAACCGCAAGCCCCAACGGCCCGGCCGGCACACCGCCATCGAGGGTCTGGAGCATTTCGACAAGGTCATCGCGATCGACCAGTCGCCGATCGGTCGCACGCCGCGATCCAACCCGGCCACCTACACCGGGCTGTTCGACCTCGTACGCGAGTTGTTCAGCAAGACCCAGGACTCGCGGTCACGCGGATACGCGCCCGGGCGGTTCAGCTTCAACGTCAAGGGCGGACGCTGCGAGGCGTGCAAGGGCGACGGCACGATCACGATCGAGATGCACTTCTTGCCCGACGTCTACGTGCCGTGCGAGGTCTGCCACGGCAAGCGCTACAACCGCGAGACGCTGGCGGTCTACTACAAGGGCAAGAACATCCACGACGTGCTGCAGATGAGCATCGAGGAGGCGCTGGGGTTCTTCGGGCCGGTGCCGCGCATCGCCCGGCGCCTGCAGACCCTGCACGACGTCGGCCTGGACTACATGCGCCTGGGCCAGCCCGCCACGACGCTCTCGGGCGGTGAGGCGCAGCGTGTCAAGCTCGCGACGGAACTGTCCAAGATCGCAACCGGCCGGACGCTCTACGTGCTGGACGAGCCGACCACGGGGCTGCACTTCGCCGACATCGAGAAGCTCCTCGAGGTGCTGCAGCGCCTTGCCGACCAGGGCAACACGGTGCTCGTCATCGAGCACAACCTCGACGTCATCAAGTGCGCCGACTGGATCGTCGACCTGGGTCCCGAAGGTGGCGCGGGCGGCGGCCAGGTCATCGCGGTGGGCACCCCCGAGCACGTCGCGGAAGCTGAGGGATCGCACACCGGCGAGTACCTGCGAACGCTGCTCGCGCGTCCCAACAAGGCA
>JANMKR010000023.1:0-8720 GCA_031372145.1 Actinomycetota bacterium | reverse complement strand
CCTGCGTCAGGAGGCCGAGGCCCTGGCCGGCAGACGCGGCGAGCGTGGCGCGGCCAAACGCGTCGAAGACCAAGAGAAGCGCGAGCGTCGCCGTGCGCTGACCGATGGCTGGGCCCACGTGCTGGACGGTGCGGCAGGCCTCGTCGCCGACGCGTTGGCCGTCGCGATCGGCGCCGAGGAGTCGGTCCGCCACCGTGACCGCATCGAAAACCTGCGCACAGTCGGGGTGCCGTCACGCGCCGGTTTTCTGGAGCGCACGCTCGACGAGATCCAGCTGACCCGCGCCGAGATGGAGCTCAACCCCACACTGGATCTGGCGATGGAGGGCCTGATGGCCCGCATCGCCGCCGCCCGCCGTGGCGACGCCGTCCCCCTCGTGGGACACGGCCGCTTACCCTGGTAGTGTCAAAAGCTCGCTATGAAACATGTACTTCCTATCAAAATTCCGTGATGCGTCGCGCGACGAGATGGCGGTCGGTCAAGCCGTCCTTGGCCACACTCGTCGGCGCGGTCGTCGTGTTCGGACTGGCCGCTTCGGCACCTCAGCCCGCGCAGGCCTTCCGACTCGGCGGACAGAGCTGGCCCAAACGAGTGATCACGTTTCGGCTCGCAGTCGCCGGATTCAGGGCGCCGGTCACCGCTGCCATCGCCCAATGGAACACCAGCGGCGTCAGGATCCGGTTTCGGGAGGTGCGCTCCGGCAAGGCTGACGTCATCGTCAAGACCCTCCCCACTCCGCGCTTTCCTCCGAGCCTGCCGCCCGGACTGCGGTGCGGAGCGACCGGGAGGGCGGGCCTCGGCACCCTCGGGTTCACGCGCGGTTTTCAGTCCAACGTCTGGCTCGACCGCTACTGCTCGCAAACCACCCTGATCGCAATCGCCGCCCACGAGTTCGGACACGTCCTGGGGCTCAACCACACCAACGTGGGGTGCGCGGTCATGAGCGCCTCGGGCAGCAACTGCGCGGACGAACGCCACCGGCTGCCGTGGGAGTACACCTGCAAGGTCCTCCGTCCGGACGATGTCGCCGGGGCGATCCGACGCTACGGCGGCACAATGCGACCGATGCCGGAGGTCCGGACCTGCCTGCGGCAACCGACACCGGGGCCCGTGTCCGCAGTCACCTTCGAACCCAATCCCGCGGACTCGATCGCGTCGACGCGCATCACGTGGAACAACCCGACATCGACGGCCTTGCAACGCATCGTGGTCAGCCGACGCGGCGGAGCATGTCCCAACTACCCGTCCGTCCCGGGCCGGCTGGTGTTCACCCGACCGGGTATTGCGGATCTGCCCGGCGAGTTCGTCGCAGACGTCCCGGCGGCGGGAAGCACCCAGTCGATCACCGACTTTGAGCCCCTGTCGGCGGGACGGGTCTGTTACGCCGTATGGGCGACGGGCCCGGAAAACCGCTACCTGGACGCGGCGACCGTCATCGTCGATCACCCTGGCACCGACACGGCGGCATCACGAATCGGCCTTGTGGGCCAGGTCGCGCCCGCTCCCGGGGTCGCGGCTCACCTGAGCTGGATCAACCCCGCCGACCCGGGCATCGCCGACCTCCAAATCACGTGGTCCGACGGTTCGTGCCCGGCAACCCCCACGAGCTTCTCGGGGTCCCTCGTCGGAACGGTGCCGGCCACCCCGGGACCCGCCGCGTTCGATCACCCTGGCACGACGCCGGTCGGACCGCAGTGCTACACCGTCACGTTTCGTCGAGCGAACCAATCCGAGGCCGGCTCGTTCTCGGTGCAGTTGGGCTGAGGGCTACTCCGCGACGAGGCGGGCGCGCTCACGCTCCACCAGGAGCCGTCGCAGGATCTTTCCTGACGCGGACTTGGGGATCTCGTCCAGGATCTCGACGGCAACGAGGCGTTTGTGGGGCGCCGCCCGCTCGCGCATCCAGGCGATGATCGCGTCGGGCTCGACCGCCGCGCGCAGGACGACGAACGCCTTGGGGCGCTCACCGGCCTCGTCGTCCGGGACCGGGATGACACATGAATCGATGACGGCCGGGTGGGTCAACAGCAGCGCCTCGAGCTCGGCCGGGGCGACCTGGTAGCCCCTGACCTTGATCAGCTCCTTGAGCCGGTCGGCGATGGTGATCCACCCGTCAGCGTCGGCGGTCGCGATGTCGCCAGTCCGCAGCCAGCCGCCCTCGACGATCGTCGCGGCCGTGGCCGCGTCGTTGCCCAGGTAGCCCGGCATCACCTGCGGGCCACGCGCCCACAGCTCGCCGGGCTCGCCGGTGGCGACGTCCAGGCCGGTCTCGGGATCGACGATGCGCCCCTCGGTGTTGGCGACCAGCGGACCGACCGACCCCGGGCGGTCCTCGCCGAACGACGACACGCACGTCAGGACCGGGCTGGCCTCGGTCATGCCGTAGCCCTGCGTGATGGGGCAACCGATGCGGGCGGCACCCTGCGCCGCGGTCGCCCCGTCGAGCGGCGCGGCCCCGGACATGACGTGCCTCAGGCTCGACGTGTCGTACTGATCGATCAACGGGTGTTTGGCGAACGCCAGGACGATCGGCGGCGCAACGAACGCCCGGGTCGCGCGATGCTGCTGGATCAGGGCCAGGAATTGCTCCAGGTCAAACCGTGCCATCGTCACGATCGCCGCCCCGGCCCGCAACGCCGCCGCCATCACGACCGTCTGCCCGTAGATGTGGAAGAACGGCAGGATCCCCATCGCGACGTCGGCGGGACCCATTTCGAGGATGCCCTCGAGTTGACAGACGTTGGCGATCAGGTTGGCATGCGTCAATCGCACGCCCTTGGGCAGACCCGTGGTGCCGGATGAGTACGGCAGTGTGACCGTGTCGGTCGCCGGGTTGATCGCCACGTCCGGCGGCCGGCCGTCGGCGAGCAAAGATGCGAACGACAGCGCGCCCTCCATCTCACCGAAACTCACCACGTCGGTGATGCCGGTGGCGCGAGCCGCGGCGAGGGCACGATCGGCAAGCGCCGAGTGGGTGATCAACATGCGGGCCGCGCAGTCGCGAAGCTGGAACGTCAGCTCGTCGACCCCGTAGAGCCCGTTGGCGGTGGTGTTGATGGCCCCCGCCTGGGCGACCCCCAGAAACGCTGCGGCGTAGTCCGGCACGTTGGGGCTGTAGATGCCCACGACGTCCCCAGGGCCGATGCCCCGCTGGGCCAGGCCCGCCGCGGTGGCCCGGACACGGTCGCGAAGCTCGCCATGTGTCGTGACCGCGCCGGTCGCCCCGTCGATCAGCGCCGGGCGATCGGCATGCCGCGCAACGTGCTCGAACACGAAGTCGGTCAGCGGGACATCGGGGATGTCCAGCGCGGGGAACGGGCTTGTGATGACCATGCG
Organism: Actinomycetota bacterium; assembly: GCA_031372145.1. GTDB lineage: Bacteria > Actinomycetota > Thermoleophilia > Miltoncostaeales > Miltoncostaeaceae > CALMEC01. The sequence continues at coordinate 5,384 of JANMKR010000023.1, read as the reverse complement.
TCCTCCGATGAGCGACGTGAGACGGCAGGCTATTGGTCCGGCATCCACCGCGGGCAGTCACAGGGGGCGTTGGCTGCTCGGGGTCAGGTGCGCAGGCCGGTACCGCGCGAGACGAGCCAGCCGGCCCAGGCGACCATCGCGGCGGTCAGCGCGGCGGTCACGCCGAGCGAGAGCCACACGTTGATCTCGCTCGTGCCGAGCATTCCGTGGCGGCTGGCGGCGACCATGTAGAGGATCGGATCGGCTTTGGTCAACCCCCGCCACGGCTCGGCCAGGACGTTGACCGAGTAGAACACGCCGCCCAAGAACACGAGCGGTTGCAACACCAGGTTGCCCACGTAGGACTGCTGGTCCCAGGTCTTTGCGATCAGCCCCACGCCCACGCCCAGGGCACTGAACGCGAGCGACGCGCACAAGAACGCCACGATGGCGCTGATCGGGTTGACCGCGGGCAGGTCCACAAACAGGAGCGCCGCCAGAAACGTGAACAGCCCGATGGCCAGGCCGCGCACCACCCCACCCGCCAGGTAGGCCGCCAGCAGGTGCCGGGCACGCATCGGTCCGCTGACGGGGTCGTCGATGAACCCGTCGAACCGTGCCTGGTAGAGCGACGACGCGGTGTTGCTGTAGGCCGAGGTGCCGATGCCCATGAGGATGAGCCCGGGCACGATGAACGCCTCGTAGTCGACGCCGTCGATCTGCCGGATGCGCCCACCCAACGCGATGCCGAAGATCGCGATGAACAACACGGCCGACACGACGTTGGGCGCAATGGTCTGACTCCACAGGCGCAGCACCCGAGTGACCTCACGCTGGGCCAGGGCCGCAGCGCCACGCCATTGACCAGCAGCAAGGGCGGGAGTAGCGCTCATCCGTGGACCACTTGCCGGTACACGTCCTCGAGCCGCGCGGCCAGGTAGCGGTCGCGCAAACCTGCGGGCGTGCCCTCGGCGACGATCTTGCCGGCCCGGATGAAGGCCACGGTCTCGCACAACTCCTCGGCCTCCTCGAGGTAGTGCGTCGTCAGCAGGATCGAGGTGCCGGCCGCGTGCAGCTTGCGGATGTACTGCCACAGCTCGTCGCGCAGCTCGACGTCGACGCCGGCGGTCGGCTCGTCCAAGATCACCAGGGCCGGTCGATGCACGAGCGCACGCGCCAGCATCAACCGCCGGCGCATACCTCCGGACAGACGGCTGGGCAGCGTGGTGGCCTTGTCGGTCAGGTCGAACACGTCCAGCAGCTCGTCGGCGCGCTGACCGGCATCGGCGCGCGTCATGCCGAAGTACCGCCCGTGCAGCGACAGCAGGTCGCGCACCTTGACGAACCGGTCCAGGGCGATCTCCTGCGGGGCGTAGCCCACCAGCTGCCGTGCGGCCGGCGCGTCGGGCCCGCGCATTGATCGGCCCAGCACCTGCATGTCGCCACCGTCGGGGATGACGAGGCCGACGACGCTTCGGATCAGCGTGGTCTTGCCCGCGCCGTTGGGGCCGAGCAGTCCGACGAACCCGCCGTTGGGTACGACCAGGTCGACGCCATCGAGCGCCAGCACACCACCGGTAAACGTCTTGCGCACACCACGACACAGCAGCGCGGGGATCTGGAGGTCGCGGTGCACACGTCCACGGTATCGGGCGCCGCCGCTCACGGCCCACGGGCACCGCGGACGGTGCACTACTAGTGTGAGTGCATGTCGACTCACGCGTCCCCGACCCACGCCTCCGGCTTCGAGGTGCCCACCGACAAGGTGGGCGCGTTCGTGCGCCGCGACAGCGTGTTCCGCAGGTGGGTGACGGCCGACGGCTCGTCGGACTTCATCGCCGAGGCGGGCCGGTACCACCTGTACGTGTCGCTGGCGTGCCCGTGGGCGCACCGGACCATCATCTTCCGCAAGCTCAAGCGGTTGGAGCGCGTCATCTCGATGTCGGTCGTCGACCCGATCCGCGACGACCGCGGCTGGGCGTTTCGCAACGTTTCCGGCGCGGGCGAGGACCCGGTCAACGGCTTTGAGTTTCTCTCCGAGGCCTACCGCGCGACCAACCCGACGTACGCGGGCAACGTGACCGTGCCGGTGCTGTGGGATCGCGACTCCGGCACGATCGTCAACAACGAGTCGTCGGAGATCATCCGGATGTTGGGCTCGGCGTTCGACGCGTTGACCGACGCCAAGGACGACTACTACCCGGCCAAGCTGCGCGACCAGATCGACAAGGTCAACACGCGCGTCTACGAGACGGTCAACAACGGCGTGTACCGCTGTGGGTTTGCCCAGACACAGCAGGCGTACGAGCACGCGTTTACCGCCCTGTTCGGTTCACTCGACTGGCTCGAAGAGCGTCTGTCGCGCCAGCGCTACCTGTTGGGCGATCGCATCACCGAGGCCGACTGGCGCCTGTTCCCGACGTTGCTGCGCTTTGACTCGGTGTACGCGGGACACTTCAAGTGCAACCGCAACCGCATCATCGACATGCCCAACCTGTGGGGGTACCTGCGGCAGCTCTACCAGTGGCCCGGCGTCGCCGAGACGGTCAACATGGACCACATCAAGCGCCACTACTACATGACCCACCCCACGCTCAACCCATCGCGCATCGTCCCGATGGGGCCCAGGATCGACTTCACAACCCCGCACGGGAGGAACTGACTCCGCCGGGTCACGACCAGATGTCTGCGATCGGCAGCGCGACGATGCGGTCTGCCATCGTCAGCCGCCGTGTTCCCGTGTGGAGCACGACCCCCTGCACGAAGTCTGGCCCGACGCGATCGAGGCGATCACGAAAGGCTGCGAGGCCTGCCGCGTCAGCAGGGCGAGGGGCAACAGTGGTCTTGACCTCGATTGCGCAGACCCGGCCATCCGGCGTCTCGATGACGATGTCGACCTCGATACCGCCGGTTTCGCGGTAGTGGTGAATCGTCGCCTGCAGATCCCCCCAGCCGATTTGCTTTTCGATCTCGGCGACGACGAACGTTTCGACAAGGGGACCTGTCATCGGGTCGGTCGGGCGACGGAGCGCGGCGACGTCCTTGCCCAACAGCGCTGTGGCAAGCCCCGTGTCGACCATGTGGAGTTTGGGCCGGTGCACGACCTTGGATGCGAGATTTCTGCTCCAGGCGGGCACGAGATGCACCAGAAAGACGGTCTGCAGCCACGCACGGTAGGTCTCGGCCGTCGTCCGATCCGTTCCCAACGACTCCGCGACGTGACTGGCGACATGTTCCTGCGCGGTCCTCGCCGCGAACAGCCGTGCCATTCGACCGAGAAGATCGCCCCGGCGCAGGTCGGCGGCGACCCTGATCTCACGTTCGATGACGGTCTGGACATATCGGGTAAACCAGCGGCGACGGGCCTCCGGGTCGATCCTGCCCACTTCGGGGAAGCCCCCGCGGCACACGAGCCCGAGGTAATCGTCCCTGCTGGGCGTCTCGCTGCGTGCTCGCGTCAACCGCCCCGGATCGCCGAACAGGCGGTCGACGAAGTCGCCTGCCGTGCCGTTGATCTCGCTTTGCGCAAGGGGCCACAGCGTCACGAGATCGACCCGACCGGCGAGCGTCTCGGAGATCGTCGGAACTGAGAGGAAGTTCGTGGACCCGGTCATCAACACCTGCCCGGGTCGGGGATCGTTGTCCACGAGCACCTTGACGGCCAGGACGAGCGGCTCCCCGACCCGCTGGATCTCGTCGATGACCGCAGGTGATCTGAGCTGGTCCAGGAAGGTTTCGGGATCGGCGGCCGCCGCGAGACGCTCCCGGGCGACATCAAGCGTGACGTACTCGCCGCCAAGCGCCTCGGCAACAGCGCGCGCAAGCGTCGTCTTTCCTGACTGGCGGGCGCCGTGAAGCACCACGACCCGGAATGCCTCAAGCGACTCTCGGACGACCTGTTCGGCCCGCCGTGCGACGATCTCCATGTTAGCCAGGGTATCACTCATCGACAATTTCTCTGCGTACTATCTGACAAAAATTCCCTCCACTCATTGACAACAATTCCGCGCGATTCTTGGCGTGTGCTCGCCAGACCACAGCGCGTACGCGACGGTGTCAACCGCCCAATGGAAGCCCGCCGAACCGCCGGGGATGGTTCGTCAGCGTGCCGCGCATGCCGTGCTCGCCGCGCGGAACGAGTTGGAAACGAACATAATCAGCGAACGCGGATGAACCCTCCGATCGTTCTGCACCGCGAGGCGGCGACCCTCCCTCAAAGGAAAACCATGGCCAACGAGTACACCCTTACCATTGATGTCGATGCCTCACCGGACGTGACCTGGTCGGTCGTGGGCGACGTCACCGCGGTGCCCAAGTGGTTTGCCAAGTACGTCGAGTGCGAGGTCAGCGGCGACATCCGCACGTTGCGAAGCGCTGAAGGCGCCGAGCTGGTCGAGCGCCTGCTCGAGCGCGACGACGCCGCACGGACCTACGCCTACACGGTGATCGCGGGTCCGCCGCTCAAGTCGCACTGGGCGAGCTTCTCCGTCACGCCGAGCGACGGTGGCAGCACGATCGTGTGGCATACCCGCGCCGAGTTCCTGGATGAGTCCATCGACACCGAGGACCGTCTGGCCGCGGGCCAGCGCGTCGGACTGGAGCAACTCAAGGCCCTGTGCGAGGCCTGAGTCCTGGGCCGCGCTACTTGAAGATGTTGACCGCGCGAGCGGCGACCAACAGGACCGTCAAGGCCGAGACGGCCGACTCGAACATCATCAGCACCTTGGCCAGCCGGCTCAGCGGCATGACGTCGGTCGGGCTGAACGCGATCGCGTTGGTGAACGAGACGTAGACGTAGTCGATCAGGCGCGGGTGCCAGCCGGGTGCGGCGAGCGTCGGGTTCTCCATCTGCGGAAACTGCAGGTCCGCAGGTGGCGGATCGGGAAGCAGCCGCCGCGCGGGCCCGCCGCGGTCGAACGCCCAGTACAGCAGGCCGAACGCCACGACGTTGGTCGACCACACCGAGCCCGCTTTGAGTAGCAGCTCGCCGCCGCTCTTCTCGTCACCGCGGATGAGCGACGCAAGGAGCGCGACCAGCAGCGACGCGTTGGTCAAGCCGACGAGCACCAGCAGCTCGAGCGCGAACGAGCGGCGCTCGCCCTCCTGGACCACGCGCATGCGCCGCCGGCTGAACGCAAGCGGACCGAGCAAGACGACCTCGGGTACGACCGGGACGAGCCACACCCACCACCCCAACCCCGCGAGCGTCCAGTCCCGAGCCTGGCTGACGAACGCGAGCACGAGCTGCGAGACGATGAGAAGCGCGACCGCAGGCGCAGCCTCCCACCGCGACTCGACGTCCTCCTCGTGCAACGGGTCCAGTTTCATCTCCCGATTCTGTCCTTACGGTGCGGACGGTGCGAATTCGCGCGGTGCGGGATGAAGCCGAGCCGATACGGCTGGGG
>JANMKR010000221.1:0-7546 GCA_031372145.1 Actinomycetota bacterium | reverse complement strand
ACCAGGACGTCGGGGATCTCCATCAGGCCGGCTTTGATCGCCTGGATCGAGTCGCCGCTTCCGGGCATCAGGACGAGCGCGACGGTCTCGGTCAGGGTTTGGACCTCGACCTCGTTCTGGCCTGAGCCCACGGTCTCGACCAGCACCACGTCGAACCCCGCCGCATCCAGCACCAGCACCGCGCCCGCCGTGGCCTCGGATAATCCGCCCAGATGCCCGCGGCTTGCCATCGACCGGATGTACACGCCACGATCCAGAAAGTGATCCACCAACCGGATGCGATCGCCGAGCACCGCGCCCTTGGTGAACGGGCTGGTCGGGTCGACGCTGACAATGGCGACGGTCATGCCCCGCTGGCGCAGGTGCGCCACCAGCGCGGCGATCAACGTGCTCTTGCCCACACCGGGCGATCCGGTGATACCGATCCGAAGCGCCCGCCCGGTCTGGGGATGCAACTGCCGAGTGATCTGCCGCCCGGGCGCGCCGCGCCCCTCGACCAGCGTGATGGCGCGCCCGATCGCTCGCCGCTCGCCGGCGCGCACGCCCGCGAGGACCGCGGCGACATCCATCAGGCGTTCGCCGGCGGCAGCGTCGGCAGGACATCCTCGAAGACGCGCAGGAACCGATCGTTCTCGGACGGCCAGCCGATCGTCACCCTGATCGCGGTCGGCGCGCCGAAGCCGCGCGCTGGACGCACGATGATGCCCTGCTGGATGAGCCCCTCAAAGGCTCCACTCGCGCGTTCGGCGGAGCCCAGGTCGACGAACAGGAAGTTGGCATCCGACGGTGCGGGCGCCAAGCCGAGTCCGCGAAGCGCGGCGTCCACCCTGCCCCGCTCGGCCACGTTGAGCGACAAGCGTTCGGTCAGATGGGCATCGGCCTCGGCAAGCGTCGCGATCGCAGCCACCTGGGCCACGGTGCTGACGTCGAACACGTTGCGCACCCGTGCCAGCGCGCCCAGCAGGCCGGTGTCGGCCATCAGGTATCCCACCCGCAGTCCGGCCAGCCCGTACACCTTGCTGAACGTCCGGGTCACCGCGATCGGGCGGCCCGATCGCAGCAACTCCGCCCCGTTGTGCGATCCCTTGGGCAAGAACTCGAAGTACGCCTCGTCCAGCACCGTCAGCACATGCCCCGGCACCCGATCCATGAACGCCTCGAGGTCCTCGGGAGCAACCGCCGCGCCGGTGGGGTTGTTGGGGCTGACGATGACGACCAGCTTGGTGCGCGGGCCGATCGCGCCCAGCACGCCGTCCAGGTCGTAGGCGCCATTGGCCGCGAGCGGCACCAGCACCGGCTCCCCACCCATCATCAGCGTCCCCTGGCGCCACGAGATGAACGACGGCCATCCCATCACCACCTGGTCGCCAGGATCGATCGTCGCCAGGCAGATCAGCTTGATCAGGCTGTCGACGCCGTTGCCCGGAAGGATGTGTGCTGCCGGCACGAACGTCCGCCGCTCGATCGCGTCGCGAAGCGCCCAGCAACCGGGGTCGGGGTACATGCGCAGGCCCGCCGCGGCGTCCGCGATCGCCTGCTGCGCACCCGGCATCGGCGGGAACGGGCCCTCGTTGGACACGAGCTTGACGACCTCCTGGATCCCGGTGTCGAGCCGCACGGCCTCGATCGGACGGCCGGGCTCGTAGGGGTCGACCGCGTCGAGGGCTGCGCGCAGGAGACCGGTGGGAAGCGGTGGCTGATCCATCGGAGGCTCGGATCGTACAGTGCCCTTTACACTGAGGTTCATGCCAAACGCCGAACTCACCAACCTCGGACTCTTCCCGCTCGGACTCGTGCTGTTGCCGGGCGAGCGGGTGCCGCTGCATATCTTCGAGCCACGCTACCGGGCCCTCATCGCCGACTGCACGCTGGGCGCACGGCCGTTCGTGCTGAGCTTCGCGACCGACGAAGGTGTCGCCAAGATCGGATGCACCGCCCACCCCGAGACCTTGGTGCGCCGGTTCGCGGACGGGCGCATGAACCTGGTCGTCGAGGGCGGCGAGCGGGTCGAGATCGTCGAGCAGACCACCGGCGAGCTGTACATCACCGCGCGTGTGCGCTCGATCGCCGATGCCGACGAGCCCGCAGACCAGGGCCTGGCGGACGAGGTCAGCGACCGGTTTCGCCGACTCTCCGCGGCCGTGGCCGGCGAGGGGCACGAGCCCGATGTTCGCGACGGCGTTCCATTGAGCTACGCGATCGCCGGTGCGTTCGAGCTGGACGCCGTGCACAAGCAGCGCCTGTTGGAGTCGCTGTCGGAGTCGGCGCGCCTCACGCAGGTGCGCTCCCTGCTGGACACCGCCCTCAAAGGACTCGATCGCCAAGAGGTCGCGGCTGAGCGAGCGCAGACCAACGGCAAGGTGACGCTGCAATGAACGCCGGGGCGACCGCCTTGGCCGGAACCTGCGATCTGGTGTGGGTGGAAGGACCTGACGCCGATCGATTCCTGCAAGGGCTCCTGACAAACGATGTGACCGGGCTCTCGGTGGGCGCGTCGTGCCGGGCATTGCTCCTGGACAACACCGGACACATCAACGCCGACATGCGCGTGGTCCGCGGAGGTCCGCAGGACTTCACCCTGGTCACCGGCTCGGGCCACGCGGAGCGCCTCGTGGCGCTGCTGCACGAGTACCACTTCTCGGAGGACGTCGACATCCTCGGTCCCGAGCCGTTTGCGTGCGTCACGTTGTCAGACGTCGACGAGGGTCCGATCGCGGGCGCGGATCTGGTCCTGCCCGGGCTGGTCCCGGGGACGATCGACGCCATCGGTGTCGACGCGGCCGCGATCATCGCAGCGTCGGGGGCGGCGCCAATGGATCCCAGCGCCCTCGAAGCCCGCAGGATCGCGGCGGGTGTTCCGATCTTCGGGGTGGACTTCACATCCGCCAACCTCGTTCAAGAAGCCGGCCTCGAGTTGACGACGGTGTCGTTCGACAAGGGGTGCTACCTGGGGCAGGAGACCGTTGCCCGCGTCCATTACCGCGGCCAGGTCAACCGCCGTCTGCGTGGCGTTTACCTTGGAGCGCCCGGGCGGGTCGGCGCAGCGATCTCTGCCGGTGACCGGCCGGTCGGCGTGTTGACCAGCGTCGCGCAGAGCGACACGCACGGGCCAATCGGCCTGGCGATCCTGCGCCGCGAGGTCGGCGTCAACGACCCACTCCGCGTCGAAGGACTCGAACCGCCGGCCAACGCCGTCGACCTCCCGTTGGAGAACGTTCACAAACACGCGTAAGAAACGCGGGTGGCAACCGTCGTACGACCAGTGGCGTGAATGGCGGACGCTTTGTGGCGCCGCGCAAATATTGGGAGGTTTGCTGATGCGTACGAGATCGAAGACACTGCTGGCGCTGTGGGTTGGATGCCTGGTCACCGGAATGTTCGCGAGCGGAGCAGTCGCTCATGGCGGCGGCCACGGCGGCAAGTCCGGCGAAGGTTCCAAGGGCAAGTCCGCCCTCAAGGTCGAGATTCGCGGCACCATCACGGCCGTCACCCCGGGGGTGGATCCCACCCATCCCGGCTCGATCACCGTGACGGCCAACGCGCCTGCCGCGCCCGTCGGGCCGGTGACCCTTGAGGTCGCGCCAGCCCCGATCTCGTTCACATGCAACATCCCCGCCGGAACCGACCCCGCAGACCTGACCGACTTCGTCCTTGGCGCGCACGTCAAGGCCAAGTGCCGCTCGACCGACACCGGCCTGACCTTCAAGCGGCTTCGTCTGTCCGACAGCACCCGCGACAAGGTCGAGGTTGAGGCACGCGGGACGGTCAGCCTGCTGACCGCCGACTCGATCACCGTGCAGCCCGGCGTCGGCCTTCCGGACGTCACCTGCGCGATCGGCCCCAGGACACGCATCAAGGGCACGCCGGTGGCCGGCGACACCGTCAAGATCGAATGCAAGAGCAGGGACGGCGTTCTGACCGCCAAGAAGATCAAGGCCAGGGGCCCGAAGGCTGCTCCCCTCGGAACCAAGGTCGAGGTCAAGGGCGCGATCACCGCGATCAGCACGGTGGTGCCCGCATCGATCACCGTCGGTCCGGTCGTGTGCTCGGTCGCTGACCCGACGCTCCTCGGAACGCTCGTTGTCGGCGACATCGTCGAGATGAAGTGCGCCGGCGATCCGTTGGCGCTCCTCAGGATTCACCCGGAGGACTGACCCAACAGGGTCACCTGGGACGTCGGGGGTCGGCGCCCGCTGGAGGCGGCGCCGGCCCCCGATGTCATTTGCGAGTAGCGTCGTTTGCGGTGATCACGCTCTACGGATACCCGGGCTCGGCATCGCTCGCGCCGCACATCCTGTTGGAGGAAGCCGCCGTCGGGCACACGTTCGTCAGGCCCACGCGCGACGGGCCCGATGCCGGACCGCCTGAGTTCCTGGCGGCGAGCCCGCATCGACGCGTCCCGGCCATGATCGACGGCGACGTGACCTTGACCGAAGCGGCGGCGATCTGCATGCACATCGCCGATCGCAATCCCGAGGCACTCCTGGGCCCGCCGCCCGACGATCCTGAGCGGGGCGTCTGGTACCGCTGGCTCGTGTACCTGTCCAACACCGCCCAACCGGCGCTCTACCAATACATCTACCCCGAGCGCTACGTCATGGATCCCCATCTCGTCGAGGCGGCCAAGCACGCTGCCGACGTCACACTCGGCGCCATCTGGGACTGGATCGACACCGAACTCGCAGGTCGCGATTTTCTGGTCGGCAATCGATTCTCGGCCGCCGACGCCTACCTGTGGATGCTCGGTCGATGGAGCCGGCATCAGGCAAGCCCGGCGTTCGCCCGACCCGGTATTCGGGCGTTTTGGGATCGCATCGCCAACCGGGCGTCGGTGCTGCGTGTGATCGAGCAGGAGGAGCTTGCGTGGGTGCCCTGACGCTCTACTCGGTGCCGGGCACGGCCTGCACGGTGGCATGCGCCGCGCTCGAGGAGACCGGCGCGCCCTACGACACGGTGCAGGTCGAGCGACGTGACCGAAGCATCCCGCCAGAGTTCAAGCAGGTCAACCCACACCGGCGCGTGCCCGCGCTTCGCGACGGCGATGTGCGCATGTACGAGACGGCCGCGATCATCCTGCACCTGGGCGACCGCTTCACCGACTCGGCGTTGATCCCGGCGATGGGCACGCCGGGGCGCTCAGACACCTACCGCTGGCTCGTCTACCTGACCAATACGCTCCACACCGCCTATACACGCTGGTATGTGCCCTGGTACATACCCGACGACCCGGGGCTCGCACAATCCATTCGCGAAGCGGCGGCCCGAGACATCGGTGCCTGCCTCGACTTCGTCGACGGACACCTCGACGACCGGCGCTACCTGGTCGACGGGCGCTTCACCGGAGCGGACCTGTTGCTCCACATGTTGGCGAGCCCCAACTGGTCGCTTGACATCGAGCCCGCAGCGTTCGCCCGACCCAACCTGGCCGCACACCATGCCCGCGTGGACGCGCGGCCGGCCGTCGGGCGCATGAAGGCCATCCACGGCCTGGATTGGACCGTCGCCGCCTGATCCGACGCTGCGGCCGTCAGTCTGCGGTGCGCAGGATGGCGCGAAGCGATGTCGGTCGCCACAGCGCCCCGCCCCGCGGTGTCGGGATGCCTTCGCGGTTGAGCGTGTCGCAGATCGCCTGCAGGGTCAGGCCCCGCTCGCGCATCTGACGGATGCGATCGGCAACGTCGTGTGGCGTCGACGAGGGACGGCCCGCGCGACGCGACACCGGTGCCTCGTCCTGCACGCGCCGAGCCAGCACCTCGGCGCGACGCACGATGCTGCGTGGTGTCCACCCCGCGGCCTCCGCCAGCACGGCCCCGACGGCGGCGCCGCGGTCGCTGTCCAGGTCGACCTCGGGTGACAGCGCCACGATGGCGAACCCGTCCCGGACGGCCTCGCTCACCAACTCGGCCAGGTCGGCCAGGTCGTAGGTCAGACGATCGAGACTCGCCACAATGACCCCCTCTGCCTGACCCGCGCGGCAGGCTGCCAAGGCACGTCGCAGACCAGGGCGCCGTCGCGTGCGGCCGGAGCGGGCGTCCTCCTCGATCCCGACGAGTTCCCATCCGCGCCCGTCGCACGCCGCGGCGATCGCGTCGCGCTGGGTCTCGAGACGTGGCCGGTGGCTGCGGGGCTCCATCGGCCCGACGCGTACGTATCCGATGAGCCGTCGCGTCGCCATATCGGCAAGGTACACGAAATCGCCGCCGTTTGGTGTATACGTCAATTGGCTCATTAGTGCAAAGCTTCTCTGCGACCAAGGGCTCGCGGGAAGAGTCGTCCCCAACGAGGCGCGCCGCGAAACTCGCTGAGAGCGCGGGTGCTGATCGAGTCGCCCGCGCAGGCACCGTCCCGCCGTCTCGCGTGACGGGTACGGTGCCGGAAAATGCCTGACGTCCTCCTCACGCCCGTCCAGCCGTACTCGCTCGCGCAGTCTGCCCGCGGGTTCGATCCCACGAGACGGATCCGTGACGGTGTGCTCGAAATGGTGTTCGAGGTGGAGGGCCGACCGTCGTTTGTGCGGGTGTGGCAGCGCCCAGACGGCCTACTGGGGGTGCGTGCCGACGGTGACGCCGGCGAGGCGACGATCGCGCATCTCAGGTTCGCCCTGGCGATCGACGTCGACCATGGCCCGTTTCTGGACCTGGCAGCCGACGATCTTCTTCTGCGCGACATCGTCAGCCGGCGACGAGGGCTGCGGCCAACGCGCACGGCGACGGTCGCGCATGCGCTCGTGCAGGCCGTGGCCGGTCAGCTCATCACAGCCCGCGAGGCGCGATTGATCGAGCACCGCATCGTGGCGCTGACCAGCCGCACGCACGCCGGGTTGCTGCTGCCTCCCACCGGCGAGGGACTTCGTGCAATCTCGGTGGCCGAGCTCGCGCGGACCGGACTGGCCCCGCGTCGCGCTGCGGCCCTGGCGCGCGTCGTGCGGACGCTCGATGTCGAGCGCCTTCGGGACGTTCCAACCGACCGCGCCGTCGCACGAATCATGCGCGAACGGACCCTGGGCCCATGGTCGGCGGGAGTCATCGCGCTGTGTGGCCTGGGCCGCTATGAACATGGCCTCGTCGGCGACCTGGGACTGATCCGGCTCTGCAGCAACCTGCTGGGTCGCGAGGCGACAGCCGACGACACCCATAGGCTGCTCGCCCGCTACGGCGAATGGGCAGGCCTCGCCGGCGTGCACCTGATGCTCCATCCCCTCGCTCGCCAGCGCGTCACACGAGCCGCCTGATCGCCCCACGGCCATTCTGCCGCGCCTTCCGGGTCTCGCTGCGAAACGGTCAATTGGCCGTGACGCGACGGCCAATCGTGTCGTAGGACGACACACATTCGACCGATCACCTTGGCGCGACCTCGAGTCACTGTCCTGCAAAGAGCGCATTTTTCACGCAACGGTCCAAGCCAGTTGGCCGTGGCGCGACGGCCAATTGTGTATGCCGGCGACACACATTCGATACACAGACGAGACACTTCGGACGACGCGATGGATCGGGTGGGCGGTGGATTGCGCCGCCCGGCGCGACTTGGACGATTCTGGAGAGTGCAC
>JANMKR010000174.1:0-11977 GCA_031372145.1 Actinomycetota bacterium | reverse complement strand
CGCCCTGCAGACCCGGGTCACCTTGAGGACCCTGGAGGCCGACCTCACCTTGCAAACCAGTCAGACCAATCGGACCCTGCGGCCCCGGATCGCCTTGCGCACCCGTCACACCCTGGGACCCTGTCGCGCCAGTCGCACCTTGGGAACCGTTCGCTCCCTGCGCACCCGTCGCTCCCTGCGCACCCGTCGCACCCTGCGCACCCGTCGCACCTTGGGTACCGTTCGCTCCCTGCGAACCGTTCGGTCCATGCGAACCCGTCGATCCCTGCGATCCCGTCGCACCTTGGGAACCGGTCGCTCCCTGCGCACCCGTCGCTCCCTGCGCACCCGTCGCTCCTTGCGCACCCGTCGCTCCTTGCGCACCCGTCGCTCCCTGCGCACCCGTCGCTCCTTGCGGACCTGTCGGGCCGGCTGGACCCGGATCACCGTTCGAGCCACCCGACCCACGCTGACCCTGCGGCCCGACGGCACCCTGAGCACCGATCGCTCCTTGTGGACCCGTCGCACCGGTCGCCCCGTCTGGCCCGGTCGCGCCGGTCCCTCCTTGCGGGCCAGAGACTCCGGACGTGATGACGATCACACGCCGCTCACTTCGCCTGCAGACAAGCCTGACAGAGACGATCCGCGCGGCGCCAGTCCGGGTGTGGAAGCAGAATCCGAGCGTCGACCGCGTCGTCGCCGTGGTTTGCGCCGCGGCTGCGGCCGCAGCTGCCGACACGCCGGTCGCTCCCATGGCCATCATCGCCATGACGAGGGCAGTCCGCCCCCGTGGTGCCAAACCAGCCATGTTCGTCGCCGTCCGATCTCTGGTTTTCGCGCATTTCGCGCAGTTGCGCCCGATTCGAACCCGACTCGGAATCAGGGGGTGAAGTCGATATGAACGTAGTATCGGCCCGTGATGCCAATAACTTCACTCCGTCTCAAACGCGCTCTGGCGGGCGCACTGCCGATCGTGATCGCGCTCGTCGCAGGTTGCGGCGGCGGCAAATCCGTCAATTCCACGACCGCCGCCACCCGCGCAGCGCCGGTCAAGACATCGGCAGACGGCCTGCGGAAGGTCGCGTCGGTCGTCGATCATCCGGTGTTCTGGGTCACCGGCCAAACGCCTGCGACGTACGAACTGACCCAGACCGCCGACGCACGGATCTACATCCGTTACCTGCCCAAGGACGTCGCCCTCGGCGACCCTCGTCCGAACTTCCTGACCGTGGGCACCTACCCGCAGGCCAATGCCGTTGCGGCCTTGCAACGCGCGGCGAAGCAGCCTGGTGCGCTCGTGACCGATCTTCCCGACGGTGGCCTGATGGTCTCCCAGAAGGACACACCGACCAGCGTGTTCTTTGCGACGCCCAAATCATCCGTCATCGTCGAGGTCTTCGACCCGACCGTGACCCGCGCGGCGACCTTCGTCACATCCGGCGCGGTCCGAGCGATCGACACCCGCAAGTAAGCGCTACGGGCGTTCCTGCCCTCGCGATATCAGTATCGTCCGATCTCACGCAGACGATCGTCCGAGATCCCGAAGTGATGGGCGAATTCGTGGCGAACGACGTGCATCGTTCGCTCACGCAGCAGCTCGGGGTCGTGCCCATAGAGCCGCTCAAGCGGGCGCCGGAAAATCGTGATCCGATCAGGAAGCGCGAAGACGTAGCCACGCCGACGTGGCAACGACACCCCCTGGTACACGCCGAGGATCTCGGGATGACCTGGCTCCTCGTCTGCGATCTCGACGGCGACGTTGTCGACGCGCCGCGCGATGTCCTCGGGCAGTCCATCTATTGCGTCCTGCACTGCGATCGCGACGATGTCTTCGTTGATTGTGGGCACAGCTTCACGATAGCCGCAGGGGGACCGTTCGCCGCAGGGACAGGGCTGTCCCGACCACGCGGGGTCTCGGGGTCTCGCTCGCCACCGCTGCTGAACCTGGGACGCCCGGCCGACAACCGGACGCCCCCAATCCCGGTGCGCACCGCCGTTGGTCAGGCGGTCATGTGCGCCCAGCCGACGAAGGTCGAACGTGCACAGCGGAAGTTGATCACCCGGATTTCGTAGCTGCCCGCCTGCGGCGCGCGCATGTCCACGATCTCGCTCGTGTTGTCGAAACTGGACGAGAACACCGAACCGCCGGGTCCGCGAACCTGAAGATCGAGATCCGCGCTCGGCCGGCTGGCGTGATCGCTCGCGGAGGGATCGGTCGTCCATGAGATCGCCGCACGCAGCCGCTGCTCCTGCCGCAGGTCAACCGTCGCCACCGTCTTGGAGCCTCCGAACGTGGCGCAATCGACGTGCTCACCGCCGTGGCCGTTGTCGTCCAGGATCCGGACCGCCGAGTTGACGGCGATCATCCCGGCGCCGTCAACGTCCGACAACCGGGTGTCGCCCTCGACGTTGCGGACGGCGCTTGCCATCAGGATCGCCCGCAGCTGCTCGGGCCAGACGCCGAGCAACGGCTTGCGCTGAACAAGGCGAGCGGCGCTGCCCGTCACCATCGGTGAGGCGAAGCTGGTGCCGCTGCTTGTCTGCCCGCCGAACGGAAAGCCGTTCGACAACATCTGGATGTTCGTTCCTGGTGCCGCCAGCTCGGGCTTCTCGCGGTCGCCGTTGGTCGACGTCGGGTCGGCGAAGCTCGATGTCGCTGCCATGACGTCGTCGGCCCGTGCCGATGTCGCGCGCAGGTCGACGTTGCCGACCGCCAGCACGTTGTAACCGAGCCCGGGTGAGGTGACGCGGTTGTCGCCCCCGCCACGGTTGCCGGCGGACTTGACCACCAGTCGCCAACTGTTGTGGACCAGACCGTCGGCGTGCCGGTCGTTGGCGGTGACAGCGCCGGTCGTGTCGGTGAAGTACGAGTTGTTGATGATCCGGGCGCCCCATCCGACAGCCGAGTCGAGGCGGGTGCGGTTGTCGCCCGTGCTGCACCAGCTGCCGACCGAGATGCGAGACGCCGAGGCGAACCCGGTCAACGTCGAGCTGATCGACAGCGCGGGCCACGGGAAGAACGGCGATGTGACGGTCCGCGTCCCAGCCTGTGCGCCGATGATTCCGTTGACGCCCGTGGCGTGCGCAGTCACGCTGCCACACGAGCCGCCGGCATCCGACCGCTCGATCGTGTGAAAGGGATTGGCCGTGTCCGCCAACCCACCCGACTCCACCACGCCGACCTGCACGCCGGACCCGTTGAGCCCCGCTGCCGGCGCGAAGTCGGCGCCGACCACGAGCCGCGAGAGGTTGGTCTCCGGCCCGCCCTTCTCGAGGTCGCCGTAAATCGTGTCGATCTGTTCGTCCTGCGCCAGTTCGCGAACGAGCGTGACGGGAACCGTCGCCCAGACGAGCGGGCTCGTTGTCGAAGCCCGGGCCCCACGGTCGAACTCACGCAGCTGCGCCAGCCATGGCCCGGTCAGCTCCGCCACCTCGGCGGCCCGCTGCTCAGATCGTGCCCGCAGCACGTTGTCGATCTCGCTGACCGAGGCCTTGGCGGCCGGCCGATCGCCGAGCGCCCGCTCGCGTTCGACCAACCAGATCGCGACCGGTACGCGTGCGTCGGCCGCGACCTTGCCGAGATATCGCGCGAAGGTCGGATCAAGTGCCCCCAGACGTTCACGCCGGCTGAGTCGATCCGCCGCAACGAGCTTCTCGACATCGACGGGGTGGCGATCGGCACCAACCGCGCGCACCTCGAGTCCGTCGTCACCTTCGACCTTCTCGATAGTCGCGGTTGTCCCGAGATATGGAAAGGTCGCCTCGACGGCGACAACGGTGTCGCCTGGTGCCGCGACTGCCATCGCGGGCAACAGGGTTGCGATTCCCGCCAGCAATGTGACGACGTGCTTCGTCCGGTGCATCGGAGCCTCCTCAGTGTCTGTCTCGGACATGAGGAGGCGAAGGGATGATTGATACCCCCGGCCTGATGAAATCGTGCCGCCCGAGGTCGCTGTCATTCGTTCCTGCCCGGGACTAGCGTACGGGCATGACTCAACTGCCAATGACCGGCGGGTGCGGATGTGGCGCCGTCCGGTACGAGATCTCCGCGCCGTTCGTGGCCGCCCTGTACTGCCATTGCACGCGCTGTCAGCGGCGCGCCGGGACGGGTGCCTCGGCGAACGGTCGGACAGCGCCCGGGACATTCACGATCGTCCAGGGCGAAGCCCTCCTGCAGTCATGGGCGCCCGATGGGGGCTTCGAGAAGGTGTTCTGTGCGGGCTGCGGATCGGCCCTGTTCAGCCGAGCCCATCCGGGCGACACATCCTCGATCGGGGTCCGCCTCGGAACGCTCGACAACGATCCCGGTATCCGTCCCCAGTGGCGCCAGTTCGTCGCGTACGCCGCACCGTGGGAGGCGATTCCCGACGACGGGCTTCCCACGTACGACGAGCAGCGTCCGTGATCACCGCGTCCGGGGTACCTTCGTGACACAACCCGATTCCGGAAGGAGTGGTCGATGATCACCAAGCTCGACTTCATCGCCGTGCCGTCACGCGACGCGGAACGCTCTCGCGCCTTTTATGTCGAGACGTTGGGGTTGCGGGCGGATCCGCATTCCCGATTCGAGTTCTGGGTGGGCGAGACATGCTTCGGCATCTGGGAGCCCGAGAGGCTGGGCATGGACTTCGCCCCGCAGAAGAATGCCCACCCAGCGCTGCACGTCGACGATGTCGCGGAGACGCGCACCGAGCTCGAAGCGATGGGCGTCGCGTTCTCCGGTGAGATCTTCGACACCGGCGTCTGCCACATGGCCTTCTTCGCCGATCCCGACGGCAACGACCTCATGCTCCATCACCGCTATGCGCTGCCCGATCCGCCCGGATGACACTGGCGGAAACCTGGACCTGGCGCTCGGCGCCATCGCGACTACTATCGCCCTTGGATGCGCGACTCCGAGCGAGGATCCCAACAGAATCACGTTGCCGCGGCGCAGCCGATCTCGATTGGAATCGAGGCCGTCCGCGGTGATGGTGCTTGGATCGAAGCGGCCGACGGGCGTAGGTATCTCGACCTGGCGGCCGGAATCGCGACCTGCAATCTCGGCCACAGCCACCCGGCGGTCATTGCGGCCGTGCTCGAGCAGATGCAACGACTCATTCATCTCGGTGGGGTTTGCGCCCATGCACCGATGCGCGACCTCGCCGCCAGGCTCGCCGGGATCACGCCCACCGGCGTCGAGCAGTTCCTGTTCTCGACCACGGGCTCCGAGGCGAACGAAGCGGCCCTCCGACTCGCCCGAGCCGCGACCGGGCGACCCGGGGTCGTTTGCTTCCGAGGGAGCTTCCACGGCCGCACCCAGGGCGCCCTCGCCGCGACCACATCGAAAGCGGCGTTCCGTCTGGGCCTTGGTGCCGGCAACGTCCACGTCGCGCCGTTTCCCAGGCCTGACGAGATGGAGATGTCGCCGCAGGAGGCCTCGGCACACGCGCTGAAGGAACTCGACCAACTCCACCGCCACCAGCTCGCCCCGCAGGAGACTGCCTGCTACGTGATCGAGCCGGTTCAGGGTCACGGCGGATGCCACCCGGCCGGACGGGACTTCCTCGAAGGCTTACGGGAACGAGCCGACACAAATGGCGCGCTCCTCGTGTTCGACGAGATCCAGACGGGTTTCGGCCGGACCGGCGACTGGTTCGCGGCCCTCACATACGGCGTGCGACCCGACGTCATGACGATGGCGAAAGCGCTCGGAGCCGGGTTCCCGCTCTCGGCGATCGGCGCCCGCGAGGAGGTGATGTCTGCGATGGGAGCGGGTGACCACGGCTCGACGTTCGGGGGCAACCCCGTTTCGTGCGCAGCGGCGCTTGCCGGGATCGACGCGATGGAAGCGGAGGCCCTCCCCGCCCACGCCCGGGACCTCGGCGCCCATGCAATGGCCCGCCTTGACGAACTTGCGGTCGGTCGGCCGCAGCTCAGCGTCCGCGGCCTGGGACTGATGATCGGGATCGAGGTTTGCGACGCAGGGCAGCGCACCCCACGGCCCGATCTGACCGCGGCGATCCAGGCCGCTGCGCTCAAGGAAGGCGTCCTGGTGATCGCCTCCGGCCCCGAGGCCAACGTCATCCGCATCCTGCCCCCACTCGTCATCACCGACGATGAGCTGACGTTCGGTCTGGATGTCCTCGAGCGTGCGACCCTCGATGTCCTCGACGCGGCCGGCTGACGGACACGCCTACTTGCGAGCGAGCAGCTCGAGGTAGAGGGCATGCGTCTCGGGCGACGGGTCCGCCGCACGCGTCTGGCGAAGGATCGACCGGCACGCGTGGAACTGGCGTAGGGCGAGCGCGGTGTCGCCCACCTGGGCGTGACAGCGCATGAGGCCCCTGTGCCACGCCTCCTCCTCACGGTCGATCTCGACCAGCTGGGCGAAATGCGGGAGGGCCTCTTCGGGTCGGTCGTCGGCGAGGAGCGCATCCGCCAGCCTCCCTCGAACACGACGGAGCGCGTCTGCGCACTCGCGCCGTATTCCCACCGCCCACTCTGCATCCGGCCACTCCGGGAATGGCGGCGCCTCGTACGCCGCCAGCGCGGACGTGAGCGCCTCGACCGTCCCGTCGCCTTCTCCGCTGCCCGCCCCACGAGCCAGCAAATCGGCGATGTCCCAGGTGTCGTTCGCGCCGAGCGCCATGCGCAGGTTGGGACCGTCGGTGGCGATGCGCTCCCGTCCGATCACGTTCGCCACTGATGCCGCCGTTGCGCGCAATGCCTCGGCGGCTGCGCCCGGTCCGAGCCCAGGCCACAACCAGCCGATCAACCGGTCCCGGTGGACCGGCGCACGAGCCGCCACGAGCGCGGCGAGGAGTTCACGGCCCCGTCCGCCGCCCAAGTCAGCGTCTCTCAGCGCAACGTCGCCGAGGGTCGCCGCAAATCCGCCGAGGCATATCACCCGGAGTGGTTGGCCGGTGACCTCCGGGTCGACGGGAGCGGGAGCGAATCCCCCGCTCTTCGCACCGTCCAACTCGGCGAGCATCGCGAGCGCGCGCTGCTCGTAGACAGGTGTCGCCATGGCGCGGAACTCGGTGACTGCGGCTTCAGCATGGGCACGCGCTGCTGTCCGGTCTCCGGAGCGGGTCGCCACACGTGCGAGGTCAAGCCGTGTCGCAGCCGCATCGAACTTCGAGTCGATGTCCGCGAGCTTGTGCAGCGCGACGTTCATCCGAGCTGCGGCCTCGTCAAGGTCGCCGTCCACCTCGGCGATGCGGCCTGCAGCCCGCTCCCCGATTGCCTCCGCCCATGGATACGCGACCCCGCGAATGGCGTCGAGGCCGAGGCGCAGGGTACGAGCGGCGTCGTCCCGGCGTCCCGACCAGAGGTACGCCTCCGCCAACCAGATGCTTTGCCACCCGACGAGGCGTACGTAGCCGATGTCGCGCGCAACGGTGATCACTTGCTCGAGATACGCGACGGCTTGCTCGTAGTCACCCGCCTCGCGATACGCAAAGCCGAGCCCCCAGGTGCTGTAGGCGCTGTTCAACGGGTCCGGCGAACTCTGCAGGCTGCGCGTGCAGTGCAGGATGGCCTCGTTCGTGTTGCCGCGGGTCGCCTCCCACCACCCCATGTTCCACTCGCTGTAGCTCTGCAGCCGCGGATCCTGGCGGTCGAGGCCGATCTGGTTCATGCGGCGCCCGCCGCGGAGCGCTTCCTCGAACTCGCCGCGGTTGGCCTGACAGAACCCTTCCCAGGTGGAGGCGTGGCCGAGCCACCACCACCATGCGTCCGACCCCTCAAGGAGCTCCACTGCCCTGCGTGCATGCTCGACGCCCTGGGCGAAGCGGCCGAGCCAGAAGTCCTCACGGGTGAGCACGTAGTAGGCACGCCCAACGGTGAACGCGTCGCCGAGCCGTTCGGCCTCCTCGATCGCCCGGTTCGCGTGTCGATGAGCCGCTTCGCTGTTCCCGAAATGCGTATGGAAATAGGCGAGCAAGAACTCATGCTCGGCAACGAGGTCTTGGTCTCGCCCGTCGGGTTCGGCCAGCGGCGACTCGAGTCGTTCGAGGCCTTCACGGACGCGGCCGAGGAGGTGCAACGTGAAGGCCAGTCGGAACACGAGCTTCGCTGCTTGCCGTCGCAGGTCGGCGTCGCCCGACTCCTCGACGTGGCGCAACGCGAGCGCGAGCATCTCGGCCGCGCTCTCGTTTGAGTAGACCTGAAGCGCCCGGTCGGCCGCAAGCGCCAGGTACCTGACGGCGGCGGCGTGCTCACCGGCCCGTGAGAAGTGGTAGCCGAGCTGCCCGTAGGCCTCCTCGGGGTGCTCCGCCCGCATCCGTTCAAGCGCCTCGCCGGCGGCGCGATGAAGATCCCGGCGCTGCGACGCCAGCAGACCCGAGTAGGCGACATCGTGGGTGAGGGCGTGGCGAAAGAGAAGTGTCGGTGGCTCGCGGCCCACTTCCTCGAAGAGGAACTCCTTGCGGCGCAGCTCGTCGAGCAGTGACTCCAGATCACCCTCACCGTCCCAGATCTCGGCGAGCAACTCCCGCTGGAACTCGCGGCCGAGGACCGCAGCGGTCCGCAAGAGACTGCGGGCGGGTCCGTCAAGCTGGTCGATGCGGGCGGCGAGGACGTCGTGGACCGTCGCCGGCACCGCCCCCGCCTCAACCGCTCCGCCGGCCAAACCGTAGGCGAGCTCCTCGAGAAAGAACGGATTGCCATCCGCGCGCACGACCACCGCATCGAGGAGGTCCTGTGGGGCAGGTCGATCACCGACGATCGACTCGATGAGCTCGCGGCTGGCGGCAGGGGTGAGCGGCGGCAACGTCAACTGGTTGGCGTAGGACTCGCCCATCCACGGGGCCTGATAGCCGGGTCGATACGTGACGAGCAACATCGCCCGCCGACCGGGGAGGCTCTCGACGAGACGCGCGATGACGTCTTGACTGAGGCTATCCACCCAATGGAGGTCCTCGACCAGGAAGATCGTCGGCGCCTCAGCGGCCTCGGCGACGAACAGCGCGACAACGCTCTGGAAGGTTCCCTCCCGTATCGCCTCCGGCGACCGCTCCCGCAGGACGTCGTCACCCTCGCGCGAGCCGAGGAGGTTCGCGAGGTACGCGCCGTGGGCAGACGGGTCGAGGTCGAGGAGTGCGAGGCGACGACGCACGGCGTCCAGCACACCCGTGTCCCGCGCGGCCCCAATCGGTGCGATCTGTGCCCGAAGCAGATCGACGATCGGCACGAACGGTGTGCCACCCGCATACGACAGGCATCGCCCTTCCCGAACGCGAACGTTCTCTGCGCTGGTCGCGAGGAACTCCGCAATCAATCGCGACTTGCCCATGCCCGCCTCTGCCGCGACACCGACCACCTGCCCGCGTCCGGCGTGCGCCTCCTCGAGCAGTTCGCCGAGCATCGTCAGCTGCCGCTGCCTGCCGACGAACCGCGTCACCCGCCGGTCAGGCCGGTCGAGCCGCGAGACCCTTGGGCCCTCGCCTTCCGCGCTGAAGACGCTTGACGCTCCCTCGGCACGCTCGACCGACTCCACCGCACGACATGCGATGTACCCGGTGACAGCTTCCTCGGTCAAGGAGTCCAGCAGGATCTGGCCGGCCTCCGCTCGTTCGGCGAGGTCGGCTGCCACATCTGCCGGGCGACCCACGATGGACACGACCCGGCTTCCGGCGAACGTCGCCACCGCCTCGCCCGTCGCGACGCCGAACCGCGCGACGACCAGCGCACGGTCGTCAGGAGGAGCGCCGGCCAGCACATCCCGGAGCGACAACGCCGCCAGCAGTGCCCGCCGGGCATGGTCTTCGTGCGGTATCGGCAGTCCGAACAACGCGAGAAAGCCGCTCGCCGACTGCTCGACGATCACGCCGTCAAAGCGACCGACCTCGGAGCGGGCCTGGTCGAGGAAATGGGCGGCAAGCTCATCGACTGCGTCGTCGGAGTGGTGCGGGGTCGGCAACACGGATTTGCACCGGACAGCTGTGAGCAACCGCCGCTCACCTTTGTCCCCGCGATCAGGATGGAGCTGCGCCCCGCATCCATGGCAGAAACGCTGATCGGCGGCGACCGTAAGCGCGCAGTCTGGGCATCTCGGCTCGTCGACCGTGTTCGTTGCCATGATGTGTAGAGAATATGGGCAACCCGACGATCGGGTGTACCAGGTTCGCCCCGAACTCCAGGGTCTGACCGTGCCATCCTGGCTCCCGCCACATGTCCGCTCGACCGTACGTTGCGTCGTCGTTTTCTGAGCGTCGCGATCGCGAAGGTCTTTTCGCTCGACCATGGGGGTCGCTCAACCGAGCGTTCCGAGATCGTCGACCATCTGCTGCTGACCGCGACGATCGCAGCCCTAACGTGCGTCGCCGGCGAGGGCGTCCTGCGACGCTTGTTGGAGCCGCTCGGCGACACTGTGCACGCCACCGGACACGCGCTCGACGAGACGGTCCCGGAGTGAGGTGAGAGCCGCTCGTTCACGGTCGAGTTGGAGGGTGAGTTCCCTCAAGGATCTGCTGAGCCACCTCTACATCTTGATCCCCGTCCTCGACGCCGAGAAGCACTACTGGGTCGAGGAACCGGTCGCGAAGCTCTTGCGCCACGGCGAGGCTGGCTCGCGGGCCACCCCGACCGCGAGCTGATCATCAACCGCGACCTCAAGCGCGACCGGTCCCTGGCAAACACAAGCCCTCACGCAGCTCTCGCGCGCGAACGGCCGGCCGACCCGGCGGCGCTCGATCGGCGGCTCGAGGGGCACGCCGCTCCTGGAGCCGATCGCGCGCTCGTGGGATCCGCGAGCAGGCGCGGGCGGGCGGGCGACGGTCCCGATCAAGCGCTTCGTGCGCCTGATGCTCATCAGGGAGCGCTCGGGCTGGAGGCTATGAGACGCTTGTGCGCGAGGTCTCGGACTCGCCGGCCTTGAGGACGCGGGCAGCGAGGAGCGCGAGGTCGTCGAAGGCGGCGAGCTGCTCGTCGCTCAGCGTCGCCGCCGCCGAGTCCCAGGCGCACAACGTACCGACGACGTCGCCGCCCAGCGGGAACGGGGTCGAGACGTACATGCGGACCCCCGGCTCGTCGCCCTGTGTGAAGGACGTGTAGTTGAACCGCTCCTCCTCGCTGGCGTCCGCGGTGGCGATGCGCTCGCCCGACTCGACCACGAGCCGACACATCGAGTCCTCGCGGGGGTGCGGCGCGACGGGCGCGTTGTGGCCGGCGATGCGGTGCTGGGTCTGCTGGTCGAGGATGTGGATGCCGGAGGCGCTGCCGCCGGAGATGACGCCGGCGAGTCGTACGATGGCGTCGAGGGCCGGGTCCTCGCCCCGGTTCAGAAGGCCGAGACTCTCGATTGTGTCGGACATGCTGGTTCCCCCTGGGCTGGGACGACGGCCACGGGTTTTCTACCAGAGCGCGCCGCGCCCGCGCAGGAATCCGTCCTCGCGCCCACGTTGTCCGCTGACGGAGCGGCACCGCGCAGTGCGGCCGCGTGGTGACGGAGCTCGTCACGAGCTATCTATCTATCTGAGCCATTTTCACAGGTGGCAGAAAACCACCACCGCAAGGCGGGGCTCACCAACGAGAGCCGACGCTTTCGACCGCCGTGATCGTGAAGATGGAACTCTTCTCGTCGAACGTCAAGTCGAAGTGGACGAAGAAGTCCCGGCGACCCAGGAGCACGTGGGTCGTGCCTCCGAAAACACCGGCCAAGTTGAACGTCTTGCCCATGAAACGGCCAGGATTCCCGGCAGGCCAGATGAAGTAGCTCGGGAGAACCCCATGCGTCGCGTCCACGAATGCTGCTTCGGGGTCCTGGCCCTGGGGAGCGAGCCAGTTGACCCGAGGTTGTAAGCGGGCTTGGACGGCATCGTTTGCACCGATGACGACCTCGGTTGCCTTCCATGTCCGGCGCCCTATGGCTACTCCTCGCCCATCGTCGAGTACGGCAAAGCTCGCAGTTCCGGCATCGGACCTTCCCGCTCCATGAGTTTTTCCACCCTCTACGACGGAGCACCGAGGGAGCACCGTTTTTTCGCGATTCGGCGCATTTCGTCGCATCGAAATT
>JANMKR010000157.1:0-13488 GCA_031372145.1 Actinomycetota bacterium | reverse complement strand
GATGTCCCGCATCTGCCTGGCGGCGTCCATCGCCCGGTCGGCGTGATCGGCCTGCTCGACGGGTGCGCCGAACACGGCCATCAACCCATCCCCCTGGTAGGCGACGAGGGTCCCCCCGTGGTCCAGCACCGCATCGCTCATTTCGGTCAGGTACCGGTTGAGGACATCGATCACGAGTTCGGGTGGTAACCGCTCGGCGACCGCCGTGAATCCACGCAGGTCGGCGAACATGACCGTCGCATACAACCGCCGACCGCCGAGCCGGCCGTTGTCGCCGGCCTCCTCGAGCACGTCATCGACGATCTGCGCGGGCAAGAACCGTGAGAACTGGGTGCGAAGCCGTGAATGGTCACGGACGACGAGCCAGTAGTTGAGCGCAAGGCCCGCGATCCCGATCAGCGCAGTCGAGACGACCGGGACCGCGACGTCCAGAACACGGCCACCGTTGAATGCGAGCTGCGCGAGGACGAGCAACGCCCCGATTAGCCCTGTCGCCGCCGCGATCCCGATCAGCGCCGAGCGCCACAGCGCTGCTGCGGTCGCCGCCGCGACCAGACCGAGCACGATCAGGAGGTTGAGCCACGAGGATGCATCGCGCAGCGGCACGCCGCGCAGCAGCGTCGAGATCGCGTTGGCATTGATCTCGGGTCCTGACATCGGGACGCCGCCGAACGGCGTGGGATGGACGTCACCGAGGTTGTCGGCCGTGTTTCCGATGACGACCGTCTTGTCACGAACGGACTCCGGATCGAATGTCCCCTTGACCACCGCGGCGAAGTTGATCGACGGCACCGTCCCGTTCGGGCCGTGATAGTCGATCCAGGCACCGTCCCTGCCAAAGCCGTCCTCGGTCATGCGCGTACGCGTGGTCTTCTCGACAGCCGCCCGAGCGAGCGACGGCAGCCCGTCGAGCGCAAATGGGACATGGCGCCAGACGCCCCCTGATTTCGGTTGGAAGCCGGCGTTTCCGACCGTCGCGTGTGCCCGTCGCAGGTCCTCGTCGACGAAGAGGATGTTGGGTTGGCCATCATCCAGAACCTCGTCTGTGCCGAGCACGACACGTTGCGACGCGGAGATCGCGTCGAGCAGGGCGAGGTCGTCCCCGTCGGCGGCTGCGGCGGCTGCGGGTGACGCGTCGAACGGCTCGGTCCGTTCACTGAACTGGATGTCGTACACGATCGTCCTGGCTCCGGCTCGGGTCAGGTTGTCGATGGCCGTCGCGTGTACGCGCCGGCGGAATGGAAATCGATCCCCCAAGGTCGCGATGGCCTCACCGTCGATCCCGACCACGACCACGTTGTCGGGGACGTCGTGCTTGCCGCGGATCTGGAACCGCTGGTCGACGGTCAGCGACTCGGCGCCGTCAAGTGCGTTTGTGGCGCTGAGGATCACGCTGGTGGCGGCGGCAAGGGCGCCGGCGGCGACGATCAGGAGGACGCGGAGGCGACGGCGATCGGCGCGCATAGTCGACCACACTATTGAACGTCACGGCGCGCACACCGGGCGTGTGATCGCGCAGACAGACACCGGGCCATGCCCCGCGTAAGGTTCGCGACATGGGAATCCGCACCCGCATACTGGTGTCCGGAGCCGTCGCCTGCCTGGTCGGCGCCGGCGGCGCGGCTGGCGCCGACGGGCCGATCAGCACGTTCGCCGGGACGACCGGCGGATTCGCCGGGGATGGTGCTCAGGCCACCTCCGCCTTGCTCAACCGGCCCGAGGGCATGGCGGTTGCGGCCGACGGGACGGTGCTCATCGCCGACGCCCAGAACCACCGTGTGCGCAAGGTGGCGTCAAACGGGGTCATCACCACCCTCGTCGGAAGCGGCACGCCGGATCTCGGTGGCGACGGAGGTCCCGCACCCAACGCGTTGCTCGACACGCCGACGGACGTCGCGTTCGCCGCCGACGGCGGGTACTACATCGCCGATTCGCGCAACCACCGGATCAGGCGAGTCGCACCGGACGGCACGATCACGACGTTCGCGGGCACCGATCGAGGGCTTTCGGGCGACGGCGGCCCGGCGACCGCCGCCCGGCTCGACACGCCGCGTGAGCTGGCGGTCCTCGCCGAAGGTGCGCTGCTGGTCGCGGACGCCGGCAACAACCGGATCCGCCGGATCGCGGCCAACGGGATCATCACGACGGTGGCCGGCACGACCACCGGGTTCTCCGGCGACGGCGGACTGGCAGCGAACGCGCAGCTCAGCAACCCTCGGGGTGTCACGCCGACTGCTGCCGGCGGATACCTGATTGCCGACGCGGGAAACAACCGCATCCGCAACGTCGACAGCAGCGGCGTCATCACGACCGTTGGCGGCGGGGCGGCTGGATTCAGCGGTGACGGAGGTTTTGCCACGCGTGCCCAAATCTCCGGTCCGTCGGACGTCGTCGAGCTGACCAACGGAGGGTTCGTCGTTGCTGACACCGCAAACAACCGCATCCGCCGTGTCACGCCACTTGGCGCGATCTTCACCGTCGCGGGAGGCGCGGCGGGTCTGGCAGGGGATGGTGGACCTTCGAGCGCCGGTCTTCTCAACACCCCTGATGCGCTGCAGTTCGCGCCCGGTGGAGGGCTCCTCGTCGGCGACACCGCCAACCACCGCATCCGGCGCCTGGGGGACGTCGGTCAGGTACCGGATCCCGAGTTGGTGCGGTCGATCGGTGTGACACCCGTCAGCGGCCAGGTGCAGGTCAAGCCGCGAACGCGAACGGCCTTCATTCCATTGCGGGAGCGCGATCTGGCGCCGAACATCTCGGATGTCGACGCGATCGGTGGGATGCTTGACGTGACCGTGCGCAATCGGTCGGGAGCGCTGCGCACGGTTCGGGCGTCGCGCGGTGGGTTCCGTGTGACCCAGCCGGCGAGCGGAGCGATCATCGGTGACCTGACGCTGACCGAGCGGCTGGACGGATGCCGCGGCACAACGACGATCGCGTCCCATGCGGTTGTCGCGGCACCGCGCAAGGTGGTGCGACGCCTCCGCGTGCGGGTCAAGGGTCGCTTCCGGACGATCGGCAGGTATGCATCCGCGATCGCCAGGGGAACCGAGTGGACGATCACCGACCGCTGTGACCGCACCACGATTCGCGTCACCGAGGGTACCGTCATCGTCCGCAACCTCCGCACACGCAAGCTCGTGCGGGTGCATGCAGGGCAGACCCGGACGATTCTCGCGAGGTAGGTGCTACCGGCCCCGGCGCTCCAGGGCGGTTCGGTCTGTGACCGTGACCTTTCCGCGCGCGAGCGCCACGGACCCGCGTGATTCCTCCTGGCGCAGGACCCGGTTGACGGTGGCCCGTGACGTTCCCGCAAGCCCCGCCAGGTCGTCCTGGCGCAACGGAATCGTCACCTCGGCCGCATCCGGCGTGCCGTACAGGTCGGCCAGCTCGACAAGGCGGCGCAGCACGCGTTTGTCAGAGGTCACGTAGAGGGCCTCGAGCAGGTGTCGGGACAGGCGCGTGACCTCACCCACGAGGATCGCGATCAGGACGTCGCTGACGCCGGGATGTTGGACCCGCAGCTGGGCGAAGTCATCGCGGAAGATCGAGCGGGTCTCCGCAGCCTCCAGTGCTTCGACCGTCGCGCTGCGCCGCTGGTCGGGGCCCAGGAGTGCGACCTCGCCGAACAATTCGCCAGGCCCCAGGACCGTCAGTATTGCCGTGTCCCCCACGGGCGTGCGAACGCGAACGGCGAAGCGGCCCGTGACGATCAGGTGAACCGTGTCCGCCGGGTCGTCGTGGTGGAACACGACCTCGCCACGGGCGAACGTACGTCGCCGGGCGATGGACAAAACCCGCTGCATTTCGGCGTCTGGGACGCCCGTGAAGATCGGCCACAGCACCGGGTCAATCTACCTCGCTCGTCGGCTGCCCACGGTCGTTCGTCGCCTGGGTCTCATTCTCACTCTCACGCACTGTGTGAAGAAAGCGTAAGTGTCGCGAACCGGGTTTAAGTTCGGGGTACCGAGGACCGATAAGTGGAGCATCAACCAATCGGGCACTTGCAAACGAACGGCACGGATCGCCGAACGGCCCCTTTCTTTCAGGATGAAACTGATGCGGAGCTACAACACAAAGCGGATCGCCCTCCCCGGCGGAAAGTTCATCGAGGTCGTCGTCTTCGGTGGAGACACGACAGAGAATTCGGAGCCAGCAATGAATGAGCAGAGCTCGCCCGTGGCGACTGCGACCGAACAGGTCGATCTCCACGTCTGCCCCGAATGCGCCGGCAGCCTCGTCTACCCCGTTGGGTGGGAAGAGCGTCGTGGCGACTCGTGGGAGATCACTCTTCGGTGCCCCGACTGCGAGTGGTGGCACACAGGTGAGTACCACGACGACGAGGTCGAGCGTTTCGACGATGCCCTCAACGACGGCACGGAGGACCTCCTCGCGAGCCTCCGCACGTTCGCCCGCGCGAACATGGAAGAGGACGTCGAACGTCTCATCGAGGCACTCGATGCCGATCTGATCCTTCCGATGGACTTTTAGAACCCCTGCATTCATACATCTCGGGCGGGCGTCCTTCGGGGCGCCCGTCAGCATTTTGGGCGCGAGGAACGCCGCCGGGCCGGCGCGGCCAATTGGCAGACGCACCTGCGGCCATTTGACCGACGGCGCCGCGCCCGAGTTGACGGCGCAACCCCAGCGTCGCCGGCTCGTCCTGGCCGTTCGATGAATTGGCCACTTGGCCGTCACACCAGCGGCCACTTGGCCGTCGCATCAGTGGCCACTTGGCCGTCGCAGTAGTGGCCACTTGGCCGTCGCATCAGTGGCCATTTGGCCGGTTGATGTGATTCGGACCGTGGATTCTGGACGTCGGGAGCGAGCGGGCGCTACCCTGCAAACCGTCCGCGGAACGGAGGAAGCTCGTGAAGGTCTATTCGCCCAAAGATGCCTACGATGCGTGGCAGGCCGGTCAGGTCACCATCGTTGACGTGCGGGAGCAGAGGGAATACGACACGACCCATGTGCCGGGAATGCCGTTGCTGCCGATGAGCGAGCTGATGGACCGCATGGACGAGCTTCCGATCGAGATGCCGCTCGTCATCTTCTGCCGCAGCGGCAACCGGAGCGGCCAGGTCACCGACTACCTCAACGGGACCGGGGACTACGGTGAGGTGGCCAACCTCGAAGGCGGGATCCTCGCCTGGGCGGCCCAAGGTCTGCCGTACGAGGGCGAACCGCCGCAATGAGGCGGCTCAGAACCGCCTGACGACGCGATACGCGGTGTCGCGCTGCACGGCCTGGCGCCCGGTCGCCTCGATCGCGGCGACCATGCGCTCGGTGTCAAGACGGAACGCGGTGCCCGCGGCACGCACGACGTTCTCCTCGATCATGATCGAACCCATGTCGTCGCAGCCGAACTCCAGTGCCAACTGACCCACACGGAGTCCCTGCGTGACCCACGACGACTGGAAATGCGGAAAGTTGTCCAGATACAGGCGGCTGACCGCCAGCATCATCAGGTAGTCCGCCGCAGTCGTCGGGACGTGATCGTCACCGCGAATGCTGCCTCCGCCGGACTGGTAGCTCCAGCAGACGAATGCACGGAAACCGGGGTCCTCGTCTTGCAGTTCCCGCAGCCGGCGCAGATGCTCGATGCGATCGTCCCACGTGTCGACGGTCCCGTACATCATCGTCGCCGACGTCGACATGCCCGCGCGGTGCGCCGCGCGCATGACGGCTAGCCACTCGTCGCTCGTGGTCTTGCGCGGGGCGATGACCTGGCGCACCCGGTCGACTAGGATTTCGGCTCCGCCGCCCGGCAATGAGTCGTGTCCCGCGGCGCGCAGGCGCGTGATCGTCTCGTCCAGCGTCAGCTTGGAGTACTGCGCGATGTGCATGATCTCGGACGGCGACAGCGCGTGCAGGTGGATCGGATAGCGCGATTTGATGTCGCAGAACAGGTCCTCGTACCACTCGATCCGCAGGTTGGGGTGGTGGCCCCCCTGCAACAACAGCGCCGTGCCACCCAGTGCAAGCGTCTCCTCGATCTTCCGGAAGATGACGTGCTTGGGCAGGATGTATGCCTCGGTGTCGCGCGGGTGGCGGTAGAACGCGCAGAAGTCGCAGTCGGTGACGCAGACGTTCGTGTAGTTGACGTTGCGGTCGATGATGAACGTGACCTCGTCCGGCACCGAGTGGCGCTCCCTGGAACGTCGCGCCGCCGCCCCGACCGCGATCAGGTCACGCGAGGCGAGCAATGTGAGCGCGTCAGCCTCGGACAGCCGCTCGCCCGCGTCGGCGCGCTCGAGGATCTCCAGGTGATGTGCAGGTGCGAGGGTCGCCACGAAGGGTGATGTTATCCCGTTGCCGGTTTCACGCGTCTCACCGCAGGAGTTTGAAGCGCCCGCCACCTCGCAGCGGCGCCATCACGCTGCCAGCCCCGGGACTTTGGTCAGCTCGCCCGCGTCGTGGGCGAGTTCGAGAAAGCGCCGGAGTCCCGCCTGTTCGTCGGCGCCGAAGGCGTAGCTCAGCCGTGAGAAGTAGCCACGGATGTAGTCGGGCGGGAACGGAAAGCGTTCGGCCGCCGCCGCGACGACGGTGTCGGGATCGTCGGCGAACCGCGTCTGAGCGTCGCGCAGCAGCGACGTCAGGTTGGCCACCTGCGTGTGTGACGGCCCGTCACGGCGGGCGGCCCAGACAGCGAACACCATCGGCAGTCCGGTCAGGTTGCGCCAGCGCTCACCCAAGTCCGTATGGACGGGAGCGAGCCCGTCGCCGAGGCCGTGCAGGGCCTCGTCGGCGATGAGGAGGACGGCGTCGAACGCGTCGAACGCGTCCGCGGGCGGACCCGGCAACGGCGCGAACCTCACCTCTGGCCCGACCAGGATCCGCAACAAGGCCACCGACGTCGCGCTGTGCGGCGTCACGGCGACCGAGCGGATCTGCTCGAACGGGATGCGCGAGAAGACCTGGATCGAATCGACCGCGCCCGCGGCCGAGATCGACGCGACGGGCAGAAGCTCCAGGTGATCGGCGTTGCGGGCGTACTCGATGCTGGACATGGCCGAGACATCCAGGTCGCCGTCCAACAGCGCGGCGTTGAGCGCGGCGGGCAGTCCATCGGTGAACGTCAGGCCGGGATCGTGGGTCTGCTCCAGGTGATGGTAGATCGGGTACATGTTGAGCGCGACGATGCGCCCGACACGAAGCGGCGTGCTCACCGTTGCACGACCTGTCGGCCGACGGCTGTGGCGAGTGCCGCCACGTCCGTCCGGTCGTCTGCGGGCACGACCAGTTCGTCGGCTCCGAACGCGAGCGTCACCCCGCAGGTTTGCGCGCCCAGACGCTCCCAGCTGGGGCGGACCCGTACCGCCAGGTCGAACACACCGCGTGCGGCCGCAACGACGGTCAGGTCCTCGACGCCCCACGACCCCGGGGTTCGCACACCCGGCGCGGGGACCGGGCACACGGCCCGCAGCAGGCGGGTCTCGCCGGCCAATGCGGCCAGCGCCAACATGCGGTCGGCGGTGGCCTCGGCATCGATGTCTTCGCCGTAGAGGATCGTGGCCACGCTGGGACGTCCCTGCGCGTGGGCCTGGCGATGCGCATCGAGCGAGCCTTCGAGCTGACCGTCCACCAGCCAGTCATCGGGGTCGCCGCCTCGACTGACGTCAACGCCGTCGGCCAGGGTCAGTCCGACCGCTGCGGACAGCGCGTCACGCGCACGGAGCAGCGACACCAGTGCATCACGCGTCATGAGTATCGGTCGACGACCCCGTCGGCGATCTCCAGCAGGGCGCCCGAGGCGACGCCGTCCAGGCCGCAGTCGACCGCGTCGCGCGCGGTCGCGACGAACGCGAGCGCCCGTTCGCGTGCCTCGACCACGCCGGCGTGCGCGGCCAGCCGGTCACACAACGCGTCGACGCCGCCGCCGTTGCCGAGCGCCTTGATGTCGGGCGCGAGGCCGGGTTCGTGTTGCAGCGCCAGGATCACCGGGAGCGTGACGGTCCCCTCGCGCAGGTCGGTCCCGCGCCGCTTGCCGGTGGCAGCCGGGCTGCCTGTCAGGTCGAGGATGTCGTCGAAGATCTGGAACGCCATGCCGACGTGCTCGCCGAAGACCGCAAGTCGCTCTTCGGTATCCCGGTCGGCACCGCCGACCATCGCGCCCAGGCGGCACGCGACGGCAAACAGCGACGCGGTCTTGCCGCGGCAGCGCGACAGGTACGCGGCCTCGGACAGCTCCAGGTCGTGTGCCGCAGCCTGCTGCACCATCTCGCCGCGCGAGAGCTCGAGCGCGGCGGCTGCGAGTGCCTGGACCGCACGCGGGTCGCCGGTGCGCGTCAGCTCGGAGAACGCGCGGGCAAACAGAAAGTCTCCGACGCGCAGGGCCACGTCAGGCCCCTGAGCTTGGGCGACGGTGGGCTGTCCGCGCCGAAGCGATGCCCGGTCGATGATGTCGTCATGGACGAGCGTTGCCATGTGGACCAGCTCCACCGACGTTGCGGCGGCCACGAGCGCCTGGTCGCGGCCCCGCTTGCGCGGCGCAGCGCAGAAGACCAGCAAGGGGCGCAGGCGCTTGCCGCCTGCGGCGAGGGTCTCGGTGGCGGGTTCGGAGAGTTGCGGCACGTGGTCGGACACGACGTCGGCCAGGCGCTTCTCACACGCGCGCAGGAGCGGCGCAAACGGGCGCACCAGGCGCATCCTCGGGGCGGCGGTGGCGATCAGCCCACGCGTCCGTGATGCAAGGCGACGATGCCGCCCATGAATCCCCGCCACGACACGTCGGTGAGCCCGGAGTCCGTCATGCGTTCGGCGAGTTCGGGCGGCGAGGGAAACCGCTTGGCCGAGGCCGGCAGGTAGCCGTACGCGGTGCGGTCGCCGCCGATCACACCGCCCAGACGCGGGACGAGCCGATCGAACCACAGCCCGTGCAGGGCCCGCAGGCGCCGGGGCGTGGTGATCTCGAGCACCACGACGCGTCCACCGCGTCGCACGACGCGCGCCATTTCGGTCAGGCCGCGGTCCAGGTCGGAAAGGTTGCGTGCGCCGAACGCCACGGTGGCGCCGTCGAACTCCCCGTCCTCGAACGGCAGCTCCAGGGCGTCGGCGACCTGGAACGTCGCCGGCACGCCCCTGGCCGCGGCCTTCGCTTGAGCGCGGTCGAGCATCTGTTCCGAAAAATCAACGCCGACAACGGCGCCTGACGGACCGATTCGGTCGGCCAACGCAAACGCCAGATCTCCCGTGCCCGTGCAGACATCCAGGGCGCGTGAGCCGAGCGAGACGTCGGCGGCCGCCGCCGCCAGCCGCCGCCAGCGCCGATCCAGGCCGCCGCTCATCAGCCGGTTCATCAGGTCGTAGCGGGGTGCGATGCGGTCGAACATCGCGCGCACCTCGGCGGCCGGAAGACGCCCGGGCTGTGTGGCGGTCACGCGCCGGCCTCCGCGCGCTGCTCGCCCCACCGACGCGTCAGGTCGTGGTCCACTCCGAGCTGATCCAGGGCGCGACCGACGACGAAGTCCACAAGGTCGTCCATGCTCTGCGGCAGGTTGTAGAACGCCGGCATCGCCGGCAGCACCACGGCCCCGGCGCGGGTGACCGTCAGCATGTTCTCGAGGTGCACGGCCGAAAGCGGCGTCTCGCGGGCCATCAGGACCAGACGGCGGCGCTCCTTGAGTGCGACATCGGCCGCGCGGTGAATCAGATTCTGGCCCGTGCCGTTGGCGATGACCGCCAGCGTCGACATCGAGCACGGCGCGATCAACATGCCGTCGAGCTTGGACGATCCTGAGGCATACCGGCTGGTCAGGTCACGCGGGTCGACCATCTCGACGGTCCCGGGGCCGGTCGCGAAGCGGTCCAGCAGGCGCGCGCTGATCTGCTCGTCGCTGACCGCCGGGCGCGGACCCATGCCGAACAGCTCGTGGCCGGCGACCTGCAATGCCGCATCGCTGGCGCAGACGCCGACGTCACAGCCTGCGCCGCTCAATGCCTGCAGGGCGCGCGCGCCATAGATCGCGCCGCTGGCGCCGGTGATCCCGAGAAAGAACCGCATTCGCACTGGATGCTAGTTGACCCTTGGGGGGTCGCCTACCAAAACCGGCAGCCGGCGGTGCCGGTCCGTGTCACCGGGGTCACTTGTACTTGGTGCCGAGACCCTCGAGAAACGTTGCGATCTGGTTGAGCTGAACGTCCGAGAACTTCGCGAAGCTCGGCATGCTCGATCCAGGTGTCTGTGACGCCGGGTCCTTGAGGTGGGCGATCTGCCACTGCAGGCCGCGGTTCTTCGATCCCTCGTTCGTCAGGTTGGGTCCGGGGCCCGGAGCGCCCTGGCCACCGAACGTGTGGCAACTCAAACACACGCTCCCACGCACGAGCGCGTCACCGGCGACGGCGTCGGTATCCCCGGCTGGGATTTGGACCAGGCTTTTCGTCGCCGTCCCTTCCGGCGTCGTCGCACCCTTGTAGGTCATGTAGCCGAGGAATGCGATCAGCGCGACGCCGACCATGATCGACATTGGGCGCTTCTGGATCCGCCGTTCAGGGCCGCGGTCGATGAATGGCCAGGCGATCAACAGTCCCAGAAGCAGGTTGGGGACGATGAACGTCGCCATGATGAGCGGCCGGAACGCATCCTGGTTCTTGAAGACCTTCAGCAACTGGAACAAGAAGAAGAAGTACCACTCAGGCCGCGGGACGTAGTCCTCCGTGGCCGGGTCGATGACGGGGCCGACCTCGACCCTGGCCCAGATGGCGAGGGCGATGATGATCGCGATGACCGCCGTCGCGACGATCAAGTCCTTGTAGATCGCGTAGGGGAAGAACGGCTTGCCGTCGGCTTTGGCCGCCGCGTAGTCGCGCTTGTAGGCATCTTTCTGGGCTCGGTTCACGACTTGGCCTCCACCCGCACCGGATCGGGGGCGGGCTCGCCCGCCGGCACCGGCGTGCGCCCGAACGGAAC
Source organism: Actinomycetota bacterium (assembly GCA_031372145.1). Lineage (GTDB taxonomy): Bacteria > Actinomycetota > Thermoleophilia > Miltoncostaeales > Miltoncostaeaceae > CALMEC01. Next base: position 2,579 of record JANMKR010000157.1, on the reverse strand, counting down.
CCGGTCACGCACCGCGGCACGCCGCGCGTCCTCTTCGGCCCGCTCGATTGCGAGGCGACGCTTGGACCACGGCGGCTCGGCGATGCCGAGCTTCGACACCAGGAACAGATGGATCCCGATGAAGGCGGCTATGCCCCCTGGTATCAAGAGCATATGGATGGAGTAGAACCGGGATAAGGTGTCCGGCCCGAATTCCGGTCCTGCGCGCAGGACCTCCCCGAGGTACGGCCCAAGGATCGGCGCCTGTGACGTGATGTTGACCGCGACGACGGTCGCCCAGTAGGCCTTCTGGTCCCAGACCAGCAGGTACCCGGTCAGGCCCATCATCATGGTCATGAAGAGCAGGAGCGCCCCGGTGACCCAGGTCAGCTCTCGCGGGTACTTGTAGGCGCCCCAGATGAAGACCCGGCCCATGTGCAGGAACACGATGACGATCATGACGCTCGCGCCCCACTTGTGCATGCCGCGCACGAGCCAGCCCCACGTGACCTCGTTGGTGATGTGGGCGATGCTGGCGTGGGCGCTCGACGGGTCGGGCTTGTAGTACATCGCCAGGATGATTCCGGTGATCGCCTGCAAGCCGAACACCGCCATCGCGGTGAAGCCGAGCGTCTGGAACCAACTCGTGCCGCGTGGGATGTTGCGGAACATGAACCACTTGGCACCGGTCGTGATGCCGGTCCGCTCGTCGAGGTAGTCGACGACGTCCATGCCGACCTGCACGGCCGGGTTCTTGGGGCCGATGTTCTTCGCGCTCGGCTCTGGGTGCTCTGAGGTCGCCATGCTAGTGGCCCTTCTCGTGACATTCGCCGTGAATATGGCGCGTGAAAAGACCGCTTGACACGGACGCAGTCCTTCGACCTGTCGGGAACTCCAGGTGCGTCTCGATCAGGCGGCGCGGTGCCGTCGCCGTTGTCCGGTGGAATGTCATCAGGAGTGCCACCAACTAGACGAAGGGGAAGAGGTGGGAGAGCGCGCCATCGACGGGGTCGCCGGGCGGGTGGAGCTTGAACGGCTTCTCGTCTTTGTCGATCGAGTAGGCCTTGCCGACGAGGACGCGGTCGGCCGGTTTGGCGGCAGCGTACGCGACGTCCTTGCCGGCCGCATCGACGATCTTGATGTCGAGTCGGTCGAGCGGACGCGGTGGGGGCCCTGCCGTCACGTGCCCGCGGCTGTCGTACGCGCCGCCGTGGCAGGGGCAGACGTAGCCGTCGGAACCCGGTGAGTACTTGACGGGGCAACCCAGGTGCGCACAGCGGTTCCAGATGGCGATCAGCTCGTCGTCGCGGTTGCGGACATAGACGCGCCGGTCGGCTTCGGGGCTGGGGCCGTCCACGCGCATCGAGGTCGTCGAGCCCGTCTTGAAGTCGCTGTACGGTCCGACGTCGACCCAGCGCCATTCCTCTTCCTTGACGGTGTCGGCGACCGCGAAGCCGATGACCGGCACCAGGATCGCCGCGGTCATGACGCCGCCCATGGCGATGGCGACCAGGCTGAGGAACTTGGTGCGCGTGTGGTAGCCGGGGTCATCCCCGTGGTCGTCGGGAATTTCGGGGACGTGCGCGCGCGGGCCTTGGTAGAGGCCGTACTCGCCGTCTTCTGCAGGCGCTCCGTTTTGGTGCTCGTGCTCCACTGACCCTCCGGTCGACCGACTGACCGGGATTCAACCCGACTCGGCCTCTGGTTTCAACGCGAGCTTACGGGTCGGATGTCCCTGGAGTGCACGGCGTCCAACCCGGGATGACCAAATGTGGCCACCCCGGGTCAGATTCCCGATGTCAGCTGCCGATTCCTGCCCTGGCCAGCTGGCCGCGGATGGCGCCGTCAGGGAACGTCGCCGTGTGCACGTTGACGTAGTAGCGCTGCGGACGTTTGCGCAGATCGGCGTGGAGCGTCGCCGAGATTTGCGCGCATGTGGTCGCGCCGGCCAGGCCCCCTTGTGTGGGCGCGCCGAGTGCCACGACAACGCCGCCGTTCTTGCCGCTGCGGCCGCGGTGGATGTGCGCGGCGGTCGGCAGGCCGATGTTGGCCACCAGGACCGACACGCAGATCTGCCGCCGTCCGCGCAGGAGCACCGATGCGATGCCCCGGCCGTCCGGATCGCCCGCACGGCTTCTGCGGGTCGTCTTGTTGATTTCCCGCCGGCCGTTGAGGTTGGCGGTCAGGGCCGTGACCTGGAGCGATCCTCCTTGGGGACCCGGTGCGTACACCGGCCCTGGCCCGTAGCTGGGGTTGGGTCCACCCGCAAGCGCGATGGCGCCGGCGCTGAGCGCCGTCACGCACACTGGCAGGACGATTCGTTTGGACACGCGCATTGGCGGGCCTCCTGTTTCGTTTCCTGAGCGAGATGGGTCTACCACAGCGTCCGTGGCGAGGCGAACCGACTGGGCCGCTGCGTGCGAATCCGACCGCGCGTCTCGCATCGCGAAGTGCCGGGACGTCGAATGCAAGGAAATCCGTCTCCCGGACATCTTCCTCATCAGTGGGCCACGACCGTGCCCGAGGACGGTCGGCTCGGCCGAGATCGTTGTGTCGTCAAATCATCCGGAGGTGTGTCCAATGATTCGCAAGCTCATTCC
>JANMKR010000142.1:0-28294 GCA_031372145.1 Actinomycetota bacterium | reverse complement strand
CGGCGTGACCGTCGCTGGCGGTCTATCCGGGAGTGTTCGCCATAGTGAAGCTCGACACGGTGCGGAAATGGCTCGCGAGGACGACAGAACGGCTTCGGTGGACCCAAACGCGGCAAGGCGCGCAGACCAGCGCCGCAAGGGGTTGCAGCGCACGCGTCGGCGCCGATTGGCCGGCGTGATCGTCCTGCTGGCTGGTGGCGCGACGACGTGGGCGCTGACCCGCTCGGGCACGGACGCTCCTGCGGGGGTACCAGGGGTGGCGAGCGTTGCTTCCACGCCCACGTCAGTGCGTGGAGGCGTGACCGGCGGACACGATCACGTCGCGCTCGCGTCGGTCGCGACGCGGACGCATCTGGTGGCGCACGCCACTGGCTCACTCGCGTCTCCCCGTGAAGGCGCGTCGGCGGCGCTCGCGCCAGATGGGAGCGTGATCCTGCTCGGCGGCATTGGTTCGTCCGGGTCCGCTCCCACCGAAGTCCACCGCCTCACCGGCGGGCACGACACCGTCATCGGTCATCTCCCGAGCCCGCTCCATGACACCGCCGCCGCCACGATCGGAGGATCCGTGTACCTGTTCGGTGGCGGCAACTCCACCGAACGCGACTCGATCATCCGCGTCAATCCCGTCACCGGCGGCGCCGTGCAGGTGGGTCGCCTGCCGCGACCGTCATCGGATCTGACAGCGGCGGTCATCGGCGACACGGTGTACCTCGTCGGCGGGTATGACGGGTCGCGTTGGTTCGATGGCATCCTCGCCTGGCGACCCGGGCACGCGGCGACGATCGTCGCGCACCTGTCGCAGGCGGTTCGCTACGCAGCGGTTGCCTCCACCGGCAAGCGCCTGGTCATCGCCGGCGGCTCATCGCCGTCAAGGGCGCTCGACACCGTCCAGATGTTCAACCCCTCGAATAGCCGTGTGACGACAATCGGTCACCTCGCGACCGCGACGACACACGCGGCGGCGGCGGCGCTCAACGGCATCGTCTACCTGGTCGGCGGACGGGGAGCGACAACCGGCACACCGACACGGCGGATCGTCGCGATCGATCCGACCGCCGGCACGATCCAACCGGCTGGGCAGCTGCCTCGGGCGCTCTCCGACCTGACCGCCGTCAGCGCCGGCGCGCGCATCGTGCTCGCCGGCGGAAAAAGTGCAAACGCCCCGACGTCGTTCTTGGGTGATCTTCGGCTGGTGGCAAGCCCGGCCGCGAGCGATGGGAGCGTGCCGCCCGCGGCCGCTGCGGTTGTGGGAGACGTGTACGCGGCCACACGTGTGGGGATGCTGAGTCCGACTGTTCGAGGAGTGCGTGAACGGGTCTACGTCCCCAACAGCCAGAGCAGTTCGGTCGACGTCATCGATGCGGCCACCAAACGCATCGTCGGCCACTACCCCGTTGGCAAGCTGCCTCAACACGTCACCCCGTCATGGGACCTCAAGACGCTCTGGGTGAACTCCAACCAGGGCAATAGCCTCACCCCGTTCAACCCACGCACCGGGAAGCCCGCGGGTCCGCCTGTGCCTGTCGAGGACCCGTACAACCTGTACTTCACTCCGACGGGCTCCGACGCGATCGTCGTCGCTGAGCGGCTCGACCGGCTCGACTTTCGCGACCCGCATACGATGGCGTTGCGCAAGTCATTGCCCATACCGTGCAGGGGCCCGAACCACATGGACTTCACCGCGGACGGTCGGGAGGCGCTTCTGGCCTGCGAGTTCTCAGGACAGCTGATTCACTGGGACGTGGCCCGTAAGACAGTCCTCGCGGTTATCACGATACCCAACCCCGGCGGCATGCCCCAAGATGTGAAGCTCTCCCCGGACGGACGCATCTTCTACGTCGCGGACATGCACGCAAATGGCACCTGGATCGTGGATGCATCGACATTCAAGTTGACCCGGTTGATCCCGACCGGAGCCGGCGCGCACGGCCTGTACCCGAGCCGCGATGGGAAGTACCTCTACGTATCGAACCGTGACGACGGGACCATCTCGCTCATCGCTTTTGCGACCCGCGCCGTGGTGAAGACGTGGAAGATCCCCGGCGGCAGCCCAGACATGGGTGGTGTCTCCGCAGACGGCAAGACGCTCTGGTTGTCGGGTCGCAGCAGCGGCGAGGTCTATGCAATCAACACCGCGACCGGCGCCCTCCGCGCCCGGATCCGCGTCGGCGCCGGCCCGCATGGTCTGGCGATCTGGCCTCAACCCGGCCGGTACTCCCTCGGCCACACCGGCGTCCTGCGATAACCGGGCGCCAACGCACACATCACGACGAGAAACAGGTTCAGGAGGCTGGTATCGAGAAGGGAGGGACTACCACGTCTGCTTCGGGTCCGACGGAACCTCCGCGTCAGCGAGATCTGGGACTCGAAGGAGCAGTTCGAGGCCTTTGGCAAGCGCATGATGCCCGTGTCAGCGGAAAGCGGGATTGAGTTTCGGGCGAGCCGGAGATCCTAGACGTCCACAACATCGGCAAGCACTAGGCACGGCGCGTTTCGCCAAACCCTTCTCTTTCGAGGGCGCGAAACCATCGTCCAACCGCCCGACCAGGCCGACGCCCGGACACCCTCAACACCAACACCAATTCGCAAGAGGACCAGCGACTGCTCGCGGCCGGTGAGTTCTCGCGGCTGGTCGAGAGCTCCCACGGCGCGATGCTCGACCGTTGTCGCGCGCGCGTCTGGCCCGAGGACCAGGCGATCGCCGTGGCCGCGGAGGTCGCCATTCGCCTGCTCGATGAGCTCAAGGGCGGCAGGAACTCCCGGGTGCCGTTCGCATCGTGGTTCCTCAGGTGATCGACTGGAAGATCAAGGAGCACTCCGAGTCCGCCAAGTTCACGAGGTGGCGTTGGATGATTGGCTGGACGGTGACGACCCGTTCGCGCCCGCGGAGAGTGACTTCGACCTCGACGTACGCAGGACATGAGCCGGCGACTATTTGAGGAGTTTGGCGTGCTCCGGCGGGTAGTAGATGCCTGAGAGTTTCCATTGGACGTTCGCCTCCGGCAGGTACGGGTCGCTCCATGTCGCTGAGTCGCACGACGCGCGGCGGTTGTCGCCGAGCAGGAAGAGCTTGCCTGCGGGAACCTCGAACACCTTGTGGGTAGCCTGCGCGCGGTTCGGTGTAGCACCGACGACGACGTATTTCGTTCCGTTGATGAGGACGTCGCCGCTGTTGGCGAGGAGTTCGATGCGGTCGCCCGCCCGTCCGATGAGGCGTTTCATCTGTCGAGCGTTCGTACCCGACGCTCCGCATGTCTTGGCGGCAGCGGCCGTCAAGACGATGACGACGACATCACCGCGCCGCCCCGCCCCAAGAGCGACTCGCTCACCGACAACGCGGTCGCCTGCCAGCATTGTCGGGGCCATCGCGCGGCTCGGAACGTGGAAGAGGCCGAAACCCGTGTGGTCGCCGCTTTTGATTGCGTTGGCGAACCGGTCAGCCAAATGGTTTCGACCTCCCGCGCGGGCGGCCGCGACGAACGCGGCGAGACCGCTCTTGAGGCCCGCCTGGTCCGCCGTCGCGGTGGTGGACGGACTCGCGAGAGGTCGCCCGGACCCACCGCACCCAACGAGCCCCGCCGCGAGGAACAGCGCACAGGCACCTACCACGTTCCGTGTCGCGCTCGTCACAACAATCAGGTTAGCCACGCGACGTCACCTCGTGCAAGGCGAATGTGTTTCACATTCGGGATGGGGAAATGGATGGCGCCATCGGGCTCTCAGATCAGCCGTGAGCGTGCCTCGCGGGCCCCGAAGGGGACCGTGTTGTTGTGCGTGAGCAGAGCGTAGGTGAGGATCCTGAAGATCGCGCTGGTTGAGATTTCGTGCTGGGATTGGTCGGGTTCTGCTACCTCACGAGTCTCCCGGCCCGCACGAGGAAGCGATTGCCGGCCTTGGCGAAGGTGGTTGCGCTGCGTGCGTAGCGACTGGCTGCGGCCTTCTGGCCGTGCAAGCGGGCCTGGCCGCTCGCGGCCCACAACCGACCCGCGGCCGCGTAGTCGGTGAACGCGACGACAGCGAGTCGCTTCGCCTGCTTACCGGCGATCGTGGAGGCCCGCTGCGAACGGATCGCCGCCCGGGCCCTGAGGGCGTCGCTGCGAAAGCGCTGGGCGCTCGAGACCATCCGACGAGGATGGCGATTCTGTGCGGCGAGGGCGACCGAGTGGGCATCGACGCCGATCTTTAGCGACCAGGTGCGCAGCGACGCGCCGAGCGTCGCGTTGGTCGCGATCGCCGCGGACGCAAATATCAGCGCCGCGATGATCACACCGGCCACGGCGGGCAGCGCCCGGCGAGATACTTGATGGATCGACGACGCGGTCGGGGCAATCATCAGAAGTCCTTTCGAGGTCGAAAACGATCGAACGGGACCCACGCACGCAGGGACTGCGCACATGGGTCCACTCCAGAGGCAAGCAGAACCCGCCCTAACCGTCGTCCTGACAGTCGTCGTCAGGCTCCTCGCTCTGGTCGTCTGATCCCTGCTGATCGCCACTCTGGTCGTCGGCGCCCTGATCGTCGGCTTCCACCTGAACGTCGTTCGCCGCGTCAGCGACGTCGTTCGCCGCTTCCTGCTCATCGACACCGACTTGATTGTTCTGGTCCTGGGGAGCAGGCGAGGCGACAAGCGCCGCGCACGTCGCGCCCGCCGCCGGGTCCGATGACGGCCCGTCGTCGGCGATGGCCACTGCCGCGCCCACCCCGCTCGCCAGGGCACCCGCGGTGAGAAGGACTGCAAACCTGCGCTTGAGCATCTGGTTGATCTCCTTGATCGATTCGGGCGGGATCCGAGCGAACTCCACGGGAGGCAAAGCACAAAGTCCCCGAACAACACGTCTCGCGTTCGGTATCGGCAGTGACTCCTCACGTCTTAAGACGTTCCGGAGTGGCGCTCTCTTACGCGACGTCCCAATCAGGTCGTTCCGGTCGAGCCTGTCGTCGCTGTCTGCGGAGCAGGCAGACCATGGTGCGGCCGCACGCGGGCGGCGGCGACTTCACACCTGCGTGGCCGCTCACCCGCCGAACATGCTCAACCAGCAGGGACGATCCCGTCACGCGATCAGGCACCTAACCTGATGGCGATGACCCTTCGCTACGCGTCGGCCCCGTCTGCAACGCCATGCGAGCCGCGCCCCGCGCGCAGGGAGCCTCCACTGGCATCGCCTTCCGTCGCCGCAACGGTCGTCAGCTTGCAGCCGAGGTGTGACACGCGCTGGGCGAGATCGACGTGCAACCAATGCGAAACGTGGCTTTCTGGCGCCTCGAGAATGATCTCGCTGTACGCGCCGGTGGCGAGTGCCGCAACGATGTCGTCGTACGCGTTTGCGCTCTCCGCGACCCATCCCTTGATCGATGCACCCGCTGCCTTCTCGAGCAACGGAAGTGCCTGCCCGAGGACAGCTTCGCCCTCGCCGATGTCGTGGCTGATGCGGTCGAACGGCAAGTGCTTCGGGTTGGGCACCAGCAGACAGAACCCGCCGGCTCCGGTGGCGGCCCGCTCGCGCACAACCTCAAGAAGCGCCGACGTGACGACCGCCTTGTCGACCACCAGAAGCACTCTCGCGTCCGCAGGCTGACGAACATTCGAGGGCGACAAATTCGATTCGATTCGATCGACCTTCGTGATCGTCAAGAAGACGACCGTCGCGAGGATCGCCGCCAGGAAGATGAAGCTCGTGACCGTCGTGCCCAAGCCGCGGCCACCGAGATCGTCCTGCGAGAGGTAATCGCCCGTCGAGGCCCCCAGCGGCCGCGTGAGGATGTACGCGATCCAGAACGACAAGATGGCGTTCAGTTTGAACGCGCGATGGGCGACGAAGACCGCCGCGATCACCCCGGCGAAGATGAACAGTGACGTCAGATACCCGAGTGCGAGCTTCTCCCCAAACAAGTCGCCGGCCGCTGTACCCAACGCGAAGGTGACGAGGACGGTCAGCCAGTAGAACCCCTCGCGCCGAGTCGTGACGATGGTGTGGATCGACAGCGTCCGCTCGAACGCGAACCAGATCGCGAACGTCGCCGCCAGCGCCGCCCCGAAGACGGTCGTCGTGGTCACCAGGGACACGCCGCGCTCATCGTGCAGATAGTCGGTGATCTGCGTGCCGAAGACGCTGATCAGCACCACCGCCAGCCAATACACCCCCGGCACATACCGTCGAAGCCGGAACTGAAACGCAAGAACGACTGCGAGCACGCCACCGGTAATCCACGCCGTCGTGACCAAGCCCAGACCGATGTGACTCTGCAGGTAATCAGACGCGGTCTCGCCGACGGTGGTGCAAAGGATCTTGATGACCCAGAAATACAACGTGACCTCTGGGACCTTGTTCAACATCGATCGTGCGCTCAAGCGTCCCGCCGTCTCAGTGCTCATCGCTCACCCTGTCTCCAGTCTCTTGTGAAATTCCCCGCCGTCGCGCTCAACGCCCCCGCTCACCGCAGTGCACCCAACAAGGTTCGCGGACGGACCTGACAACCTCCTGAATGCCTACAGATGACAGTTCGAAGTCAAGGGACCCAGTCGATGATCCGGCCGGGGAGCGTGCGGTTTCGATGTGATCGCGGGAGCGTCTCGCTATGGCGTCGCCTGGATCGATGCCTCAACCGCGTTCGATCTCCAGACGCTGACGCCACTCGGGTCCACCGGGACTCGCTACAACGGTGTGGGCTGGATCTACGGCGGACCCGGGCGGCTCTCGTGGCGCGCGAAGCGAGGGATCTGGGAGCTGCTCCCCGGCAGTGCCCCGCACCTTGCCCTCCCGATTCGCGGGAAGTCATTTCCGGCGGGACTGTCAAACGCCTCAGGAGCGGCGCTCCCTGGCGGTGCTGTCGTCACCCCACTGGACCCGTACGGTTTGTTCGTCGGGAAGATTGATGACCGCGGATTCCTGCCGTCTCCACGCCCAGGGACCGAGCGTGGAATTGGGCCGGCTGGATGCTCCACGACGTGCGGGTTCGAGTATCGGTTCACGCCGACCACGGCAGTGTCCCGCGTGTTCTGCGTCGATGGCCGAACCCCAATCCATCTCGTGCGTGCGAAGCCGGGCAGATCCACGCGTTTGGTAGTGCGGGGAAGCAGCTTCTGCACGTTCCAAGCGATCGGAGGCGGGCGAACGAGCATGCCGGTCGGTTTTCGGAAAGTCTCCTCAAGCCCGAGCGGCGGTGCCGGGTGAACGGCTGCCCTTTCACCCAAAAGCGCGGTTGATTGCGTTCACGCATTTGGAGACCGTAGCAATAGTGCTACGCTGATCGGGATGAGAGCGATCACTCAGCGCGAACTGCGAAACGACAGTGGCGAGATCATGCGCCAGCTTGACAAGGGCGAGTCGTTTCTGGTCACCAGAAACGGCGTGCCCGTGGGGGAGCTCACACCGCTCAGGCGGCTTCGGTTCGTCCCGGCCGAGCACGTCGTCGCCGCGTTCTGTGGCGCACCGCCGATTGACCGAGAGCAGTTCTTTCGAGACATCGACGCGTTCGTCGACCAGGACCCGACGCCTCGTGGCTGACCAGCGCGAACGCGGGATACTCGACACCAGCGTCATCATCGACCTGGACGTCATCGACCAAGCGCTGCTTCCGCGCGAACTTGCGATCAGCGCCGTCACCTTGGCCGAACTCGCTGTCGGTCCACACGCGGCAAACGACCCGGTCGAGCGAGCCAGGCGCCAAGACCGTCTGCAGCGGACCGAAGCAGCGTTCGACCCGCTCGCGTTCGATGCGCAGTCGGCCCGCGCGTACGGCCGGATTTACGCGGCGGTCATCGCATCCGGCCGAAAAGCCCGAGGTGCCCGCGTGCCCGACCTCATGATCGCCGCGACCGCATGCGCAGAAGGCTTGGCGCTCTACACCAGAAATCCGGATGACTTCCAAGCCCTCGGTGAGCTGGTCGAGGTCATCGCGATCTGACGAGCGGGGGGCGACCCGTCGTCGCCAGGCGATGACTGACTTGGCTTCGCTCAGGCGAGATGCTCAGTCAACTGAGCGAGCTGGGGCGGGGAGGAAGGTATGCAATCGCCGCTTCGGGGTCGGCGGCAAGGCGCACGATCTCGACGTCGGCGTCGTCGATGATGAGCGTGCTCGCAAGGTGGGGGACGATTCGGGCCCAGGGCGCGCCGACGAGGATCAGGGGTCCGGCGTCGCGCCTGTCCTTCTGGCGGAGGTTCCACGCCAGCGCGACCTCGGCCAACGTGCCGATGCCGCCGCCCACCGCGATCGCCGCATCGGCTGACATCAGCTCACCCAAACGGGCGACCAGATCCGGTGCCGGGCGCTCATCGATGACCCATCGATTCGCGCTGTTGCGTCCTGCCCACGCCGACACCGTCACGCCGACCACATGGCCGCCGGCCTCGCCTGCACCACGCGACGCGGCTTCCATCGCGCCCGCGTAGCCACCGGTCATGACCGTCCACCCCTCCTCGGCCAGCAGCGCGCCCATGCGATACGCCACCGCGTACTCGGCCTCGCCCTCGACGATGCGTGCGCTTCCGAACACCGCCGCGACCGGCACGCCGCTCAGCCCGTGACGAACAGGGACCGCGCTTCGTCGACCACGCGCTGCGCCTCAAGATCCGCAGGCCGGCGGTGCTCGGGAGGCAGCGGCGGTCCGGGATCGTCGCGCAATCCCGGCGTCAGGTCACGACCGAGGCGCGCCTGCGCCCGCGCCAGCCATTCGACGGGAAGCTCGTTCGCGAGATCTGCCCCGACCATCTCGGCAAAGAGCATCGCCCATGCGCGAGGTAACACATCGACGTTGTAGCCCCCACCGCCAAGCGCCACCCATTTGCCACCCGCCGCGTCGAACGCCAGGTCGTGCAGCGAGCGCCACAGCTGCGGAAACGCGTCCATCGTGACCTGCAGGTGCGCCAACGGGTCGGCGTGATGGGGGTCCACACCGTTCTGGGTGACCAGCACATCCGGCCGAAACGCCCGCACTGCCGGGGCGATGACCTCGTCGACGGCCCGCAGGTACGGTGCCTCACCGGCCAGGGCCGGCAGTGGGATGTTGATCGAGAAGCCTTCGCCGTCACCGGTGCCCCGCTCGACCAGACCACCGGTTCCCGGAAACAGGAACTTGCCGCTCTCGTGGACCGAACACGTCAGCACACGCGGATCGTCGTAGAAGATCCACTGCGTGCCGTCACCGTGATGCACGTCGACATCGACGTACGCGACCCGTTCGGCACCGGCGTCCAGCAACGCACGGATCGCCACCGCGGGGTCGTTGTAGATACAAAACCCCGCCGCCCGGTTTGCAAACGCGTGGTGCAAACCGCCGCCGGGGCAGAACACCTGCTCGACGTCGCCGTTCCACACCGCCAGGGCCGAGGTGATTGACGCACCGCAGATCTCGGCGGCCGCCTCGTGCATTCCACCAAATGATGGGGTGTCCCCTCCGGCTGCCAAACCCCAATTGGAGGCCTCCCACGCTGCGGCCAGTTCCGGCTCGGCGCTGTAGCGCTTGACGGCGGCCACGTAGGCCGGCGCGTGGACCGCTTCGATCTGGGCAAGCGTGGCGGGCTCGGGATCGATCTCGATGACGTCGGGTCGATCGAGCATGCCGTACGCGCGGATCAGGTCGACCGCGAGTGCGCGGGTGGTCGGCGACAGCGGATGCTCGTCACCCAGGTCATAGGCGCCGAGTGCGTCCCGGCCGACGAATCCGGTGCGGGTCACGAGCGGCTCAGACGACGGTCCACGGAACGACACGCCACGAGGTCACGAGCCCGGCGAGCGAATACGGGTCGGCCTCGACGAACGCCCCGATCTGGTCCTCGGATTCGTTGGTGAAGACGATCGCCGCACCCGTCACCGGATCGCCCAGTGCTCCGGACGCGACGATCCGACCATCCCGCTTGTACGCGCCGATGTGTTCGAGATGCGCAGGACGGTGCGCACCGCGACGCTCCGCGATGTCCGCGACGTACTCGTAAAAGAGGATGAGATGCCGGCCCGACTCCACGCGCGCAGCATACGCGGTCCGGCATGCTCCACAGGTGATCGCGGCCCGCTCCACCGTCCACCGACTCCCCCTCGCCAACGCGCCGACGCCCGAGGCGCTGCTCGGCGCCCTGGCCGACCGTGAGCGTCCGGTGCTCGCCGCCTTTGCGGACCATGTCATCGTCGCATGCGACCCGGTCGAGGTCGTCACGGGCGCCGATGTCTGGAGCGCGCTCACGATTGCGTGTGCGCCACGTTCCCTGGGACCGCACGCCGCGGCCGGGGGCTGGATCGGCCTGCTGGGCTATGACTTGGGCGGCACGATCGAACGCTTGCCGCTCCCACATCCCGACCCGGGCGGCGCACCGCTCGCCAGCCTGGGTCGCTACGAAACCGTCGCCATCTTCGATCCGTACGGCGGATGTGTGCTCGCGGGAGTGGGATCAACCGCAGCGCTGCGCAACCTGGCCGATACGGCCGCGCACGCCGTCCAACCCCCACGGGACGCCGCCACGGGTCAATCGGCCGTGGCCACCTCCCTCGGGGCCACTGATTACCGCGACCGCGTCGAGAGCGCACGCGCATTGATCCGCGCCGGCGACTGCTACCAGGTCAACCTGGCCCAGCGACTCACCGCGCCGTGGAACCGCCCGGCCATGGAGTTCGCCACAGGTTTGTGGGCAGCCGCAGGCCCGTCGTCACACCGCGCCTACATCGGCCTGCCGGAAGGGACTGTCGTCTCGGCCTCACCCGAACGCTTGGTACGTGTCTCGGACGGGGTCGCCGAGAGCGAGCCGATCAAGGGAACCGCCCCGTTGGGGGAGTGGGAGCGCCTGTCGGCGAGCACCAAGGATCGTGCCGAGCACGTAATGATCGTCGACCTCGTGCGGAGCGACCTGGGTCGTGTGGCGCGGCCGGGCGGGGTGTCGGTGCCACGCCTGTTCGGCTACCTCTCCACGCCGTACGTCGAGCACATGGTGAGCGCAGTGCGTGCTGAGCTTCGTCCGGACGTGACGGCCGCCGACGTGCTGCGCGCGGTCTTTCCCGGAGGCTCGGTGACCGGAACCCCCAAGGTCCGGGCGATGGAAGTCATCCGCGAGCTCGAGCCGGTGGCGCGCGGCCCCGCGTTCGGCAGCGTCGTGACGGTCGGCACCGACGGCGCGATCGAAGCCAGCATCACCATCCGCACCGCCTGGGTCGCAGGAGGCGACGTGCGGTATTGGTGTGGCGGGGCGGTCGTCTGGGACAGCGACCCCGAAGCGGAACGGACCGAGGCATGGGCCAAGGCCCAGCCGTTCCTGCGGGCGGTGGGTGCCGCATGAGCCGGGTCGTCTGGCTCAACGGCGCCCTGGTCGACGCGGCGGGCGCCGGGCTGTCGATCGACGATCCCGGGGTTCGGTTCGGCGAGGGCCTGTTCGAGACGATGCGCGGCCACAACGGCACGATCCCATGGCTCGAGCGCCACCTGGCCCGGTTGCAGCAGTCGATCGCCACGCTCGGACTCGACGGGATGCCGCCGATCGCCGACGTGCGGGATGCCGCGGCGCTGGTGGCGGCGTCTTTCGACACCGCGACGACGCGGATCCGGGTGACGGTGACCCCACATCCCACCCTCCTGGTCGAGGGAGCGCCGGTCGAGATCGATCCCGACGCAACCCTGACCGCCGCGACGGTCCGTGGAGCGTGGCACCCGGGGCGACGCGTCGCCGAGCACAAGACGCTTTCGTTCCTCGCCTGGCGCGATGCGCAACGCACGGCGCAGGCCACGGGCGCCGACACCGCGCTGCTGCTCGACATCGATGGCCGGCTCGGTGAGGCCTCCACTGCCAACGTGTTCTGCGTCATCGGCGGCGAGCTCGTCACCGCCCCGATCGATGGGATCTTGCCCGGCATCACCCGGGCGATCGTGATGGAGCTCGCCCCTGTCCGGCAAGCACATCTGGACGAACCCACCTGGCGCGCGGCAGACGAGATGTTCGTCACGAGCGCCGTGCGCGGGATCGTCCCGATCACCAGCTGCGACGGGCACGACATCGGACACGGGTCGAGACCGCTGACGACCGAGCTGCGGCACCACGTGGCGTCGCTACTCCTTTCCTGACCTGCCGGAGGTAGCCAACCGCCGGTTGCCAACGAGATTCTTGGGACGGTGCACTAGGCTTTCGCTCGTGCGTCGGATCCCGCTCGCCGTCGTTTCTACCCTTGCACTGGTCGTGTCGGGCTCGATGGCGATGGCTGGTACGAGACAGGGGCGTATCGTCGGAGGAGGGCCGGCGACCGCGGGCTCGTGGCCGGCGATCGTCGGCCTCGTCTCGGCGGCCAACCCAAATAACGACCCGTTTTGCGGGGGGACGCTGATCGACGCGGGTTGGGTGCTGACGGCTGCCCACTGCACCTTCGATCCAACCGACGCACCGCTGGCCGCCGCCGACATCGAGGTCCTGGCCGGGATCACAGACCTCGCGAACCCGACACCGAACTCCCAACGCATCGCCCTTCGTCCGGGAACCGGGATCCACCGCCATCCCCTCTATGTCAGCGACGGTTCATTCAAGGACGACGTCGCGCTCCTGGAGTTGGCGACGCCCGCGGCCCTGAGCGCAGACGTGGCCGTCGCAGACCTCATCGCTCCCACTGATGCGGTCGCGCAAAGTCCAGGGCGGACGGCCCGGATCGCCGGTTGGGGTGATACGGGCACCCCGCCACTCCCATTGCAGCTCCAGGAAGCCTCGGTGCAGCTGCTCCCGACCGCCTCCTGCGCTGGATATGGGACGATGTTCATCCCGAGCAAGATGCTCTGCGCCGGATTCGACGCCGGCATGGTCGACTCGTGTCAAGGCGACAGCGGTGGGCCGCTCATGGTGACCAGTACGTTCGACATGCAGCAGGTTCTCGCCGGCGCAGTGAGCTTTGGCAATGGATGTGCGCTGCCCGGATCTCCAGGTGTATACACGCACCTGGCGCAATACCGGGCCTTCATCTACGGCACGATCGGGATCACCCCACCCCAGGCGCCCCTCAATGCCCATTCGGTCTGGGCTCCCAACGGCGCGACGGTATCGTGGGATCCACCGGGTTCGAACGGTGGACGCGCAATCACCGCGTATGACGTGATTACGCGCTCGTTGACGGGAAACCAGATCATCTCGCGCACGACGCTTCCACCGACCGCGCGGAGCCTCGTGACTCCCGCAGGGCCAGATCGCATCTTTGGCGTTCAGGTTTTTTCAGCCGCAGGCCTTGGCGGAGAGGCGGTGATTCCTGCGTCGATCGTGCCAGTCGCGCCGCCGGCCATCACCGGCAACCTGCGCGTCGGTCGCACGTTGAAGACCAGCCTTGGCTCGTGGACAGGAGCCATCAAGTTCTTTTCCACGCAGTGGCAGGAATGCGACACCGGGTCTGCCACAGTCTGCGTCGACATTCCGGGCGCCACCCAAACCACATTCACGGCTCCCAAGGCGTTTCGTGGCAAACGCTTGCGGACAATTGTGTCGACTGCCAATGGGAGCGCATCGTCGAATTCGCCTTCTGATCTGACCGCTCCGCTCGCCCCACCGTTCACCCTCCGCAGAACACGTCCATCTCGCGTCAGGCAATTGCCTTCAGGTATCGCTGCCGTCTCGCTGGGCCTGGCGGCCGAAGCACGAAGCAAGCTTTCAGTCCGCATCCTTGACAATCGCGGCACCGTCAGAAAGCCACGGCCCTTGGCGAGCCGCATCGCGGGCCGCGTGCCTCACGTGCTGGCAAATCGCCTCATCGGGCGCCTGTCACAAGGCGGGCGCCACACCGTCACGGTCGCATTCCGCTCCCGACGGGGAGGCACGCTGCAGACGGTACGGATCGTGATCGTCGCCACCAGCGACCGGGGCGACCGGACCGAGGCGACGTTCCGCGTGCGCGTTCGGTTGTGACTACTGCCCGAGGAGGAGTTGGGTCAGCCGGAACAACGCGATCGCGCGACCGTCACCCTCGCGCCACACCCGGGCATCCCACACCTGGGTCGTGCGTCCGGCATGTGGGCACGTCGCCTCGCACGCGATCCACCCATCGCGGGCCGTGCCGATGAAGTTGCACGACAGATCGATCGTCGCGAACCGGTCGCGCTGATCAGAGGGCAGGGCAAAGGCCGTGCCGAACCCACAGGCCGTTTCGGCGAGCGTGACGACGGCAGAACCGTGCAGATAGCCGTTTGGTGCGAGCAGGTCGGGACGGACCTCCAGGCGCGCGGTCACCCGCCCGACCTCGAGACCGGTGAACGCCATCCCGACCAGCCCGCCGAGGGTCCCCTCGCAAAGCGCGTTTGCCTGATCCACCGTCATCGACGTGCGATTCAGAGGCGCCGGATCACGAGCGTGTAGTCGTCGCCACCGCCCAGGGCCTCGAGGGCGATGAAGTGGCGGCCAGTCTCCTTGGCCCGGATCACCACCGTGCGCGTGCCCGGCGTCGGTCGCCGGATCTGGCCGAGCCGCTTGGCGACGAGCTGCGTCTGCGTCCGCGCCCGGAACAGCACGGAGCTCGTCCCCGGCCGGAACACCGACAGACCGATCTTGGCGCGCTGCGCGGTGATCGTCACCTTCATGCGCTCGCCTTTGCGAAGCTGCACCGCGTAGTTGTCGAACTGATCGTCGTTGTAGTCCATGCGCGCGGTCAGCTGGATCGGCGTCCGCGTCACCCGCAACGTGTCGCGCTTGGGAAGCCACTTGACGTCGTCGTTGATCTCGCTGAGGTCATCCACCGGTGCCTGTGCCTGCGCGGCGAGGAGCGGGTTGACCGCGCCCCAGCCGAACGAGCTGCTGCGGGCACGCCCGGCGGCTCCGCCACTGGACGTCGCCTGCAGAATTCGCGTGACCTGATAGGGCGTGATGCCCGGATGCGACGCGTAGATCAGCGCGACGACCCCGCTGACGTACGGCGCTGCCATCGAGGTGCCTTCCTTGAAGGCGTAGCCGGCGGTGAGCTCACGTTCGTGGATCGCCAACGGCACGGTGGAGAGGATGTTGACTCCAGGCGCCATCACGTCGACCGTGTAGTTGAAGTTCGAGAACCGCGCCCGTCCGAACTGCGCGGGGCAGATGGGCAAGTCCACAAGGCTGTCGCACAGCGCTCCCACGCCGATGACGTGATCGTAGCCGGCAGGGAAGTTGACCAGGTTGAAGTTGGCCGTGTCGCCCGGCGAGGGAAGTCCCTCGTTGCCGACCGATGCGACGATGAGCGCACCCCGCTTGAACGCCCAGTTGACCGTGTCCTGGAACGTGTTCGACGCGCCCGGCCCACCGGACGAGATGTTGATGACCTTGGCGCCGTGGTTGACCGCCCAGCGGATGCCCGCGATCATCGTCGAGTCCTGGCTGATCCCCTGGACGTCGGCGATCTGCACCGGCATCACCTTTGACACCCCCGGGACGGCCGGGTTGACGGACGCAGGTGCCACGCCGACGATCCCGATGCCGTTGGCAGGCGCTGCGGCGATACCGGCGACGTGCGTTCCATGGCCGCGATCGCTGATGTCGTCGGCGCGATCGACGTGCCGGATCGTGCTGCGCGGCGCGACCAGCAGACCGGGCTCGCGCCACTCCTCATGTGTTCCGTCGATGCCGGAGTCGAGGATTGCGATCGTCGGACGGTCATATCCACTCAAGCCGAGCGTCCAATTGCCCTGATGGAGCGACCACTGCTGGTTTTGATCGGCAACGGCGTAGAAGGGGTCGGTCGGCTCAGCCACCGAGATCAGCGGAAGCGCGGGCGGCGGAACCGGACGGGGATCGGTCAGCTCATCGGTCCTGCGAAGCAGTGACCATTCGGCCCGGGCGACCTGCGCGCGGGTCAGCACGCGCCGGCGCGCCGTCCCCGCATGGCTGGGCTCGAGTGCCCAGATCCCGATGTCGGGCACCGACTCGCTGACCACGCCCAGCCCCGCCAGGCGCGACGCGACGGTGGCCTGATCCGGCCGGTCGGCGAACGTCACCAGGAGCACCTGCCCCGACCGCGGCACCGTGCCGACCGACGTCACCTCGTTTGCCGCCTTGGTGTTGCCCTGAGCCTCGGCGAGTGCCGCCGGCACCGCGAAGGCCAGGAGCGCGCCCACTGCCAGGGCCAGGCGGACGCATCTACTCATACTTGTTCGTGATCGGCATTCGTCGGTCTTTCCCAAAGGCTCGGGGGGTGATCTTGATGCCGATCGGCCCCTGACGTCGCTTGTATTCGGCTCGGTCGACCATGCGGACGACACCGCGGATCACGTCCGTTGACGCGCCGACGGTGCCGATGTCGTCCGAATCACGGTCTGCCTCCACGTACGCTTTGAGTATAGGGTCAAGCACCGAGTAGTCCGGTAGGGAGTCGGTATCGCGCTGGTCGGGGCGCAGCTCCGCCGACGGTTCGCGCTCGATCGAATGCGGAGGGATCACATCGCGTCCCGCCGTCGCGTTTCGCCACCGCGCGAGTTCGTAGACCGTGGTCTTGGCCACGTCGCGGATCGGAGCGAACCCACCGACCATGTCGCCGTAGAGCGTGCTGTAGCCCACTGCGATCTCACTCTTGTTGCCGGTCGCAAGCACCATCCCACCGAGCTTGTTTGAGAGCGCCATCAGCAGGGTGCCGCGCACGCGCGCCTGCAGGTTCTCCTCGGCCACGCCCGGCGGCCGGCCGGCAAACGCTTGCGCCAGCGCCATCTCGAACGCGTCGACGACCGGTGCGATCGGGATGACCTGCAACGCGATCCCAAGCAGATCGCTCAGGTCCTTGGCATCACCGAGACTTTCGGGACTCGAGTACACCGACGGCATCGCGACCCCGGTCACGCGACCGGCGCCAAGGGCCTCGACTGCGAGGGCAGCGGTCAGCGCCGAATCGATGCCGCCGGAAAGCCCGATCAGCACACCCGGGAAGCCGTTCTTGTCGACGTAGTCGCGGATGCCGAGCACAAGCGCCCGCCACAGCTCCTCAAGCGGATCGACGAGCGGCGCGACGACGTTGACCACTACCGCTGTGGTGGGAGCAGCCACCTGCAGTTCGATCGGTTGCGCGGTCGGGACGCGCGCCTCACTGATGCGCCGGACCAGGGGCTCGCGCAAGCGGCGGCGCGCGGCTGCCCCCACCTCGATCTCGGCGATCACGAAGTCCTCGGTCAACTGGTCGCACCGTGCAACCACCTCGCCCGAGGCATCGAACACGGCGGAGTGCCCGTCGAACACCAACTCGTCTTGACCGCCCACCAGGTTGCAGAACGCGAGGGCCGACGCGCAATCGGCCGCACGGGTGGCGAGCATGTGCTCCCGCGCGACGCCCTTGCCCTGGTGATAGGGCGACGCGGAGATGCAGCAGATCAGGTCGAGCCGCGCGACCGCCAGGTCGCCCGCGACCGGCGCCGAGTACCAGATGTCCTCGCAGATGACGACTCCGACCCGCGCACCCTGCACGTCGAGGACGAGCTGCTCGTGACCGGCCTGGAAGTAGCGGGCCTCGTCGAACACGCCGTAGTTGGGCAAGAAGCGTTTGTGGTAGACCGCCTGCACGCGCCCGTCAGCAAGGACCGCCGCCGCGTTGAAGCAGTCGTCATGCCAGTCGACGAAGCCCACGATGGCGACGCCCTCGGTGACGTCGCGGGCCAGCTCATGAACCGCCTGGCGCGTGTCGGCCGCGAACTCGGGCCGCAGCAGCAGATCCTCGGGCGGGTAGCCGCAGACGGCGAGTTCGGGGACCAGCGTGATCGTCGCGCCGGCCTCGCGCGAACGCGCCAGCGCACCGCGGATCCTGCCCAGGTTGCCCGGGATGTCACCGACCACGGTATTGAGCTGCGCCACTGCGATGCGCACGGCGTGCGATCCCCCCTCGTCCGACGCAAACCGCGCGGCCGATTTTGGCAGCGCACGGTAGGCTTTTCGAAGCCAACACGTCCACGATACGCTGCGACCGCGCGAACGAGAAGCCCACCGCGCGTGACGGCAAATGAGAGGAATGGGTTCATGGGTTCCAACCTCCCACCGCACGTCCAACGACCGGGCACCGGCGGCGGCGACCAGCGCCGGAGCGTGTCCCCTCAGCAGGGAGCGCAGGAGACGGCCAAGCGGCTGGGCGTGACCTGCTTCCATGCCGGTCAAAAGGTCCCGGGATTGGTCGGCTGCGTCGCGTGCCAGTTCCAGATCCGCAACCGCGGCGTGTTGCCCGCGTGCCCCGAATGCGGCGAGCTGATCTGGGCCTGGCTCGACGAGGGCCCCGCTCCTGCCATCGAAGGAGCAGGCGCGCCACCACCCCCCGCTGCCGCCAAGCCGATCGTCGAGGAAGGCGTCGCACTTGAGGCCACCGTGCAGGTCCAGGAGAACGTGTCGATCGAGCCCACCTGAGGCCTTACAAAGACGTAACACCGCGGCGATAAAGCCCTTACCGGCAGGGACGATGATGATGTTGTGCGCATCACTCCACTCAGGACGCTCGTGTACCTTCGCTCTGTCACCGCAATTGCAGTCGCCGCAGCGCTCGCACTCCCGAGCGTGGCCGCCGCGACCACAACGGCGGTACGCACCGGCAGTTTCGATGCGATGGGGACCGGCACGCTCGTCGTCCAGGGCAACCTGCGGGTGTTCGGCACCCTCGAGGGCACGATCATCGTCCGTGACCGCGTCGGCGGTGCAGTCGTCAAGATCGCCGGTATCCGCCAGAAGCCCAAGCTCATCTTCGTCGGTAACCGGCGGATCAGGGTCTACACCCTCAGGCGCGTCAACGATTCGTACTACGCGAAGGGTCTCAACATCAGGGTCGAGTTGCGCTCGCCGAAGGCCACGGTTTCGATGAGCGCGTTCGGTCGCGGACGCGTCATGCGTCTTGCCGGCGAGGGCACCTACCATCTCAACGGGGGCACCGAGGAGCAATGGTCGTCACCGCTCTTGCCGCTGCCGATCACGCCTCCTCCCCCAGAACCTCCGACACTCCCGGCGGGGGCCCGCGCCGCGATCGGTGAGATCAGCGCCTGACAACCACCGTCGCGTCAACTGAAGTCCGCACGAGTGTCCCAACGGATCGAATCCGGCGCAGCTTTGCAGCCGCCAAACCGCAGAGAGACTTCCGTGACAGGGCACTAGACTTGGGTTCATGACGGTTCCGACGCACGTCCTGATCATCGAGGACGAGCCCAACATCGCTTCGTTCGCGAAGATGTACCTGGAGGCCGCCGGGTACCGCATCACGGTGAGCCACCGCGGCGACGAGGGCCTGCAGATCGCCGAACGGGAACGGCCGGCACTGATCGTGCTCGATCTGATGCTCCCCGGCCTCGACGGGTTCGAGATCACCAAGCGCCTGCGATCGTCTGGAGCGGGGCACGCTCCCGCGATCGTGATGCTGACCGCACGGGACGACGCCGTCGACAAGGTCGTCGGTCTCGAGCTCGGTGCGGACGACTACATCACCAAGCCGTTCAATCCGCGTGAGCTCGTCGCCCGCGTGCGCGCGGTCCTGCGGCGCGCCGATGGCCCGGCGGTTGCCACCGATGCGAGCGCGGCGGGTCCCGCGGTATACGAGGTCGAGGGCCTGCGCATCGAGATCGGGGCGCGCGAGGTCTTCGTGGGCGATGATCCGATCCAGCTGACCCCCAAGGAATTCGACCTGCTGACCGCACTGGTCGAGCACCGGGGCATCGTCCTGACGCGTGAGAAGTTGCTCGAGCGGGTCTGGGGGTTCACGTTCCTGGGCGACAGCCGCACGATTGACGTCCACGTGCGCCAGCTGCGCCGCAAACTCGGTGAGGCCTGCCCGATCCAGACCGTCTGGGGCACGGGCTACAAGGTGGCCGCCGCGGCCAAGAAATGACGGCACCGTGGCGCACCCTGCGGGGACGCCTGGCACTCGCGTCGCTCGTCGGACTGTTGATCGCGTCGCTTGTGTTCGCCGCCCTCGGAGTCCAGCTCGTTCGCTCGCAGACGGTCGCGTCAGACCGCGACGAGCTCAAGACGACCGCCATCGGGCTCGCCAAGTTGATCAGCCAGGACGCGGTCGCCGATATCCAGACGAAGAGCAGCTACAAGCCGACCCCCGAACGGATCGCCACGTACGCGTCACTCGTCGGCACGGGCACCCAGTTCACCTACGAGGGCGCCAACCTCGATCCCGACCTGCTGGGCACGCCGAGCCCGCTGCAGCGGCGCGCGATCACGCAGGTCGACAACGCGGTGCTCGACCGCGATGGCGTCCAGCAGTTCGACTACACGATTCCCGACACCGGTGTCAAAGCGATCGCGGTCGCAGCGTCGATCACGTTTCCCGAAGGGAGGGTCGGCGCGGTGATCGTCATCCGCGAGCGGGCCGAGCTCGGATCGGTCTGGCGGCGGTTCGCGAATCGCGTGTTGATCGCCGCGGGCATCGGGCTCGGCGTCGCGCTGCTCGTGACGGTGCTGTTCTCGCGCCGGGCGCTGCGCCCGCTCAAGCGACTCGAGGCAGCTGCGCGCGAGGTGGGTCGCGGCGACCTGGAGACCCGGGTCGCGATCACCGGCACCGAAGAGATCGATGCCCTCGCCAGCGCGTTCAACACGATGGTGCGGGAGCTGCAACATCGCGAGACCTTGACGCGCGACTTCCTGATGCGTGTCACGCACGACCTTCGTACGCCGCTCACCGCGATCCGTGGACACACACAGGCTCTGACGGACGGCGTCGTCCCACCCGAGGCCATTCCGCGTTCCCTTCACGCGATCGAGGACGAGTCGAGCAGACTCGAGGCGCTCGTCACCGACCTCTTGGATCTGGCCAAGCTCGAAGCGCGACGATTCCGGCTCGACTTGGACAACGTCGACGGCAACAGTCTGGTCGACCGGGCGTTTCAGGCCTACACGGGTGAAGCGACCCAACGGAACCTGACCTACGAGCATGAGCTGACACCGCTCCCGGCACTTTTCACCGACTCGGCGCGGGTCCGTCAGATCATCGGCAACCTGATCGACAACGCGTTCCGCTGGGCGCCCGACGGCGGCACCGTGCGCGTCAGCGCGCATCCTCGCGCCGGGGGCGGCGCAGTCATCGTGGTCGCGGACAACGGCCCGGGAATCTCCGCCGATCGTCAGATGGAGATCTTCGAGCCGTTCCGCTCCGAGAACACACCCGACGGACAACACGGCAGCGGCCTGGGCCTCGCCATCAGCCGACAGCTCGCGCGCGCCCTGGGGGGCGACCTCCGCGTCGAAAGCCGACTCGGCGCGGGGAGCAGGTTCATCCTCGAACTCCCCGCAGAGGCCCGGCAGACCGCACTCGAACGCTAATTCAAAGTGAAGCGTCCGTCGCAAGACAAAGGGTCCGGCGCCGTGCCGGCCGCCGGACCCCCACAACAACCCATCACTCAGGCGTGCGCCTGCTCCTCTTCGTGCGAGGCCAGCACGATCGGCCCCCGCTCGCCGGTGCGAACGCGGATGGCGTCCTCGATGGCGTAGATGAAGATCTTGCCGTCACCGGGTTCGCCGGTGTGGGCGTACTCCATGATTGTGTCGATGGCACGTTCCAGATCGACGTCGTCGACGGCGATCTCCAACTTGAGCTTGGGACGGAGGAAGATTGTGGTCTTCGCTCCGCGGTAGCTCTCGGTAAAGCCCTTCTGACGTCCCGAGCCCTTGACCTCACTGACGCTCATTGAGGGGAGCCCCATCGCGTCGAGCCGGTCGCGGATCTCTTCGAACGCCTCGTGGCGGATGAATGCTTCGATTTTCTTCAACACCCCTCCTTACGACGCCGGTGCGGTTTGTGTGGACGGAGTCGCCCCACTGCCCTGCATCGCCGTCGCCGGTGACGTCATGTCCTCCGGCTCGGCGCCCGGAACCTCGATGAAGCGCTCCGGATATCCGAACATACCGTGCTCGGAGATGTCGAGTCCGGCCAGCTCTTCCCGCTCGCTGACACGCAGACCGACGGTGTACTTGATTGCGGCGAAGACCGCGAGGGAGCACGCGAGCGTGAACCCGATGGTCGCTGCAATGCCATAGAACTGCACCCACAGCTGACCGCCGCCGCCGCCCAGGAGCAGACCGGCGCTCTTGCCGAGACCGATGTCGGTCGTCCGTTCCGCGGTCGCGAAGAGTCCGACGGCCAGCGTGCCCCAGATACCGGCGACACCGTGGACCGGCAGACACCCGATGGGGTCGTCCACGCGGATCTTGTCGACGAGCACCACCAGGGGCGGAACGATGAGACCCGCGACGGCGCCGATGACGACAGCGGCCCACGGGTCGACGAACGCACAGGGCGCCGTGATCGCGACCAACCCTGCGATCGCGCCGTTGCCCATCTGCGAGACGTCCAGGGTCTTGAACATGATCATCGCGCTGATGGTGGCTCCGATGACTCCGGCAGCAGCCGCCAGGTTGGTGTTGACGGCGATGTCCGCGAAGTTGTTGGCCACGGCGTTCAACGTCGAGCCGGGGTTGAAGCCCATCCATCCGACCCACAGGATCAGCACGCCCAACATGGCGAGCGGAATCGAGTGACCTGGGATCGGCACGGCTTTGCCGTTGCGAAACTTGCCGATACGCGGACCGAGTAGGAGCGTCCCGGCAAGCGCCGCGAGCGCACCCTGGAGGTGCACGATCGAGCTTCCGGCGAAGTCCAGGAAACCATCCTGCGCGAGCCACCCACCCCCCCACGTCCAGTGCGCGACGATCGGGTAGATGAGTCCGGTGAAGACGACACCGAAGATGAGATACGCGATGAACTTCGTGCGGTCGAGCATCGCGCCGAACACGATCGCGAGCGACACCGCGGCAAAGACCACCTGGAAGAAGAACTGCGCCTGAATCGGCGTCGCGCTATAGGACAAGGACGCAAACTGATCCGTGAAGTTGCTGACGTCCATGAACCATCCGCCTGAGCCGGCGAAACCGTTGCCGGTCGCGAACGCGAACGAGAAGCCGACGGCCCAGAACATCAAGAATGAGATCGCAAGGTTGATGACGATCTTGCCCGCGACCGCGCCTGCGTTCTTCATGCGTGACAGGCCGATCTCGAGCATCGCGAACCCGGCCTGCATGAACAGGACGAGGATCGCAGCCAGGACCACCCATATCTGGTTGGCCGAAAATGCGACTTCCTTGATCTGGTCAGCAAGCTCAGTTG
This sequence comes from Actinomycetota bacterium, assembly GCA_031372145.1. Taxonomy (GTDB): domain Bacteria; phylum Actinomycetota; class Thermoleophilia; order Miltoncostaeales; family Miltoncostaeaceae; genus CALMEC01. Next base: position 5,269 of record JANMKR010000142.1, on the reverse strand, counting down.
GGGTTGGGTCGGCGGCGACTGCCGACACCGGTAACGCGACGAGCGCCAACATCGCCAAAGCGATGGTGCGACGCAACACGCCTGATCGCATGATTTCTCCCTGATCGTGACGGGGCCTCACACGGAGGCCGAGACATTCGGGAGGTTAGGCGGCGGCCTGTCGGCGATTCGTTGGCCCCAGGGCGAGAAAACGCCACGTCAAGGTTTCGCCAATGGGATAGACGGTGAGGTCCCGGCTCAAGGTCCAGGCTGTGCTGCCGATAGCGGTGGAAACCTCCCCGGACGCCCAGAGCCCAGTCGCGGTGGGCGTTCGCCCGAGTCACGCCTCCCGCGTGGCTCTCTGAAAGGACGAGAGTCGTGAAGCCCTACCGCTCCTCCAATGCCGCCCCCGCGGCGGCGATGCCGAGTGGACCCCGCGCATCGTTCCAGCACCTGAGCGTCGGGCGCAAGCTCTTGGTGGGGTTCCTGACCGTGGTCGTCCTGATCGCCGTCGTCGGCGTCGTGGGCTTCGACCGCGCAGGCAGGCTCAACAGCCACACCAACGACATCTACGTCCATGACGTCGGCAACTTCCAGCAGATCGGGATTCTCGATCAGCAACTCGCGGAGATTCACGCAGACGTCCCGCGCACGCTGGGTCTGCGTGACGCACCGCAGGATCTCGCCGCGCAGCTGGCAGAGTTTCCGGTGTTCGACGCGGTTGTCGAGAAGCAGCTCGACGTCATCGCGGCGTCGGGGGACGAGCTCGGCGTATCGTCGGCCGTCGCCGCATTGCGATCGGCAATCGCCGAGTACAACGCGATCCGCGACAACGATGTCCTGGCGAACGTTCGCACGGGCGACTTCGCGTCGGCGGAGCGCGTTCTGGGGACGAAGCTCGACAAGGCGATCGAGGCCGTGTTCACCGCGCAACAGAGCGTGTCCGACGCCCAGACGTCCTCAGCCGCCGACGCACAGCAGGCGAGCGACTCCGTGTTCACGGGCACACGCACGCTCATCGTCGCGTTGACGCTGCTCGCGCTGCTCCTGTCACTCGGGATCGCGCTGACGCTCTCCCGCAGGATCACTCGCCGACTGACGCGACTCATCGAAGGGACGCGGGCGGTCGCCGCCGGCGACCTGACTCATCGCGTGGACATCCAGAGCGGCGATGAACTCCAAGAGATGGCGACGTCCTTCAACGACCTCACCGAACGCCTTCAACTGGCCCAGGCCGCGGAGGAGGCCGCGCGTGAGGAAGGTCAGCGTTCGATGGTGCATGAGTACGAGTCGTTCGCGCGACGTGTCGCCGGCGGCGACCTGACAGCGCGCGTGGCGTCCGACACGACGGAGTTCGCCTCCCTCGCCGGCAACATGAACGACATGGTGCATGGCCTCGGCGGGATGTCGGGCGAGGTGCGCGACGCCGCGAAGGCGATCGCAGGAGCGACCTCCCAGATCCTTGCGGTCGTGTCGCAGCACAACGCCGCGTCCTCGGAGCAGGCGGCGTCGATCGCGCAGACGTCGGTCACCGTTGACGAGGTCCGCGCGACGGCTCAGCAGGCAGCCGAGCGCGCATACGTGCTGGCCGAGCAGGCGAGGACCGCGGCGGCGGCCTCGGCCGAGGGTCGGGTGGCGGTCGACGGAATCACCGACGGAATGGGTGCGATTCACGCCAAGGTCCAGGAGATCGCCCGTGACATCCTCGCCCTCTCCGAACGCACGCAGGCGATCCACGACATCACCCAGACGGTCAACGGACTGGCCGATCAATCCAACATGCTGGCGTTGAATGCCACGATCGAGGCTGCGAAAGCCGGCGAGCACGGCAAGGGCTTTGCGGTCGTCGCCGACGAGGTCCGCAAACTCGCAGAGCAGTCCAAGGCCGCCACTGCGCGGGTCCGCACGATCCTCGCAGAGATCCAGCAAGCGAGCGAGAAGGCCGTCATGGCCGCCCAAGAAGGCACCCGGGTCGTCGAATCCGGTGCCGCCGGAGCTCGCGAAGCAGGATTGGCGATCGAGCGCATCGGGGAGACCGTGCACGAGACCGCCCACGTCGCATCGCAGATCGCAGCATCAGCAAAAGAGCAGTCCGTGGGCATGGAGCAGATCAGCCAGGCAATGACCGACATCGCGCTGACAACCCACCAGATCGCGTGCGGAGCCGACCAGACCCAAGACGCCGCCCAGTCGCTCGCCGACCTGGCCGGACGACTCGAAGCGCTGACGGCCCGCTACATCACCGACGACACATCCCTGGGTACTCGTCGCACCGCGGACCATGAGGTCGCGGCGTCACAATTGATTTCGACGGGAGTCTGATGCGGGTCAGCGCCTCGCACATTCAGCGTTGGCACCGGCGGGTGAGGCCGCCATGGAGCGACCTCACCCGATCGGAACGAACTACCCGGTGACGATCGGGGTCCGGATCCGGCCCGATACCGTGATGATCCGGGTGCGCGCCGAATCGCGGACCTGCGGCGCGTTGGAGGCGCTCGCGGTCGCGACGTTGGTGCGGGTCCCTGCGGCGGTCCGGTCGATGCGGACCTTGAGCAGGAGCGTCTTGGACGCTCCTGGGCCGAGGTCACCGACACTGACGGTGACGACGCCCTTGACGAACTGGATACCGGCCGGCTTTGCGGCGAGTGCAATTCCAGTCGGCAGCCGGTCGCGCATGATGACGTTCTGCGCGGTGATCGTTCCGCTGTTGGTGATCTTGATGCGGTAGGTGATCACCTGCCCGGCCTGCGCCGTCGCGGGTCCCCGCTTGTCGATCCGAAGTGTGGTCTGCGACGCCCCGGCGATCGTCACCGTCGGCGGGGTGGAAGCAACCGTGACCGGTGGGACAGGGACCGTTACGGGCACCGTCGGACTGCCGCAGAGTTGGTTGACCAGCGCCCGAAGCGCGGCCGGGAGGTTGGCGAAGCTCGAGACCACAAGAACGTCGGTCGTTGCGAGGTTGAGAGACGCCGGGTCGGTGACGGTGTCCGGCCCCGAGATCGCGTTGAGGCGGCCCAGGCTCGCCGCGTTGTTGATCGCCGCGCCAACGCCGACAGCCAGGATGTGGCTGCCCTGCGCCTTGACGGCATTCGCCTGAACGATCGCCGGGCCCACTGCCGTGGCGCTCGGGGTGTTCGTCTGCCCCCCCGCGATCGTGGCGGTCGGGTCGCCGTCGGTGATGAACACGACCAGCGGCGCGACGCCGGACTGGGCGTTCAGGAGGTTGACCTCCTTGAGCGCGGCCTCCCAGTTCGTCAAGTGGCCAAGCTGCGTCGGGATCGAGTAGACGTCGGCGGGAGGCGTTGCCGTCCCGTCAAAGTAGGGCTTGAACTTCGTCGCCAGGGTGCCGCCGGCGCCGGATGTCACGGTCGTATAGTCGAAGACGCGCTTCGCCGCCCCCCCGAACTCGATGACCGCAAGCTGCGAGCCGGTGTCCGCGAGGCCGCCGGCCAATGCGTTCGCAGCGTCACGCACCGCCTGCACCGCCCCGGCGGCGTTTCCGATGGACTGTGACTCGTCGAGAACGACGATGACCTTCGCTCCGCACGCTGTCTGGAGGTCGGGATTCGCCGCGGACGCCGGGGGCGCAGACGTCGCCGACGCCATCGAGACGAGGGTCGCCAGCAATGTGAGCAAGAACGCCGCGAAGAGCGCGACCTTCCGGATTGGGCGTGGCGCTGAGAACGGGTACATGCGAGGTCTCCTTGGAAGACGTATCTGGGCCTGTCGTCCCGAGCAAGGACTCAATAGCGGGGATCTTTCAACGACGTGAGCTTATGCGGCGGACCCTGGAGGTTAAGGGCGGAAACCGGAGGTATCGTTGGTGCGCCGGGCAGCTTCTGGGTATTTTTTTCGCTCATTGCGGTGATTTCTCCGTCTCCCCGTGTCGCGTTTCGTTTTTCCCTGTGTCGAGTTGCTTGAAACGCCAACTGCGGAAGTTTCTCAACAATCTCTCCCTCGTCGGCGGAAGAGTCCCGGGTGACGTCGCCGGCACGGCAACGTCACCCGGTCGGTACGAGCCGATGCACTATCCGGTGACGATCGGGACCCGGGGCCGCCCGACGATCTTGGCGATCGTGGTGCGAGCGTTGTCACGGACCTGGGGCGCGTTGGAGGCGCTGGCAGTCGCGACGTTGTTGCGTGTGCCCGACGCCGTCCGGTCGATCCGGACCTTGAGCAGGATCGTCTTGGACGCCCCCGGCGCAAGGTCTCCAACCGTGAAGACGACGGCGCCCTTGAGGAGCTGGACACCGGCCGGCTTGGAAGCCAGCGCCATCCCGTTGGGGAGTCGATCGCGCATCACCACGTTCTGGGCGGTGATCGTGCCGGTGTTGGTGATCTTGATGCTGTAGGTGATCACCCGTCCTGCCTTGGCCTTTTCCGGACCCCGCTTGTCGATCCCAAGCGTGGTCTGCGTTGCACCGGCAATCGTGACCTGCACGACGCTCACCTTGGCGGTCGCGTCCTTCGTGAGCGGGTTTCCGAGCGGATCGGTCCCGGTCGCAGTGGCGACGTTGGTGGTGTCGACCGTGATCGTGGAGATGCAGGTGATGGTCGCGGTGGCGCCGGCGGCCAGGTCACCGATGACCTTGTCGCATGCGGGTGCCAACGGGTCCTTGACGACGACGTTGGACAGGGTCACGTCGCCGGTGTTGCGGACGGTGACCGTGTAAGTCACCTGCTCGCCGGGAGCGACCAGTGCCTTGTCGACGGCCTTGGTGATGGCGAGCCCCGGAGCGATGACATCGACCGACGCGCTGGCGGTGACCGGGCCGACCATGTTCTGGAGCTGATCGGTACCGGTTGCCGTCGCGGTGTTGACGGTATCCGCGGTGATCGTTGCCGTGCAGGTGATCGAGACTGGCGGCGAGTCCGCGGCGAGCATCTCGATGACCCGGTCGCAACCAGGGGCGTTCGGGTCGGAGACCGTCACGTTCGTCAGCGGTGCGTCACCCGTGTTCGTGACGATGACCTTCCAGGTGACCTGCGTCCCGGACAGGACGACCGGCTTGTCGACCGACTTCGTGATCGACAGACCCGGAGCGATCACGTCGACGACCGCGCTGGCGCTCACCGGACCGACCGTCCCGCCGAGCGGGTCCTTCCCGGTCACCGACGCGGTGTTGGTGGTACCGGCGGTGATCGTCTGGGTGCAGGTGATCGCAGGCGCCGTGGTGTTGGCGGCAAGCGAGGTGATCGTCGCCCCACACGTGGGAGCGTTCGGGTCCGAGACCATCACGTTGGTCAACGCGACATCACCCGTGTTCTTGACGGTGACCGTCCAGGTGAC
>JANMKR010000093.1:0-8312 GCA_031372145.1 Actinomycetota bacterium | reverse complement strand
GCGGCGATGGTCGCGGTATTCGTGAGCGTGCCCGTCGCGGCGACCGTGCCGTTGACGGTGAAGGTCACCGTCCCACCCGACAGGATGTTCACCGACTTGTTGGCGATGCTCCCAGATCCGGTGGTGGTGCCGCAGCTGGAGCCGGAAGTCGCCGTGCAACTCCAGGTGATGCCGGTGAGCCCGCCCGGGAGGGCGTCGTTGACGCGCGCTGCCGTGACGGCTGCGGGCCCGAAGTTGGACACGACCACCGTGTAGTGGATGACGGTCCCCAGCGTCGGGGCGGTGACCCCGTCGTTCTTGGTGATCCTGAGGTCGGCGGCCGGGACGATCGTATCGCTGTCGGTCGCGATGTTGTTCGCGGTGTTCGGGTCAGTCGTGCCCGCAGCCGGCGCGACCGTCGCGGTGTTGGCAAGCGTGCCGGAGTTCGGACCCGTGCCGACCGTGCCGGTCACCGTCAGGGTGGCTGAGCCTGCCCTGAGCAGGCTCACCGTGGTGTCGATGCCATTCCCCGATCCGGATGCCGTGGCGCAGCTGGAGCCCGCGGTCGCCGCGCACGTCCAGGTCACGCCGGTCAGTCGGGACGGGACCGTGTCGGTGATCGAGGCGCCACCGGCGCCGGTGGGACCGATGTTCGCCACAGTGATCGTGTACGTCACCCGCAGGCCCGTGTACACGGTGGCGAGCCCGTCGGTCTTGGTGATGGAGAGGTCGGCGATCGGGTTGCTGAGTTCGTCTGCGCCGACGTCGAAGGCCCCGAAGCCCGGCCGTGGCTCGTTGTCGTAGTCGACGGCCGGCGCGGCGACGGTCAGGGAACCGACGGTCTTGCTCGCGGCCCCTTGGTTGTATGCCGGTGAGGTGTTGTTCTTGAGGTGGTAGTCACCGAGCAGGTTCGGCGGCAGGTCCGTCACCACGAGGATCGCGCCGACGAAGTTGGGGTTGGTCCGCCAGGCGGCGAAGTCAACCGACGTGTCGTAGGTCGCGACGACGTTCGGGTCACTCAGGATGTTGGTCGGGTGCGCGACGGTCCCGGTGGTGACCTGCAGCACCGAGTTGGTCGGTGCCGGCAGACCCGAGCCGTCGGCGGCGCCGAGATCCCAGTGGTTGACCGCGGTCGCGTCACCGGCGATGCCGATGCCGGTGACGGTGTCACCCGCGCGGGTGCCGGCCCGGTTGTCCCAGAAGACGTCGTTGAACAGGAGCGGCCGGCTGAACGTGGGGCTCCCGGCGGGGAGGGTCGCTTGGAGCTGCGTGCTGTTGGCCCCGGTCGACAGGCCGGCGGGTGCCGGCAGACCGTTGCTCGTGAGCGCGGTGGCGGTCGTGATGTTCTTCATGACCGTGTTGTTGACGAAGCGCACGTCCGGCGCGTCGTCCAGGGCCACGCCGCCGCCCTCGTGCGTGGAGACGTTGTTGACGATCATGTTGTTGCGGACGGTCATGGGGAAGTTGCCGGCCATCAGGAACCTGATCCCACCGCCGTCGTCGTTGGCCAGGTTGTCCTGGATCTGGTTGGCCTCGATGGTCACCGCACCGCTGCCGGGCGAGAGTGCACCCGGGGTCGCGGGGAGCTCGCCGGCGATCATGATTCCGCCGCCCTCGTCGTACGAGCGGTTGAAGTAGATGCGGTTGTTGTGGATCTTCCCGTTGGGGCTGAGTCCGTAGGCGCTGATGCCGCCGCCGTACTCGGCCGAGAAGTTGCCGCAGACGTCGTTCCCAGCGATCTCGTAGTTGTCGCTGCCGGCGAACACGCCGATGCCGCCAGCGAGATTGGTTCCCGCGTTGGCGATCACCCGGTTCTGGGCGATGACGAGGTTTTCGTTGTGGTTGCTGGTGTTGGGGGCGGGCAGGTCCGGGGTGCCGATGCGGATGGTCCCGTAGCCGCCGCCGTTGTTCTGGACGACGTTGTTGGTGATGTGCAGCGCCCGGGCATACGCGTTGGCGAAGACGGCGCCGCCCTGGGTGACGATCGCGGCCGGCAGGCCCGTCGGGCCGCCGCCGATCTGGTTGATGTTGGTCGGGAAGCCCTGCTGGTCGCCGCCCCGGAGGTCGAGCCCGTCGATTGCGGGGGTAAAGCTCGGGCTGACCGGGAAGGCGTTGCTCTGCGCGTAGATCGAGATCACGGCGCCGTCGTTGACGTTCTGGTTGCCATCCCACTGCAGGCCGGCGATCTTGGCCTGCCAGTCGGTCGCCACCGGGCTGTCACCACCAAAGGCGCTGCCGTCGATGATCGAGCCGGAGACCGTCGTGTTGGTTGCCGTCTGGATGCCACCGGGACCAACGCCCTGGAGCTTCAGCGGCTTGGTGATGATGAGGTTCTCATAGTAGGCCCCCCGGGGGTTCTGGCGGGGGTTGTCCAGGGTCGCGAGCCCCGGGTAGACGACCACCAGGTCGTTGCCCGAGCTCGCGGCGGCCGCGTCGATCGCTCGCTGAACGGCGTGGTCGGCGGTCGCCGGAAGCGAGTTGGTCGGCGCGTACGTCTTGCCCGGGCCGACTTCGTAGACGTTGGGGGTGTAGCTCCCGCCGAGGACGTGGAACGTCAGCCCGTTGACCGTCTTCTGGCCGTTGGTGGCGATGACGTTGAGCTGATGGGCGCCCGGGGTCGTGGTGACGGGGACGTTGACGCTGATCTGGGTGTCGCTCCACACGCTCGTCGGGAGCACCGTCGCGTTGTCCAGGGTCACGGAGCCGCTGGTGCCGAAGCCCTGACCCTTGATGACGAAGGTGGTGTCCCCGGCGACGCGCAGGTCAACATATGGCTTGGAGACGGCCATGAGTTGTGGTGTCGCCTGGTCGAGCAGGCACGAGACCTGGTTGGTCTGGCCGCCCGGCAGCTGGACGGTCACTCCCACCTGGGTCGGGGCCAGGTCCGCGGGGACCAGGAGTCCCGGGAACCCCTCGAACTCGGCGGCGATCGTCCGGAAGTCCGGACGGTAGTTTGCGTTCAGCTTGCCGGGCACGCCCGGGTCGTTGCCCACGAAGCGGTAGAGGTTGGCGCAGACGCCCGAAGGGGTCGGGCAGTTGATGCGGTTGGTAGACGGGAGGAGCACGTCGAACAGGCCGTTGAAGTCCGACTCGCTCGTCGTGACGAGGCGGTTCGTGTAGTCGTAGATGCCGACCGGCGCGTTCGGGATGCCGGCTTTCTCGCCGTACAGCAAGGACTTTTTGTCGGCGGAAAAGTTGAGGTCGTCCACGAGCAGACCCCAGAAGCGTGCGGGGACCGGGACGTCTGTGAACATGTTGAAGGTCGGCGCGATCGAGCGGCCGTCGCTGACGTGGACCAGCTTCTGGTCACACAGCGGTGTCTGCCGGCCTTCGTATGTGGAGCCTTGGATATCCACGAAGGTCGGGTTGTCGGTCGGAGTCGACGCCGGGACGGTGATGCCTTCGGGCGTCGTGACCGGGCCGTAGCCGTCGGTCCCCAGGCCGGCGACATCGACGGTGTGCAGGGTGCCGACGCACGGCGGCGGCGGGATCTGCGGCACGGTTTGGTCGCCGTTGCCGATGTTGATGTCTTCCTCTCGGGTGACCTTGTAGAGCGGCTTGCCCCGCGCGTCGTTGGGGATCCCGACATCGACGATGTAGTCATCAGGGGTGAGGGCGCTCAGCCCGTCCTCTGTCGACGTGGCGTTCGCACATGCGTGGGTGGTCGTGTCGTACCCGCCCGGTCCGAAGCAGCCGTCGCCGAAGCCGTAGTTGCCGTCGACGGTCGAGAAGCCCTGCTGGAACTGGACGCCCATCAGCGGGCCCTCGAGACAGTCGGTCGCGTTGGTTGTCACGAGCTGGTCGCCGGCAAGGAAGTCGAGCGGGTTGCCGTCGACGTCGCGCGGCACGCAGTTGCCGTCGCCGTTCAGGCCGGGCCGCTGCCAGGTCTCGGTCGTGTACTGGTTGAGGAGCTGCCCATGGGCGTACGCTCCGTCGTCGGCGAGCGCGTACTCGTCGCCGGCCGGCGTCGTGGCGCACGGCGTGGCCGGAGCGGTCTGGGGGTTGGGACAGGGAACGGGTGCATACAGGTTGACCGGCAGGTCCGGGATACCCGGCTGCCAGGGCTCGACGGCCGCAAAGCGCGGGTCGAGTTCGTTGCGGGTCGTGTCGTAGCTGACGGTGCCGACGATGCCACCGTTCTTGCCGGCCGGGTAGGGCTTGACGCCCCAGTCGATCCGGCCCGACAGGCCGATGATCGGAAGAATGCTCACATCGACACCAGCGCCCAGGACGGTGGTCTCGCTGGGCTGGTTGTCGGATTGGTAGGTGACGCCGGTCGTGTAGTACCGGTCGGAGTACACCTCCATGACCAGCCACTGGGTCATGGGGTAGACGTTCTCCATGTAGTAGGAGCCGTCGGCCGCGGTGGTGACGCCGATGTTGCCGCGGTCCATCCCCGAGTTCTCGCGCTTCTTGATCGTGACGCCCATGTCCTTGACGCCGGGCTCGCCCGGATCGCGCTTGCCGTTGCTGTTGAGGTCGTTGAAGACGTGTCCCTCGAACTGGGTCCACCACTCCTGCAGCGGAAGGATCCCGAGGTCCTCGACCTGGCCGGCCGAGACGGTCACGTTCTTGAGGTCGAGGATGTAGTTCTGGGCGTCGTCCCACCAGGTGATCGTGTAGTTGCCGTTGGGGACGTTCTTGATGTCGAAGGTGCCGTCGGCGTTGCCGCGGCCGACGTAGACGGCCTGGTCGCCGTTCAGCAGATCGGTCAGGGCGATCCACGGCCGGTTGATCGGCTTGTCGATCTTGCCGCCATTGAGGCCGCCCCAGATCTGGCCGGTGCTCGCCAGGCCGCCGACGGCCGGAACGTAGATCTTCATCGCGTCGACGACGCCCTTGATCTCGCCCGTGGCCGAGCCTGCGAGGGCGGTCGGCCGGACAAAGCCGAAGACCGCGGTCGGGACGGGCTCACCGGCTGTGACGAACTCGGTGTCGTATCCGGTGTTGCCCTCCATCACCCAGGAATCCCAGTCGTGGTTGCCCTCGAGGGTGGTGGTCTGGACCCAGTTCGTGCCGTTGGGCGGAATCACCGACAGGGCGTAGCGGTTGGTGCCCATGTGGGGGATTGCGAGCATCCCCGAGGCGTCGCTGAAGCAGTGGCCGCCTTGGGTGGCGACGACCGGGACGCCGCTCGGGTCGAGGGCGCCGGTCGGAATCTCGTGCGTGTCGGCGTTCTCGCCGACGTACGTCGTGCAGAGCGGGTTGCCGTAGACGTCCGTGATGATCTGGCCGAGGTAGTCGGTCAGCTGACCCTCGAAGCCGGCGAGGCCCTGCTCGGCCGGAAGGTCGGGCGCGCTGTTGACCGGGGCGTTGTCGTGGAACACCAAGGCCCGAACGGTCGCGTCGGGCAGCGGGGTCGGCTGGAGTTCCACGGTGACCGCGACGGTGCCGCTGTCCGGCACCGTCAAGTGCGCGCCGTCGAGCTTGAAGCCGTCCGCCAATACCGAGATCAGGTAGCGGCCCGCGGGGAGGGAGAGCGGGGTCGCGAAGTCGGTCTGGTCGCCCTGGGTCGCGATGGGACTCGAGCTCGCCGAGCCCGCGATCGAGGTCCACGGGCAGTGGGCGGGCACCAACGGGTCCACGAAGCCGGGGGTCGTGGGATCGCAGGCACTGCCGGCGAGCGGGGTCTTCGGCGAGGTCGTCCCGGTGTTGTCGACGTTGATGATGTACTTGAACGTCGTGATCGGGTCGCCGGCGTGAACACCCGTTCCGCCGGCCCGTGCACTGACGACGTTGAGGGTCATCGTGCCCGTCGGTGCCGCCTGGGCGTGCGCGCTGAGCACGAGCAACGCGCTCATCGCGATGAGGGTGAGCGTCGCCGCAAGGCCGCGGGGCGACCGTGTGTGCCCGATTGCCATGATCACGTTTCTCTCCCCTGTGTCATTCGATGCGTCCGTGTTCGCGTGATGACCGGAGGCTCCATGCGAGGTCGCTCCGGCCATCGCGGCGAGCGCGAACGTCCACCTCGTGAGGCGGCTGGCGAGCGATGAAGCGAGCAATGGCAGATCCACGTTCCACCTCTTTGACGGAGTCCGGTCTGGAGGGCAACGTAGGATCTGGCCATCAGCATTTCCGAATTTCGATGACCGGCGCGTCATGTGTCCGCAACCTGGAGCGTCGAGAGCCAAATCCCTTTGTCGAAGCGGGATCCGGGCGCCTTCGTGAGACAGCTGACCTGGACCTTCGGCCAGGTCTGAGTTTCACAGGACTCGACTTTCGGACGCGGGTCCCCCTCCCCCTGGGGGGTGGATCTGGCGATCGCCGTGACGGCATTCAAGAGCCGTCGCGCGCGGGTGGCCGCACGACGTCTTCGGGGAGACGCGCACCGGCGACTCGGCATGTGTGACAACCCCGCCGAGCACGTTTCCCCATGAATGCCCGGGACAGGGCATTCATGGGGAACGCCGGGCATTCTCAGCCATTCGTGGCGGGGTCGCGGGGCGCCTTTGACCTGCATCCGCGGGGGAACGACACGGGCCCAGGCTCAGGACTAGACCTCGAAACCCGAAAAACTAGACACGCGTCTAGGCGGGTATCACTCACAATGAGTGAGCAGAAACGGCTGAATCCTCACGTCTCACGGAACGATATGTGGGGTTTCATGCTGAAAGCTCGGCTCTTTGAGGAATCCCGCCGTCGTGAGCTCCTGCTCAGGACGACAGCCTCAGATACGTCCAAGGAGATCTCCGCATGTACCCGCACTCATCCTCGCGTCCGGCACGGACCATCGCGCGTTTCGTCGCGATCCTGCTCGCATTGCTGGCGACCCTCGTCTCGACTGCGTCGGCGACGACGGCGACCGCCAATCCCGACCTGCTGCCCGCATGTGGCACCAAGGTGATCATGGTCCTCGACGAGTCGGGGTCGATCCAGAGCACAGCGGGGGCCGAGGCCGCGGTTCGCAATGCCGCGAACGCGTTCGCCACCGGTCTCGCCGACACCGGCTCGCAGCTGGCCGTCATCGAGTTCGGCTCATCCGCGAAGCGGGTGTTCAACTACACGAACGTCACGTCCGGTGCCGGTGGGACGCTCGCCACGACGTTCCAGCCGTACTTCAACGGCACGGCCTCTGCGCCGGCCGACGTCTACGACTCGCCGTCGCAGACCGGACAGTGGACCAACTGGGAGGATGCGCTCCAGGAGGTCAAGCTCCTCAACACCGCCTCAGGCATCGCGCCGCTCGTCGTGTTCATCACCGACGGTGACCCGACCGCCACCGGAACCTCTGCGCCGTTTGCCACCAACGTCGCCAACGCAACGGCGCTGACCCCGGCGGTTGTTCAGGCCAACGCCATCAAGGCCCAGGGCAGCCACATTCTGGCCGTCGGCGTCGGCGCCGCGCTCAACAACGCAACCAGCCTGGGTCGCCTCAACGCGATCTCGGGTCCGGACACGGTCACCAACCCGGCGTCCCTCAACCTCGCGACGACCGACGTCCTTGCGGTCTCGGACTTCGCCAACCTGTCCACGGCACTGCGCACGCTCGTCAACGAGCTCTGCAAGTCGTCGGTGACGCTCAACAAGCTGGTCGACAACGGCCAGGGCTACGGGCTGGGTGGATCCGGCTGGACGTTCGACGGCACCGTCACCACGGCGTCCGGCACCTACTCCTGGTTGACCCCGTCGGCCGGCCCCGCCGGTCCGCGGACAGGCAGCACCGATTCAACCAGCGCCGTGACATTCCAGTGGAAGCCCAGCGTCTCGACCAACTCGACGATCACCCTGACCGAGGCCCAGAAGCTGGGTTACCAGATCGTCAGCGTGACCTGTCAGGTCAAGTCCCTGGCCAACCCGACGCAGGTCAACCTGCCGGTGACGCTCACCGGCGCCGCGTTCAGCGCGACGCTCGGCCCGACCGACATCGTCACATGCACCGTCAAGAACAAGAAGATCAACCCGTCGGTCGCGATCACCAAGACCGTCAACAAACCCGTCGTGCTCTCAGGCACGCTCGTGACCTACACGATCCGCGTCACCAACACCGGCGACGTCGCGCTCAACACCGTGGCCGTTGCCGACGCGATCGCGCCGAACTGTGCCAAGCCCATCGGCAACCTGGGTGTCGGCGCCTTCTCCGAGTACACGTGCACCGCCACGATCACCCAGGACACGACCAATACGGCAACGGTCACCGCAAAAGACCCGCAGGACACCGCCGTTGCACCCAAGAGCGCCAGCGCCGTCGTCGATGTGATCGCTCCGGGCTTGTCGATCACGAAGTCGGTCGACAAGCCGGTCGTCTTGTCCGGGACGCAGGTCACCTGGACGGTCACCGTCAAGAACACGGGTGATGTCGCGTTGACCAACGTGATGGTCTCGGACCCGAACGC
>JANMKR010000038.1:0-2184 GCA_031372145.1 Actinomycetota bacterium | reverse complement strand
GCGAACGCACAGTGCAGGTGCCGGCAGGTCGACCGCACCTCGCAGCCAACGCCGCGCTCGCCCTGCTGTCGGCCGGGTTGACGGCCGCACTCTTTCTCATCGTGTTGCTGCTGATCGAGGGCTGGCGACTCTCACCGCTGGCGGCGGCGGCAGTGGTGTCGGTATTGCCCGCTGCCTCGATGTTGACCGGACCGCTCGAGCGGCGGTTGGGGACTGCACGTGTCCGGGCCGGGGCCGGGGCATTGGTGGGCGCGGGTGGCCTTGCCGCGCTCGGGCTCATGCCCGCACCCGGCTGGGGGTGGACCGTCCCCGCACAAATTCTGGTGGGCATGGGTCTGGCGCTGTCGCTCGGCGGTTTGACCGAGGCCGCGCTCGCCGGCCGTTCACGACCGGCGCTGCACGGCGGCGTCACCATTGCCTCACGCCACGCCGGGATCGTGCTGGGGTTGCTGCTTTTGACCCCGGTGTTCGTCGCCGATCTCGATGTGCAACGCTCGCGCGCCGAGCAGAAGGGTGTCGAGCTCGTCATCGATTCCGGCGTCGCCCCGTCGACCAAGCTCCGACTGGCAGCGCGGTTGGCCGCTGACGTCCAGCGCGAGCCGGGACGGCTTCCGGATGTGCGTCGCACCATCAACGCGCTCGATGCCGACCAGGACCAGCGTCCGGCGCTGGCGGCCCTCGCCGATCGCCTGGACGATCGCCTCGACGCGGCTGCCACCAGTTCGTTCTCCCGGTCGTTCTTGCTGGCCGCATTGCTCGCGCTCGCGGGCCTCGTGCCGATCGCACTCGCACGCGAGGTGCGTCTATGACGTCGCGCTGGGTGATCGCCGTCGCCGCCGCGCTGGGATTGGCGTTGCCAGGCGCCTACGTGGCGATGGGTGGGGGCTCGTACGATGCCTCGCCGGTCGCCGATCCCTGTGTGACGCGCCAGTGGCGCAATCCGAGCGGCGCCGCTCGTGTGGCCGAGCAGATCGTCTTGTCCACGCTCGACGGGGTCGCCTGCCAGGTCGGCTCGACCCGCGAGGCGCTGGTACTCGCCCTGCCCAGCGATGCGTCGCGCACCGCGTTTGCCCGCTCGCACGGCCTGGACGACGCCGGGTTGGAACGGGTCGCACGTGGCGGGCTTGATCGCGCCATCACGGACGCCGAGCATGCAGGCGCACTGGCGGGCTGGCAGGCCGCACTGCTGCGCCAGGCCGCCCGGCGTGTCCCGCTGGACAGCCTGCTCGACGCGGTCAACGTCCTAGGCTGACCCGCAACGGCACCCGAGGCAGCTGGCAAGATCCCGACGATGCTTGCGGGAATGACATCTCGACAACGGCTGTACCTGGCGGTGATCGCGATCGTCACGGCCGTCGCTGCAACGCTGGAGTACAGCCACCAAGCTGAGCTTGCGATCTTCATCGCGGCGGGTGTTGCCTTGGCCGGCCTGGCCTGGCTGGTGTCGTTTGCCACCGAGGCCTTGGGTGAGCGGTTCAGCCCGGCGGTCACAGGCGTGATGCAATCGACGTTGGGCAACCTACCCGAGCTGTTCGTCGTGCTGTTCGCGTTGAAGGCGGGGGAGACGACCGTCGCGCAGACATCGATCCTGGGATCGTTGTTTGCAAACGCGCTGCTCGTGCTCGGGTTCGTGCTGGTCGCCGGGGCGACCAAGGCGCCCGACGGTGTCATGCGCTTCCACAAGCGGCTGCCCAACGACACCGCGACGTTGCTGTTGCTGGCGTCCTTCATCATCGTCGTGCTCGCCCTGTCCGAGAGCGTGAGTGATCACGCCAGTCAACACCAGCTCGAGATCTCGGTGATGGGTGCGATCTGCCTGCTCCTGCTCTACGGGTTCTGGTTGTGGGGCTACCTGCGGATGCCGCACGATGCCGACTGCGTCGGCGCCAAACCCGCCGAACACCACGTGCCGTTGGCCGCGTCAATCGGCTTGCTCGCGCTGGCGGGCGTCGGCGCCGCGTTCGTCTCGGAATGGTTCGTCGGCTCGCTCGATACGGCGGTCGACAAGCTGGGCATCTCGAAGGCGTTCACCGGCCTCGTGATCGTTGCGATCGCCGGCAACGCGGTCGAGAACGTCGTGGGCATCTCCCTGGCAGCCAAAGGCAAAGCCGACCTCGCCATCTCGGTCGTCAAGAACTCGGTCGCCCAGATTGCGGTGTTCTTGTTTCCCGCGCTGGTGCTCTT